>CAWUUQ010000037.1:0-10062 GCA_963925625.1 uncultured Psychrosphaera sp.
CCAATATCTTAAGCGAGCTATGTTACTTAGCTGTTATGTAATTAACAAGTAAGTTTATAGTGGTTGGTGCGTTTTTATTCGCATATGGTAAACTATTTGGCCGAATTAAATTTACACGAGTATTTTCACAAGTCATGTCCACAATAAACACAGCTCCACAATATTTAGTTATTACTGCAATTGGTGAAAACAAAACAGGTTTAGTTAGCGAACTAACAGGCCTTGTATATCAATGTGGTTGTAATGTGGTTGACAGTAAAATGGCAATTTTTGCTAATGAATTTTCTATTATTATGTTGTTAGAAGGTGAACATTTAGGACTATTACAATTGGAAAGTCAGTTACCTGCACTATCAATGCAATTAAACTTACTGACGATGATGAAACGTACTCAAAAAAGACATTTACCAGACGACATTCAACAACACTTTTTGATTTCCGTGGAAGGCCCTGATAAGGCCGGTACAATTAAAATATTTACGTCATTTTTAGCCGAACAAGGCATAGATATAACAAGTTTACGTTCTGGCACAGAAATTAGAACCTTAGGTGAGGCAAGTGAGTCGAACTTGCAAACATGGCAGTCGGCTCAAATTGAAATTTTATTGCCAGACTTGTCTCAACTAACTCAGTTTGAACTAGATTTTAACGACTTATGCCAATCTTTTAATATGGATTGTGTCATAACCCCTATTACCATTAATGTATAAACGTCCTGCTGAAATTATGCATTAATCTACTTCTTAATTTTTTAAATAAAAACGGACTCTAACTATGAAAACACTTCAAGCTGGTGACAAAGCTCCTTTATTTAAACTTGCTGATCAAAACGGTGAAATGTTTGATTTAGCGGAAACATTAAAATCACATCAGGTACTAGTATATTTTTATCCTAAAGCGATGACTCCAGGTTGCACAGTACAAGCCCAAAACTTACGTGATGTTAAGGCTGATTTAGAAAAGTTTAATACTATAGCGGTTGGTATAAGCCCAGATGCAGTAAAGCGTTTAACACGTTTCACTGAACGTGATGAATTAAATTTCCCTTTATTATCCGACGAGGACCATAAGGTCGCTGATGACTTTGGTGTATGGGGTTTAAAAAAGTTTATGGGCAAGGAATATGATGGCATCCACCGCTTAACATTTTTAATAGGTCAGGACGGCACAATAAAACACTTCTTTAATAAGTTTAAAACGAAAGACCATCACGATGTGGTGTTAAATGTATTAGCTGAATTGAGTGATTAAGCGAATACTATAATTAAATTAGATTAGTTTTTTAACTGAGCTAAACAATAAAGGCCTAGTTCATTTTAAACGTAGGCCTTTTTTATAACTTCCTAATTACAGCTAGTTATAGCTGCAGTTTAATTGATTATTTTACGGATAATTTAATCAATACCTACAACGTTTCAGATTGTTCAGCCAAAGGCAGTTGTTTAAACGACCACGCGTTTATTAACGCCTTAACTAAAGACGCTAACGGGATTGCAAAAAACACTCCCCAGAATCCCCATAAACCACCAAAAAATAGCACGGCAACAATTATGTAAACGGGATTTAGATCAACAGCTTCAGAGAACAATAACGGCACTAACAAATTGCCATCTAATGCCTGAATCACGCCGTAAGCAATAATCACATAATAAAAGTCAGGGCTTAATCCGAATTGAAATAAGGCTACTACTGCAACAGGAATAGTGACTACCGCTGCTCCAATATATGGAATTAATACAGATAGTCCTACTAATAACCCAAGTACAGCAGCATAACGTAAGTCCATTATTATAAATGCTATATACGTTGAAATCCCCACGGCTAATATTTCGATTACTTTACCACGAATATAGTTAATAATTTGTTCATTCATTTCCGTTGATACTTGGGAAATAAGCGTTCTGTCTGCAGGTAACAAACGATCAAATCCGCGATACAGTGATACTTTATCCTTTAACATAAAGAACACCATTAACGGCACTAAAATTAGGTAAATAAGTAACGCAACAAAATCCGTTACTGACGCCATTATGGTTTGTAATAAGTTTTCTAAAAAAGTAACCATTTTACTATCTACATTACCCATCACACGATCGATTAAGATTGGATCTATATTAGGGTAATGTGCAGGTAACTCCTGAATAAATGTTTTTGCCTGGGTGAGCATCTCGGGTAATTCTTTTACGAGTGCGATGCTTTGTTTCCAAATTACCGGTATAACTTTTACGATAGTTGTCACCATGGCCCCAACAAACGCGGTGATAACAATGGCTGTACTTATATTTCTACTAACACCAAAAGAAGACACTTTTTTGACGGGCCACTCTAATAAAAACGCAAATACAGCTGCTACAATTACTGGCGTTAGAATTTTACCGAACCAATAAAAAGCCAACATCGCCAATATCACTACCATTGCTAATGTAACGGCATTAGGGTCTGAAAAGTTTTTTCTGTACCATTGTTTTAATACATCTAACATAACTGCGTTCCTGGCTTATTTAATTTCTGATGATGTTAATATGATAATATTCGTTTTGAACCATTTTATTAAACTCAATTCCTTGCGATTGCAGGTAATGAGTGAAATTATATAACGTTGTGTCATCATCCAGTAGAAAATCCTTTACGTTCTTTTTTAAAAGGTGCTGTTTTAATAACACAAATGCGAGTGGACAAGTTAAACCTCGACCATCAAACTGTTCTTGGTGAGCCAATATTATATTCCCTCGCGAAATATTAAGACAATGGTGGAAGTGTACACGTTCCTCATAACTAGTGCAGTAGTAGATCATAGATAAAGAGAATTATGGGCTTATATCCTGAACAATACGGTTTGTCAGATGACACCGAAATTAAAGATATCAATGCATTTAAGAAAAAGATTAACTGGGGCGAAATCCCCGCTTTCTTTCAATTAGTTGCAAAATCCATAGCCGATGCCGAAGGTTTTATTCACTATGGTTTTGATAATGCTTTTAAAAAAATAGTTGATCGCAAAAACTGGAATTATCAGTTGTTAGGATTGCCCTTCGACGCTGATCGTTCATTACCAGAACATGCACTAGAGCCCAGTTCTAAACCTAAAATTTGCCTTTATCATGTTTTTAACAGCCAAGGATATGAACTTTTAGCTTTTCCTTACGTCAATAACCTGTTGATTGATGAGTATCGAGACTCCGACCCTAGACTTGAGTTTCGACGCTGGGATCCTTCACAAATGAAAACTCTGGTTAGAATTCCCGACTTACACAAATTTATTGCTTTTACTTTGTTAAATGGTGATGACGCCGATATGGCTCTGATTATTCATGCCCATAATGTCGTAAATAGAATGATTACTATGCTGGAACAACAAGTAAATGTTTTCGAGATTAGAGGGCTAAGTATAGATCAAGCCTTTAAAAAGCAAAGTATCGACCCCAATAAATCACCTGAAGACAATATTGTCTCAAGTCAAGTTAAAGGATAATACCTCTACGTTATGATCGCTAAACTCCAACCTTTAATGACTTCAGTACTCGGTAGTCTTATTTTATTATCTGCTTCTAAGTCAATGGCTTTAGAAAATGATTTACCAGACCTGGGTGCTTCTGCTCTTTCGACGTTATCAATTGAAAAGGAACAAAAATTAGGTGCGATCATTTATGAACAATTACGCGGGCAAACAAGTGTTTTGCAAGACCCATTAACGTTAGAATATATTAATGACCTTGGAAATAAATTGGTTTCAAATGCACAGAGCGTTCGATTTCCATTTACATTTTTTGCAGTTAACAATAATCAAATAAATGCCTTTGCGTTTTATGGTGGTTATATCGGCATTCATTCAGGCTTAATTGCCAAAGCTAACACCGAAAGTCAACTTGCTTCAGTATTAGCACATGAAATAGCTCACGTGACTCAACGTCATATTGCTCGAAGTAAAGAAGCGACTAACTCTCGCTCACCCCTTACATTAGCGGGCATTGTTGGCTCTATATTACTTGCCGCCGTAAATCCGCAAATGATGATGGCCACAATGATGGCTACAACAGCGGGTACACAACAAGCAATAATAAACTTCACTCGAAGCAATGAACAGGAAGCTGACAGTATAGGTATGAATATACTTGCAGATTCAGGATATGACCCTTATGCGGCTTCAGAATTTTTTTCAGTACTTTTAGAACAAAATCCCTACAGAACGTCGATTACCCCCTTTTTATTGACTCACCCAATGAGCGACTCTAGGGTCACAGATGCACGTTTAAGAGCACAACAATACGAGAAACAGTTTTATACAGATTCTTTAGAGTTCACCCTTGTAAAGGCTCGTATTAAAGGCCGTTTTTTAGCTGACTCGCAAGCATATGTAAGCGATAAAAACTTTGAACAGCTCGCTAATCAAATCAATAAAGCTCAGGGCAACAAGAAGTTTGGACTGCAATATGAGTTGCTTTTACGACTTGTTGATAATAAAAAATATTCCGAAGCAGTAGAATTATGGGGTGAGTTAAATGAAATAGCACCCAATAATCTTTTCCTATTAGACACCTATACAGATTTAATGATTGGTATGGAAAAACCTGAAATGGCAATTAGCTTATTAGAACAAGCCTATAAATTAAAACCTAATAATTCTGTGGTTACCTTAAACTATGCAAATGCCCTATTAGCTGCAAATATGAATAAAAAGGCGATACAATTACTTGAGTATTTTTTACTGGTTAAACCCAATGATCTATTAGCAACACAAATACTCGCAGAAGCCTATAAAGCTGATAACAATATGTACCGGCACTTTGTAGCTCGTGGAGAAATGTTTGCTTTATTTGCTCGTTACAATGAAGCCATCAAAGAAATGGACAGGGCGTTGGCATTATTAGGCAAAACAGACAACGCAGAAATAAATCGTATTCAAGCTTTAAAATATCAATACCGTTCAAGACAACAATATATAAAAGATATCAAAGGAAATTTTTAATGAGTATTACTATTTATCACAACCCGAGATGTTCAAAAAGCCGTCAAACATTAGAGTTACTAAAGGGTAACCAATCTGATGTTCAAATTTTAGAGTATCTTAAAACTCCACCGACAGCGGATGAATTAATGGCAGTTATTTCCAAATTAGGTGTGTCGGTTAGAGATATTATTCGCACTAAAGAGGCTGAATATAAAGAAGTCGGAGCGAATAACGAATCTTTAACTGATATTGAGCTTGTTAAGCTACTGATTAAAACACCTAAGTTAATAGAACGACCAATCGTCATTAATGGCAACAAGGCTGTTATTGGGCGTCCTCCTGAAAATGTTTTGGAAATAATCTAGTGTCGGCGCCTTATGTCTTAGTTTTATATTATTCCCGCCATGGCTCGGTCTTAAACTTAGCTAAAGCCATCGCAAAGGGAATTGAAAGTAAGGGTATCGAGGCAAGAATTAGAACGGTAAATGAATATTCTGATAAAGAGCATGACAACCTTTATCCAATTGTGTCTACCGATGAACTTGCTGATTGTATAGGTTTAGCGCTTGGCAGTCCTTGCCATTTTGGAATGATGGCTAGCCCATTAAAACGATTTTGGGAAGAAACTTCGTCACAGTGGATAACAGGTAAGCTAATTGACAAACCTGCAGCCGTTTTTACTTCGAGCTCTAGCCTGCATGGTGGCAATGAGTCTACTTTGTTAAGCATGAGTTTACCTTTATTACACCATGGTATGATGTTATTAGGTGTTCCTTATTCTGAACCAGCTTTACACAATACACAATCAGGTGGAACACCTTACGGTGCTAGTCATGTATCCGGAATGACATTAACTGCTGAATTAACTGAGCATGAAAGTGAGATAGCGATATCCTTGGGCAAACGACTGGCAGCGACGGCAATACGAATGCAAGACTGAGTCGTGAGGATGTTATTAAAATTGATATCGCCAACTAAATGTCTTAATAAAATAAATATCATAATAAACCAAATAAGTGACACAAAACTACAATGCAAAATCATGAAGCAACACCCATAGACTTTAAATCTGCTCCAATGGCTCGATTTGTGAAAAAATTACAAATACTTGGTACCTTTGGTTTTTTAGGTCTAGTAATCTATTATCCGTTTTTATTTACGATCTTAGAACCTGAAACAAATTCATTGTCTTATATCACTATTACCCTATTTTGGGTGCCGTTGTTATTTGCAATAAAAGGCATTATTCAAGGTAATCCATATACATTTGCATGGAGTAACTTTGTCATTATGTGGTGTTACTTGCATGGTCTTACTGCAATATGGACTTATTCTGGTAATAAGTTTTTTATTGCGATTGAGCTTGTATTGCTAACGTGCGCATTTATTGGCAATACGTACTTTGCACGTTTTAGAGGCCGTGAAATGGGCTTAGCTTTACCAAAAATTAAAGAGTTAAAAGAGCAAGAAAAGGCTCGATTTGAAAAGTCAAAAGACTAATTCCTTTTAATATTGTATAAAAAAAAAGGGCCTTCAGGCCCTTTTCATTTAGATTTTTTGGAAAAATCTATTTATAAATACGTTTCTTTATTTTTAATTTCACTTTATTGAAGCTAGTAATGTTTCGTCCAAACCTTCTTTAACAATGCTAATCACTGCTTCACAATGTTCAATTGTGAATTCGCCTTCCGCAATTTGACGATCAAGCTTTGTACGGCGTTCAGAAACAGTATTCTTAATGGCCATCTTGTCTTCTTTGTTAATGTCCAGCTTTGCCACTTTTTCATCTTGCTTTTCAAAGTAAGGATATAATTTCCCTTCTGCTGCATATGCTTCAGGGCGTGTGCTTGGGTGAAAGTCTTCACACGCATTTAAGTTCATTAAATAGAAGTTTAAATAAGTAGACACGGTAATTAGTTTGTAACTTTGGTTATCGCTACTTTTCGCTTGAGCACCAAATGCCAATATAACAAGTGCGCCTATTAATATATTTTTCATTTTTTTTCCAATGTTCTTATTATTTGAAGTGACTGTAATAACAAAAGAGATCAAATTCAATCAACAATTTTAATTTTAGCCGTTTTGTCACTCTTTAGGCATAAAAAAAGGTCACCGCAGTGACCTTTTACACAAAACTAAACTCTACATTAACCTAATAAAGCCAAGGCTTCATTTAGCGTTGCACTTGGACGCATAGCTGCAAAACCTTTTTCATCAGACGGTTTATAATAACCACCAATGTTCATTGCAACACCTTGTACGCCATTTAATTCAGCAACAATTTTCTCTTCATTTGCAGTCATATGCTCTGCAATTGTTTTAAAGGTAGATTGTAACTCAGCATCATCAGACTGAGCCGCAATTTCTTGTGCCCAATAAAGAGATAGGTAGAAGTGAGAACCACGGTTATCTAACTCATTTACTTTACGCGACGGAGACTTGTTAGTATCTAGGAACTTCGCTGTTGCTTTATCTAATGTAGCCGATAAAACACGTGCTTTTTCATTACCAACCGTATTTGCTAAGTGTTCGTATGATGCCGCTAGTGCTAAAAACTCACCAAGTGAATCCCAACGTAAATGGTTTTCTTTTTCGAACTGCTGAACGTGTTTAGGCGCTGAACCACCCGCACCCGTTTCGAACAAACCGCCACCATTCATTAATGGAACAATTGATAACATTTTTGCTGATGTGCCTAGCTCTAAAATAGGGAACAAATCAGTTAAATAGTCACGTAATACGTTACCTGTAACAGAAATCGTGTCTTCACCTTTGATAATGCGATCAAGTGTGAAACGAGTTGCTTCTTCAGGCGCTAAAATACGTAAATCTAAACCATCAGTATCATGGTCTTTTAGGTACATATTAACTTTTTTGATAATTTGTGCATCGTGAGCACGTTTTTCGTTCAACCAGAACACGGCTGGCATGCCAGATAAACGAGAACGATTAACCGCTAATTTAACCCAGTCTTGTATTGGTGCATCTTTAACCTGACACATACGGTAAATATCACCCGCTTCAACATTGTGTTCAAATACAAGATTACCGTCTTGGTCTGTAACTTTTATTGTTCCGTTAGCTGGAAGTTCAAACGTTTTGTCATGCGACCCGTACTCTTCTGCTTTTTGAGCCATAAGGCCAACATTTGGAACGGTACCCATTGTTGTTGGATCAAAAGCGCCATTTTCAATACAGAATGAAATTGTTTCTTGGTAAACACCAGCATAACAACGATCAGGAATGACCGCTTTCATGTCTTGAAGTTTACCTTCGCCGTTCCACATTTGACCAGAAGTACGAATTGCCGCTGGCATAGACGCATCGATGATCACGTCTGAAGGAACATGTAAATTAGTAATGCCACGGTCAGAATCAACCATTGCAAGGTCAGGTGCTGTTTCATACACAGCCATGATGTCCGCTTTGATTTCAGCTTGTTTTGCCTCGTCTAGCTTTTCGATTTTAGCATACACATCGCCAAGACCATTCTTAACATCAACACCAAGCGCTTCAAACGTTGCAGCGTGTTTAGTAAATACATCTTTGTAAAATACTTTAACAATGTGACCAAATATAATTGGGTCAGATACTTTCATCATTGTTGCTTTAAGGTGAGCGGAGAATAAAACGCCCTGCTCTTTTGCATCTTTGATTTCTTTGGCTAAGAAGTTATTCAATGCTTTAACGCTCATGAACGTTGCATCTACAACTTCACCTGCCAATACTGGAACTGACTCTTTTAATACTTTTGAAGAACCATCAGCGCCAACAAATTCGATTTTAAGTGAACCATCTTTACTCATCGTTGCCGATTTTTCACTTGCGAAAAAGTCACCTTCACTCATGTGTGCAACATGAGACTTAGAGGTTTTTTCCCATTTACCCATTGAATGTGGGTTTTTCTTAGCGTATTGCTTAACGGCGCCAGGTGCGCGACGGTCAGAGTTGCCTTCACGTAATACTGGGTTTACTGCAGAGCCCAATACTTTTGAGTATGCAAGTTTAATCGCTTTCTCTTCGTCTGTTTTAGGTTCTTCTGGAAATTCTGGTAATTTAATGCCTTGCGCTTGTAACTCTTTTATTGCTGCTTTTAACTGAGGAATCGATGCAGAGATGTTTGGCAATTTAATGATATTTGCTTCAGGTGTTTTTGCAACCTGACCTAAGTATGCTAAGTCGTCATTTACACGCTGATCTTCCGGAAGGAACTCTGCAAGGTTTGCAATAATACGCGCCGCTAAAGAAATATCACGCGATTCAACTTCGATACCAGCTGTTTTGCTGAAAGCCTCAACAATTGGTAAAAATGAGTAAGTCGCCAGTGCTGGCGCTTCATCTGTTTTTGTATAGATGATTTTAGATGTCATTTAGATTCCCTACATTTGCAGTGTGTTTATTGTCGGACACAAGTATAGCCGACTAATTCTGAATTTAAGTCTGAATTTTGGGTGTGCATACTATAAAATACCGTTACTTAAAGAAAGACCTTTAACTATAATAGCCTAATGAAAACTGTAAATAAGAATGCTCAGTCCAGATATAAGGGTCAAGTTGCTAAAAAACAACGGCCTGGCGGACAAAAAATTAATAAACCGGGTGGTTCAAATGCTAATTCCCAACGGAATTCTAATAAGAGCCATAAAAAGTCAAAAAATATGAACGATTCTGAGTCTCCTAAAGATTCTAGAATTGTATTGTTTAACAAACCTTTTCAAGTTCTAACCCAATTTACTGACGCTGATGGCCGCGTAACATTAAAAGACTTCATCGATAGTGAAGGTGTATATCCTGCAGGAAGGCTTGATAGAGACAGCGAAGGGTTATTAGTTTTAACTAATGACGGAGCATTGCAAAATAAAATTGCTAGTCCACAACACAAAACAACAAAGTGTTATTGGGCCCAAGTAGAAGGCGCTCCCTCTGAAGAAAGCTTACAAGCACTTAGAGAAGGCGTTGAGCTAAAAGATGGTCTTACAAAACCTGCAAAAGTAAGCATTATTGAGCAACCAGAATTAGTTTGGAAACGAGATCCTCCTATCAGAGAACGAGCTGCGATACCAACGACTTGGCTCGAGATCACAATTAGTGAAGGTAAAAATAGGCAGGTAAGA
>CAWUUQ010000038.1:0-10840 GCA_963925625.1 uncultured Psychrosphaera sp.
TCAGAAATATCACCTTCTAAAAGATCAACATTCTGCAAGCCGTCAAATCGGTCAACTTTGTCACCAAAACGATCAATAGCATCAATGCTGTCACCGTCTTCTTTAGTGTCTGCTACGCGGCCTAAGCCATTTAGCACCATAAAAAAGTCTTCGTCAGTTCCAACGGCTGTGCCTAATAAGGCTGGGTTATAGTTTGCTGCAGATGACCAATGCGCATACGTTACGCCTACGCCACCGCTGCCCAAGTTCCTTGCTGATTGAACAAAGCTTTCAACGGCAAAAGTTGATGTACTACAAAGACCTAGAACAACGGCCAAAGATAATGCTGATTTTTTCATGAAGGTTCCTCTTCTCATTTTGGACAGCTTAGAGTTAAAACAGTGTAGTCGAAATCGCCATTAAAACGTTAGTAAATATTACGTAAACTTAACTAAGTTTGTTATTATGCCCCTCTTAAAATAAAGCCGATAGCTTCTCCCTTATTAATATGCTCGTTATTAATATCTTCTTTTTAAGTAAGGAGACTATCCAATTAAAAATTTCTGTCATAACCATTGGTATTTATTAATTTATGCGTTTAAACCCTGAACAAGAAGCCGCTGTAAATTACGTAAAAGGCCCTTGCCTAGTATTGGCCGGTGCTGGTTCGGGTAAAACACGCGTTATCATTAATAAAATTGCACACTTGATTGAAAACTGTGGATATTCCGCTAAAAATATTGCCGCGGTAACCTTTACTAATAAAGCCGCTAGAGAAATGAAAGAGCGTATTGCCGCTTCATTTGACGACAGAAAAAAAATTAAAGGCCTGCGTATTTCAACGTTCCATACTTTGGGCCTGGATGTCATTAAAAAAGAAATTAAAGTTTTAGGTTATAAACAAAACTTTTCACTATTTGATGATCAAGACAGTTTTTCATTGCTTAAAGAACTTACGGAACCTGAGTTAAAAGAAGATAAAGAAAGCATTTATCAGCTGATCAAACAAATATCGAATTGGAAAAATGACTTAATACTGCCCGCCACGGCTATTAATGGTGCAACGGATTCTGAAACGGCTTTATATGCAGAGCTTTATCAACGATATCAACATCAATTGCGTGCCTATAACGCGCTAGACTTTGATGATTTGATTCTAATTCCAACTTTATTGTTTAAAACAAACGAAGACGTGCGACAACGCTGGCAAGAAAAAATCCGCTATTTGTTAGTGGACGAATATCAGGATACCAATACCAGTCAGTATGAAATGGTTAAATCATTAGTTGGAAAAAGAGCAAACTTTACCGTGGTCGGTGACGATGACCAATCTATCTATTCATGGCGCGGGGCTAAGCCTCAAAACCTCGTATTGCTAAGTAAAGATTTCCCAACGTTAAACTTAATAAAGTTAGAGCAAAACTACCGTTCTGTTGGATGTGTTTTGCATGCTGCAAACGTACTTATCGACAAAAACCCTCATGTATTCGACAAAAAGCTAAAAACCAATATGGAATACGGTGAGCCTATTCGTGTCATTCAAACTAAAAATGAAGACAACGAAGCGGAACGAGTGATAGCAGAAATTATTGGTCATCGATTTACCAACAAAACTCAATACGGTGATTATGCAATTTTGTATCGTGGTAATCACCAAAGCCGAATCTTAGAAAAGATGTTAACGGCCAACCGTATTCCTTATAAAATAAGTGGTGGTACAAGCTTTTTCTCACGTTCTGAAATCAAAGACATCATGGCGTATCTACGATTATTGGTGAATCAAGATGATGACAATGCCTTTTTGCGAATTATTAATACACCGCGTCGACAAATTGGTCCTGCAACGCTAGAAAAACTAGGTCTGTTATCAAACGACCGTCATTGCAGTTTATTTGAAGCCGCCTTTGATAACGCGTTTTTAGGCATGATTAATGGCCCTTCTAAAAATGCGATTCAGTATTTCACTCGTTGGTTTGTAGAGCTTAGCGACCAAGTATTACGTAGCGATCCAAAAGAAGCCGTAAAAGACTTGATGAAAGGCATTCATTACGAAGACTGGTTGTTTGAAACCAGTGCGAGTCCTAAAGCAGCAGAAATGCGCATGAAAAACGTAAGCGAGTTATACAGCTGGATAAACCAAATGCTCGATGGTGACGAAGAGCATGAGCCCTTGTCATTGGCCGAAGTCGTCAGCAAGTTAACCTTACGTGACATGATGGAGCGGAACGAAGAAGAAGAAGCCAACAATCAAGTACAGTTAATGACGATGCATGCTTCAAAAGGCTTAGAGTTCCCTTATGTATTTATGGTGGGAATGGAAGAAGGCATATTGCCCCATCAAACCAGTATTGACGAAGACAATGTAGAGGAAGAACGTCGTTTAGCTTATGTAGGCGTAACACGAGCGCAGCAGAAACTATTTTTAACATATGCAAAAGAACGTCGCCAATATGGTGAAACGATCACCACCGAGCCTTCTCGATTTTTAGATGAGTTAGATCAGAAAGATTTACGTTGGGAAAAGCTTGGTCAGGTTGTGCCTGAAACCGTTCGTAAAGAAAAAAACAAAGCCAACATTGCCAATTTACGGGCGATGCTTAATAAGTAACAGTTCGTTTTAATAAAAACTTAAGGCACAAAGCTTAAGACATAAAAAAGGCATAAAAAAGACATAAAAAAAGGCTCTCATTAAATGGAGCCTTTTGATTTTCAATTTTGTTTCTAAATTTTGCTTTTTAAATTCTAGTGTTGTCGTCAGAATCTATTAAAAACAAGCTACTTAGATGAGTCTGCCATGTATTCAACAGCAGACTTAATCTCTTCATCAGAACACGCTACACAACCACCTTTAGCAGGCATTGCATTAAAACCGTCAATTGCATGAGCAACTAATACGTCCATACCTTGTGCCACACGAGGAGACCATGCGCCAGCATCACCTACTTTAGGTGCACCCATGATGCCAGAACCATGACAAGCAGCACATGAACTTAGGTAAACCTGGTCGCCCGAACGTGGACCCGTTGGTTTAGCAGATACTGGTTCTGCACCGGCTAGATAGACTTGACCGACAGGTTTAATACGCTTTTCAACAGCGCTTTTATCAGTATCGCTCGACGCATTTGCGGTCATAACTGCAAACACAGTAACCAAGGTTAAAAGCATTTTGATCATTTTGAATTCACCTATTATTGAACCAATTGTTAAACCTATAATTAAATAGAACTATTAATTTTTGAATTTGGATTTCTGTTCATTCTACCGATTGGATAAAACCTTGCAAACTATAACCTTAGTTATTAATGATAATTTTTCGATAAATGTCAGATCTGAATGCAAAATATAGCATCGATCTTTCTTTTTGTAACACATTTGTATGACATTAATGACAAGAAAGATCGTTCACATCTTGCTACAAGCCAATAAATTCAGACACTTTTTAACCGCTACAGAAGGATCATAAAAAAAGATCAGTTTTTTTTCTAAAAATACTGGATCAATTCAAAGTTCAGGTGTAAATTATCAATCCGCTCGAAATTGATCGATTTTGAGTTTTCTGAATGTCTAAGAATTTTTCATTAGAATTCGCCGTAGAATAATAATAATAAAAAGCGAAGCATCGCCTAGTTTTTTTACACAATATGCTCAGATTGGCCGATATGGATTTTACCCCTAATTGCTAAGGTTAAATTGTACTTATCAACCAAGTTATCCACAGGATGTGATACTTATCAACATTTCCTGCACTTCTTCGCACCTCATATATATGGCGACATGACAAAGTTTATGGCATTCTTATACACCCATTTATCCAAAGCGACTCGGAAATAATCCACATGACAAAACAAGACTCTTCTTCAGCTTATAAGCCTTTGGTCTTAGTTGACGGTTCCTCCTATTTATTTCGTGCTTATCACTCTCCTCCGCATCTAACTAATTCTCGTGGTGAAGCCACCGGTGCAATCTATGGCGTGATCAATATGCTTAAGAGTCTTGTGAAACAATACTCTCCTGAACGAATGATCGTTATTTTTGACGCAAAAGGCCCTACGTTTCGAAATGAAATGTACAGCGAATACAAAGCTAATCGCCCTCCAATGCCAGACGATCTTCGCACTCAAATAGAGCCGCTGCACAAAATTATTAAAGCAATGGGTTTACCCATTATTGCTATTGAAGGCGTTGAAGCCGATGACGTGATTGGTACGATTGCCGATGAACAGTCTAAAAAAGGCCAAGATGTGTTGATCAGTACGGGCGATAAAGATATGGCCCAATTGGTTAATGAACACGTTACTTTGATCAATACCATGACCAATACGATCATGGATCCTGATGGTGTGGTAACTAAGTTTGGCATTCCACCTGAATTAATTATCGACTACTTGGCGTTAATGGGCGACAAAGTAGACAATATTCCAGGCGTACCTGGTGTTGGTGAAAAAACAGCCGTCGCGTTAATTCAAGGCCTAGGCAGCATTCAAAACATTTATGAAAACTTAGATAAAGTAGCAGGTTTAGGCTTTCGTGGTTCAAAAACCATGGCAGCTAAATTAGAAGAACATAAAGAACAACTGTTAATGTCGTATGACTTAGCAACAATTAAGTTAGACGTTGAACATGGCATTACCGATGAGTTAATGCTTTTAGAAGAACCAAACAAACAAGAATTAGCCGACTTATTCGCTGAGTGTGAATTTAAACGTTGGTTAAAAGAGATTTTGTCTGCTCAAGCCGAAAACGCTGGTGAAAGTGCAGGCGCAGGTAATGGCTGGTCTAAGCCCTCATCGGAAGCCTCTAATGACGCTTCAAGAAACGTCAAACCGACCTCGGCAAACAATGCCGCACCAAAATCTGCAAATAGTAGTTCAGGCTCAGAAGCCGCATCTACTGCTGGCGATGTCGAAATTTCAGTAGCAAATATCGATCGCTCTCATTACAAAACCATTCTGACAATAACAGAGTGGGAATCGTTATTAGTAGACATTCGCGCCGCGACACTTATTGCCTTTGATACTGAAACCACATCGCTTGATTATATGGAAGCGGAATTGGTTGGCTTTTCCGTTGCCTTTCGCAAGCCAGCGACAAAAACTGTAGCAAATAGCACTAGCGGTGAAAACGCTGAAGGCGAAATTCAAGCAGCCTACATTCCACTAGCACATAATTATGTTGGTGCGCCTGAACAAATTTCTATTGAAGAAATACGCCCTAGCCTTGCAGAATTACTAACGGATAAAACCGTGAGTAAAGTAGGCCAAAATTTAAAGTACGACATTAACGTTTTAGCTAAGTACAACATGACCATTGCCGGCATTGTGGGCGATACTATGTTGCAATCCTATGTATTTAATAGCACGTCGACACGTCATGACATGGATAGCTTAGCGTTAAAATATTTAGGTCATAATTGTATTTCTTTTGAAGAAATTGCAGGTAAAGGTGCGAAACAAATTACCTTTGACCAAATTGAATTAGAACAAGCATCGCCATACGCATCGGAAGATGCTGATGTAACGTTAAGACTATACGAATACTTCACTAAACAGTTACGTGACTTACCAGAGTTGAACAAAGTCTTTAGTGAAATTGAATTGCCGTTAATGCCTATCTTGTCAAAAGTAGAACAGAATGGTGTATTGATAGATTCAGATCGTTTGCATGACTTAAGCGCGGAGTTTGCAGGTAAATTACAAACGTTAGAGCAACAAGCTCATGATGTTGCTGGCGAAGTCTTCAATTTAGGCTCTCCAAAGCAGTTACAAGAAATTCTATTTAATAAGCTTGAACTGCCAGTTATCAAAAAAACGCCAAAAGGTGCGCCGTCTACAGCAGAAGACGTTTTGCAAGAACTCGCACATAAGTTTGAACTACCAAAACTGATCATAGAGTATCGTGGTTTAAGCAAGCTCAAGTCTACTTACACAGACAAACTTCCTACCATGGTAAAATCGGCGACAGGTCGCCTGCATACGTCTTATCATCAGGCTATTGCCGCAACGGGTCGATTAAGTTCTACGGAGCCTAACTTACAAAATATTCCTATTCGAAATGACAATGGCCGCCGTATTCGACAAGCCTTTATTGCGCCGGCTGGTAAAAAGGTTGTTGCGATAGATTATTCTCAAATCGAATTACGCATTATGGCTCATTTAAGTGGTGATAAAGCTTTGTTAGATGCGTTTGCAAATAACTTAGACATTCACAAAACAACGGCATCAGAAGTATTTGCCACGCCATTTGATGAAGTCACTACGGATCAACGTCGTGCTGCCAAAGCCGTAAACTTTGGTTTGATATATGGCATGTCTGCGTTTGGTTTGGCTAACCAACTTGATATTCCACGCGGTCAAGCACAAGACTATATCAACAAATATTTTGAGCGTTTTCCTGGTGTATTAACTTACATGGAAACCACGCGTAAAAATGCAGAACAAACGGGTTATGTTGAAACGGTATTTGGCCGTCGTCTTTACTTACCAGATATTAATGCACGTAATGTTCAACGCCGAAAAGCAGCAGAACGCGCCGCTATCAATGCGCCAATGCAAGGCACAGCCGCCGACATCATTAAACGCGCGATGTTAACTGTTGATCAATGGATTATTGATAATGCCGCCGATGACGTAAAAATGGTCATGCAGGTACACGATGAATTGGTTTTTGAAATTACTGACTCTAAAGTCGCAGAACTAGTTCCAAAGTTGATACAACAAATGGAATCTGCTGCCAAACTCGATGTGCCTTTAACGGCAGAAGCAGGCGAAGGTGATAACTGGGATGAAGCGCATTAGCGCTTCGTTATTTTTAACACTTTATAGTTAAATCAACCACTTAGTACGTTTAGTTTTATTTTCCTTTAATCCAGCTGTTTTTGAGAACGTGATTAAAGCACTGTTTTTAAAGGGTTTATTTCAATTCACTAAACAAATTTTTATGGTTCAGCCTTTGCAATGTATTACGTTATTAAAATCAACGTGATGCTAGTAAGGGCAAATCATGAAACACATCTTTTTTACTGCAAATACAACAAACTCCACTTCTACAACAAGTACTTTTGATATCCGCCAACTCCGAAGCGGGTGGTGGATACTTATATTTATTGGCTTAGTTGCTCTTACCCGCCCGATTTATAAACCCATTAAACAATTTTTCACTGATCTTGGCTTCACCGCTGAGATGCTTGAACCTACTTCGTTTTTACTAATTTTACTGGTGACTTGGATATGTCTTAAACTACGAAAAGAATCACTTAACGATGTGGGATTGGCCATAAACAAAAAATGGCTGACCCAGTTTTTCACTGGCACTCTAATGGGCATAACAATGTTGGCGGCAACCGTCGGTATTATTTGGGCCTTTGGCGGCGTTACTTTTGAGTTAAATGCTGAACGAAGCCTAAATGTTTTGAGTTATGGACTGTATCTCTTTTTGATCGGATCTTTACTTGAAGAATTATTGCATCGTGGTTTTATTTTCCAACGGCTTATAGATGGTATTGGATTTTGGGGCGCTCAATTTATTATTGCGAGTCTTTTTGCACTTGGGCATTCTGGGAATCCAGGCATGGAAGATACGACGTTCATCATTGCCTCGCTTGATCTGTTTATTGTGTCCCTCATCTTTGGCCTGGCTTATTTCATAACGAAAAGTTTGGCACTACCCATTGGTCTGCATTTAGGCTGGAATTGGTCGCAAGGAAATATCCTCGGTTTTGGTGTAAGTGGGCACGAACACACAGGCTGGTTCACTCCTATACTTAATGATAAAGCTCAATGGGTTACGGGCGGAGAGTTTGGTCCCGAAGCCAGTATCGCTTCTTTAGTTGTAGGACTTGTTGTGTTTGTTTTATTTATCGCGTTTCTTCCAAAATCGAAATTAGATGCGTGATCCGTACTAATGAAGCCAACGAACCATGATGAGCTAATCATCAAACAAGCTTTTGAGTTCTATGCGCAATGCTATTGGCAAAGCTTGGGAGTTCAAAAGCTCGTCAACATCGCTACATACTGCAAGCAACATGTTCCTTCAAATAAACTCATAGGTTATTGCGATAGGTCCCTGGGTAAGTTCATACCTAATCGCAACACATTACAGGGCGCATTTATCCGAGGTAGTTTACAACGTTATGGACTAATTCGCCCAAGCGGACATGAGTTATTTAGGGGCTGTGTTGTGTTCCCAAAATTTAACGAATACAACTCTGTCATTTCTGCAATAGGAATCCGCTTAGGACGAGTTCGTAACGGTCGCTCAACCCTGGTTTATTGGGAAATGTCCACTCCAAAAAGCTTTGTTGAGCATGGCTTTTCACTTGCTCAAAAGTTAATTAATGAATAAACCCAACGCTAAATGTATATGGATATGTGTAAACTATTATTTAGACCTATGCCTTTCTAAAAGTCAAAGTTTCGCCACTGTTAAAAGCAAACGATCCGGACTAAAGAAATTTTTTCTTTGGTGCTTAGATAATAATGTGTTTAGTATTGATCAAATAAACTTAGACCTTATGGATAAATACGCTACCTATTTAAACAACTATAGAAAAATTCCTAATTCGCAGCCACTTTGCCAAGCCTATAAGCGTAATTTACTAACGTTTGTAAAAACATTTATTAAATACATGCATTTTAAACAGTTAATAAATCAAAATAGCCTTGAACACATTGAGCTTCCTTTAAGAGGAAAGCTATTACCAAAGGCACTTTACTCTATAAACGAAATAGAAAACATTTTAGAACAACCACTGTTGTTTGGTGTTAAAGGGCTTAGAGATCGAGCCGTATTGGAAACCTTCTTTACCACTGGTATTCGTCGTGGTGAATTATTAAAACTGAATATTAATGATGTAAACTTTGATGAGCATTTAATTCGTGTGCAAGGCAAAGGGGGAAAAGAACGATTAGTCCCCATAAGTAAACGAGGCCAAGAGTGGTTAACTTTTTACATAAGTAAAATTAGGCCAATGTTTGCTTTGATCGATTCAGGCACTGCATTATTTTTAGCTAACAACGGCCAGCGGTATGTGCCAGGTAAACTTTCTGATATGGCTTCAAAATATGTAAAACTATCTGGATTCGGGCGTTCAGGCGCATGTCATCTTTATCGTCATAATACAGCCACAGCGATGTTAGATAATGGCGCTGAATTAAGACATATACAAGAATTACTCGGGCACTCAAGTATTCTTACAACCCAACTTTATACCCATGTAAGTCGTCAAAAATTATCCCAAGTTTACAACGAAACTCATCCTTCCGCGCGAGGAAATAGTGGTTTATATATTGATAATTACGAACCAGTTAGCCAAAACCCTTCTCCAAAATCTATTGTTAGGACAGCACTACCAAATAAAAACTAATGCATCTAAGTTGCTTCGCTACTTTCATAGAACATCCTTTCTCTAAGCGTTTAGGAATATCCATTTAGTTTTTAAATGAATGGCTTATTATCTAGGTAAAAAGAGAGGAAAATAAACCAGTATCGCATAGCACATGCGTATTTTTTGCGGGTATACATAGGGAGTTTTATTTGTGCTGCCTCGCCATAATATTGCTTTTTTTCACTATTGTGAATAATCACTAATTGACCTCAGCTTTCATACTTGATCGTTCTTTCCTCGCCCAAGGTGAATATATACACTTAAAGAAAGTGCCCGCAATTAAATTAAGAAGACCTACTTTCGACCTCGCTTATGATAATTACGCGAAAAAAAGCTATCGTTCGAATAAACTGTCTGCCCATAATATTGGGCGTTCAATAATTTCGGAGTAGACGACATGCTGAAAGTTTATATCGACATGGACGATGTGTTGTGTGATTACTCTTCAAAAATCGCAGAGCACAAACAGAAAAATCCTGACAATCCTTTCCCGCAATCCCGCAAAGTGTACCTGGCTTTTTTCTAAGCTTAGAACCAATGGATGGCGCTTTAGCAGCAGTAGAACAGCTAAGAAAAAAAACGAATGTTGAAGTCTACATACTCACCGCACCATCAACGAAAAATCCTTTGTCATATACGGAAAAAAGGCTCTGGGTCGAAGATAAATTCGGTTACGAAATGACCCACAATCTAATCATTTGCAGTCACAAGGGTTTACTAAAAGGCGATATATTAATTGACTACCACGCCAGCGGTAGAGGCCAAGAATTCTTTGAAGGAAAACTAATTCATTTTGGCAATGAAGAGTATCCTAACTGGGAAATCACATTAAGTAGCTTGCTAGAAATGATTAAACCTATTTCTAAGTAATATACAATTCAACACTGATTTTTCCTTCTGAAAGTAAAAAGCCCCGCAAGAGGGCGAGGCTTTAATTCAAGTATGAATTAACTTCTTTATTTTACAAAGCTATTTGCCAGTCTTTGCAGTAATAATGAATTCTTCTGACCTATTAACGAGATAGACTCATCTCTTCCATTGTCAGCAGGAAAATACCTCATCAGACAAACATCACTATCGCCATCGAATAAATCGAGAATTCCTCTAATATCAAATGCGCTCGAAGAATATTCTTTAGAAACCACCTGCCCATTTATCTCTATGTGTTTATTTTCACAAGATAAAACGAATAGGCCAGTTGTACTGTGCAATGCCTCAACTGGTAAAGGCTTTTCACTAAAGTCATTAAGTTCTACTAAGCTTACTAACTTTGAATTTGATTCATCAACAAAAACTTCATGTTCTTGGCGTGCATATGCGCCAAATATTTTTCGCGAAGCTATTGAGAACTTCTTGAACCTAACGGCTGATGTTTTTTCTGTACCAACTGAAGCCCAAAGAAATGAAACTTTCAGCTTGGTGCCCTCAAAGCAATCAACAAATAATCTTAGAGCCTTACCTGCAGGCTCTGGATCAGAA
>CAWUUQ010000039.1:0-5074 GCA_963925625.1 uncultured Psychrosphaera sp.
TGGGTTGTTATTTGTTGGCGTGCCAGAAACCGAACCGCCAGACGACCAGATGATGCCATCAGCTATATCCGAAGTATAACCACCACATTTTCCTAATACACGAATTGGTAAAATGTCAGCATCCCATGCAACGCCAGCAACACCTTGACCATTATTTGTTTCGGCAGCAATTGTGCCCGCAACATGTGTTCCATGCCAGCTTGAGTTACTAGCTGGAGAACCTGAATAACATTCATTTGCTGCAACCCAGTCACCCGGATCTTGTGCATCACTATCACGACCATTGCCGTCGTTGCCCATTGTTGCATCGCTTATGAAGTCATACCCAGGCAGTATTTTACTGTTGAGATCAACATGGTTACGATATCCCGTATCAATAACAGCAACGGTAACACCGGCACCGGTTGTAATATCCCAAGCCGCTGGGCCGTTTATACCAGCAGTAGATTCGAAGTAATGCCATTGCTCGTTATAACGTGTATCGTTAGGCGTTGCTTGTGGGGTAAGAATTAAATCGAGTTCTGCATATTGCGCAACACTTGATTGATTAATTAAGCCAATAACTTTGTCTCTTAACGCTGCATCTGTAACTCCTTGGAGTTCCACAACGGTTGCACCCGTAGCAACATCTTTTACCTTTACAAACGAAGCACCAAACGGCGCAGCAATATTTTGCAAGGATGAAAGATTTTGCTCAGGGTTAAGTTGAACAATAATTCGAAAATTTTCAGAATTTGGATCGCCTGCTGCAAATGCTACAGAAGATACTAAAGACGCTCCAATGAGACCGGCCGCGAGGGCCTTTTTATTAAAATATTTCATAATTCCTCATATATATTTTTTTAGTTATTGTTATCCACTTAGAATCTAAGTGGCAAAGTTGTTGGTTAAATAACCTACACATTTAGTAAAGCAAAAAAGCTATATATCGTTATGAGGAGTAACCCTTATAAGTGGTCAGTGATTTCACCTATCCGTTTGTATTAAAGGGAAATATTTACCTAAAAATGTTCCAGGTTAAAACTGAAACTATGACAATCCACTTAAAAAGGAATATTTTCGTCTAGCTTTAACTTCGGTATAATGGGCCCCGAAATCTCACTATTTTTAGGCTCATTTGAAGTAGAGTCATCGCTAGTTTTAAAACCGGACTCAGCTGGTTTAATACCATTACTTAATATCTGCATATGACCATTCATTGAGTCAACAATGGTTTCTGTTATGTATTTAACTTCACCTTTATCATCGGTCCATTTTCTAGATTGCTGCTTGCCTTCAAAAAATACTAGGCTGCCCGTTTGCAATATTTTTTCAGCTATTTCCGCTAATTTTCCAAAAATAACAACTCGATGCCATTCCGTCTTTTGTTGTAATTGGCCAGAAGTTTTATCCTTCCATTGCTCATTTGTTGCCACACTGACGGTCGTTGAATTATTGCCATTAGTTAGTGTTTTATGAATAGGGTCTGTACCTAACGTTCCAACGAGGATGACTTTGTTTATGCCTCTAGTCATTGTTTTGTTCCTTAAAGTAATTGGTTTGAGTTTGAGCATATGCACGCGATTTCAATTTGACCAATGAACATTAAGTAAACTGGACTGTAATAAGGAAAAACTGATCTTATGATGGATTAAATCTACCCAGCCAATTTAAATGCGAATTATTGTCATTTGTAATTGTATTTTGTTTGTTTATGCTCGCCATGAAATTAACAACCTTCATGGGAAATAAAGGAAATGAAGGAACTTCACTCTCATCGTGGCGCTAAGGCGTTAACCGCGTCTATTTTAATTAGTACAAAATTTGGCGTTGCTGCAAACTCGGCTTCACCAGTAACAGAGAGAGTAGCCGAGAAAATTACAGAAAAAGTCACGGAGCAAATTCCAAAAAAGTAACTAGCACATCACTGGAACACATTGAAATTCATGGTGTTAGGTCTTCAATCTATAATGTAGAGAAATCTGGTGATGTAAGGCGTGTTGACGATTTAGTTGATACTCCACAGGTAATCAACGTATTAACCCAAGATCAGATTCAAGATTCGGGGAAAACGGATTTTATCAGTACAGCCTGGAGTTACTTTGGGCACGGGCGAAAATGGCAATGCCTTTGGCGACAGTTACATAATTCGTGGTCATGAAGCTCGCAGTGATGTATTTGTTGATGGGTTGCATAATGTCTACCACAACTTAGTGAGGCAATTTTCGCAGTTGTAATAGAGGCAGTAACACTCAATAAAAAAGCCGCTAGAGATAATTCTAACGGCCTTTATATGTAGACTTAAACCTTAAACCTTAAACCTTAAACGCCTTAAAATTTAAAGCGTAAATCTCAAAAAAATTAACTTTAAAGTTTTTCTAAGGCTTTGGTCTCAACGGTCATTGTCACATCAAAGAACAATTTTTTACCTTTTATGCTGATATACCAATCGCCCGATTCAGGTGCATCAATTTCACATAACTCTTCATTGTTATTGTTGATTGAACGGCAATCAAACTTCCGTTTATTGGGTTTTTTACCATGACGTAAATATAAATCGGCGTTTCCTGTTCCACCACTTAAAATAACTTTAAGACTTAACGTATCCGCTGGAATGTCCATTTTAAATGTAGTTTGAGGCTTGTACCAGAACCACCAGAACCAACGTTTAACTTTGTCGATATCTTCAACAACTTTAGTTGTGGTAATAATTGGTGTTACGCCGTTAAGTTCAATCACAACAGGGTCGTGATCAGATGCGCGGAACGGTTCAGTATCATACATAGTGAACAGTTGGTCTTCGTTTTTGTACTCAACGTTATAGTCCAGAATACGAGGTTCATCGGCATTAATATGCCATTCAGTGACATCAACCACTTTATCCGCAAGTGAGTTGCTTGCAAGTGCGTGATCGATGGTGCCTGACTGACCTTGGTATGTATAAGAATACGTACCTGTACCGTTAAAGGTTTCAATAAGGTTGGTATAACCTGCATCAACGATAGTCTTGATTGGATCTTCTTTTGTATAGGCATTTAGGTCACCAATAATTAAGAAGTCTTCATCTTCAACACCCGTCGGGTTAGTTGCTAACCAAGATGTTATAGTTTCAGCAGCTTGAACACGGCGAAGATTATAACAGCCTTGGCCATCACCCTTATCTTCATTTTCAGCGCCACCACTACTAGAACAACCTTTTGAACGGAAATGGTTTATCGCAACCGTTAATCGCTCACCGGTAACAGAACTTCTAAATGTCTGCGCTAACGGTGGACGGTTGTGGTATTCAAATGGGAACTCAGTAATCGTAACGGCAGTGCCAATTTCAGAAACCGCTTTGTCATTGTAAATCAGGGCAACTTTAATTTGGTCGCCACCCATTTTTTCCATACCAGGGTTAACAAATGAATAGTGTTTATCAGCTGGGGCTAATGCATTTAAGCCATTAACAATATCTTGAATCGCACTGGTTTCAGTAAAGTCATCATTTTCAACTTCTAATAAACCAATAATGTCAGCGTCAATGGTGGTAATCGCGTTTAAGATTTTAGCTCTTTGACGTTCAAACTCTTCTAATGAATCTGCACCACGAGACGTTGGGAATCCTTCGCCTAGGCCATCACCATTAAAGTAATTTAATACGTTAAAGCTAGCGATACGTAAATTACCATTTTCTAGCACAGGACTCGCTTCACGAGCATTGGTCTGAATAAACGTTGGCTCAATTGTTGGTAATACACGATATTGGCCGAAGCTATAATCCATCACACCTTCAAGTGCAGCAACTGAGTCGCCAGCACGTAACGTATTAGAAGCAGATAAGCCACCAGTAGGGTATTTAATAACATCTGGATTTGAACCATTGACGGCATCATCAAGGATGATTTTGTTCATCTTGTTTTGCGCCGTTAATGTTGCGACTTCTTCACTTCCAGGAAGATAAAGGTTGGTAGGAACAAATAAACGTTCGCTAGATAAAGCAACTTCGCCATATCGACCTAAGTTATAGTTGTCAGTAACCACTAAGTCTTGTGCAAATGATACCGCCATGCCTTCCAACGACTCTTGTTGTTCAGCACTTACAAATGGCAAGGTAACTGATGTCATTGTTACTGAGTCATAACCGCACTCTAACGCCGGTTTAGTTGCCGTTAGCTGAGTTTTACCGTAGCTTTCTTCAACATTACCTAATACACGTACTACAGAACCAACCGCAGGCAGTTCACCTTGTTCGTATGAAACAAAGATACCTTCAGATGTCATGTCATCCATGTCCATATCCGCAATTTGTTCTTGAACAAAAAATCCGTTAATAGCAGGAATGCTAGCAGTAACTACGCCTTCAATGACTTTAGTTTCGCTTATCATTGGTGATTCAAATGAATTACCTTGGATAACGTTAATGAATGTTGATTCTTCAAAACACTGGCCTAATAGGTCTGGTTCAGGCTCAACATCGCCTTCATTAACATACGTGCCTGCTGGGAACGGTTTAGACGCGGTTGCGTTCGATGATTGACCATCTAGTGCATTTTTGCCGCTGAATGTCCAAGCGGTAATATCAAAAACACCTTCATTGGCAATCTTTCCATTAACACGATATGCCCACCCATCAAGGTATTCCCAAGGTTGACCAGAGCCATCTACATTAATGTCACCAAATACATCAATGACGTTACCATCACAGAATAATTCAATCGCATCATCGCCGTTGATTGAAGCAGCACCAGTGGTGAAATCAGGAGCAAAACCAAAGAAGTTAGTGAATCCAGTAGATTCAGAAGCAATATAAATGAAGCTACCAGCCGTGGCTGAAGTACCGGCAGGGAAGGTAAACTCTTCACCGTCAGAACCACCACCATTATTCGCTGAACCAATTCCACAAGAACCTAAGTCTGCGATATCAGAACCAATAAAGATTTCGATCGCTTTTGGAACGCCACCAGATAACGGTCCGTCAATAACACCACTAATGAACAATGTATTTGACTGAGTAAATTGTTGAGCTGGGAAAGGTGATGCTGCAGTTGCATTGCTCGTTTCACCATCAAATGCGTTTTTACCGCTAAAGGTCCACTGTGATGCATCATAAACA
>CAWUUQ010000040.1:0-18616 GCA_963925625.1 uncultured Psychrosphaera sp.
CAGATAAATTTCTTTTGATATGATGCGTCTCGTTCTGGAGGGGTTCCCGAGTGGCCAAAGGGATCAGACTGTAAATCTGACGGTTCTACCTTCGGTGGTTCGAATCCACCTCCCTCCACCACATTTTAAGAGAAAGGCACAACTTCGGTTGTGCCTTTTTTGATCCTGCTGTTTATATCGTGCTTGTTTTTATGTTGCTGCCTTTGAATGAGGTTGGCCCATTTAGGTCGCCGTTATTATTTTTATAAAAATAATAAAAAAAGCCCCCATCTATTTAAAGACAGGGGCTTTTTTCTTTGTTTAAGGCTTAATGAGCAAATTCGATTAAACCATTTCCATGATCATGCTGGTTGGGTTCTCTAGGTATTTTGTCCAGAGATTATTAAATCGAGCGATAGTGCCGCCATCAATAATTCTATGATCACCAGACCAACTCACATTCATAATTTGACGAGCTTCAACTTCACCTTTTGCATTAAAACGCGGTAATGTTTGCATTTTGCCTAATGCCACGATCGCTACTTCAGGTTTATTGATAATAGGTGTCGCTGTAGTTCCGCCTAAAGCACCAATATTAGATATTGATATTGTGCCACCTTTTAGCTGGTCTGGAGATAAACGACCTGCTCTAGCTTGATCTGTTAACTCCATCATTTTGATTGCAATGTCTTTAATACTTAGAGCTTGGCAACCTTTGATATTTGGAACAAGAAGTCCAACTTTAGAATCTACTGCCATACCGATATTATGCTCATTGTAATAAGTCAATTCAGTACAATCTGCATTCGGTTTAGAATTCATGATTGGGAATTGCTTAATAGCCATGGATAATGCTTTCATGAAAAATGGCATCATCGTAAGCTTTATTTCTTGAGCTTCATATTCAGGTTTTAACTGCTTGCGTAACGCTACTAGCGCCGTCAAATCAATCTCATCAGAGAATGTGAAGTGAGGAATCGTAGAAACAGAGTCTTGCATCGCTTTAGCCATCGCTGCTTTTACGCCACGAATTGGTTCTACACGATTTGTTTCATGAGAAGGCATTAAATTGCTTGTAACACTGGTTGAAGATTGTACTGAAGTTGTACCAGCAACGCTGCCACCCTGTTGGTATGCCACTAGGTCTTGTTTGTAAACACGACCTTTGGCACCAGAGCCTTGCACAAGCGTAATATCTAAATTCATCTCTCTTGCAAGTCTACGAACCGCTGGTGATGCAACGGCTTTTTTACCATTTGGTTTAACCGCAGTGCTATTTGCTGCAGCAACCTGTGGTGTTGCACTTGATGCTGTTGTTTCATTAGGCTGAATTGGTTGAGTTTCAACACTTATTGCTACTTCGCCAGTGGCATTTCCTTTAACAGTAATAGCAAACAAAGGCTGGTGAACAATCGCGATTTCACCCTTTTTATAATAAAGCTTTGCAACAACACCATCACTTTTCGCCGGTATTTCTACCATGGCTTTATCAGTCATAACTTCACAAATTGGCTGGTCTTCTTTAACGACATCGCCTTCCGCAACTAACCATTCAACTACTTCGCACTCAACGATGCCTTCACCAATGTCTGGAAGTAAAAAGTCTTCAAGGTAACTGTCTGAACCTACTGCAGGTGTATTTTGTGTTTCAGTTGCCGGAGCTGAATCTAAAGTGACAGGCTTTAACGGAGTTGATTCAGCTGCTGAACCCGCTTCTTGAATCGCAAATAGTGGGCCATGCACTTTAGCAATCTCACCTTTTTGGTAATATAGCTTAGTAATTACGCCATCACTTTTTGCTGGTATTTCTACCATGGCTTTGTCGGTCATTACTTCACAAATTGGCTGGTCTTCTTTAACAACATCGCCTTCAGCAACTAACCATTCAACTACTTCACACTCAACGATACCTTCACCAATGTCTGGCAAAATAAAATCAGTACTCATTTTTAATTCTCCAGATATTAATAGTTAACAGAGCGTTTAATCGCTTCATAAACTTTAAGGTGATCGGCCATATATTCTTTTTCTAACGCTAACGGATATGGCGTATCTAAGCCACAAACACGTTCAATAGGTGACTCTAAATGCAAGAAACACTCTTCTTGAATCGTTGCCGCAATCTCAGATGCAAAACCACCTGTTAATGGGGCTTCTTGTGAAACGACCAAACGACCTGTCTTTAATACCGACTTAGAAACCGTTTCTACATCCCAAGGGGCAACCGTACGTAAATCAACGATTTCACAAGAGATACCATCTTTAGCTGCCATTTCAGCTGCTTTTTCAAGGATCTCAACTTGAGCACCCCAAGCCAATAACGTTACATCATCACCTTGTTGAACAATTTCAGCTTTGTCCAAAGGAATTGTATATTTACCTTCTGGCACTTCGCCAACAGATGCACGGTACAAACGCTTAGGTTCAAAGAAGATGACTGGGTCATTACTTTCTAAACAAGCCGCTAATAATCCTTTGGCTTGATAAGCGTTTCTTGGGAAAACAAGCTTAAGGCCTGGTGTATGAGCAAAATAAGCTTCTGGTGATTGTGAGTGATACAAACCACCATGAATACCGCCACCATATGGTGTACGAATAACTAAATTGCCAACGTTAAACTCATTACCTGAACGAAAACGGAACTTTGCTGTTTCATTAACAATTTGGTCAAAAGCCGGGAAAATATAATCAGCAAACTGAATTTCAGGAATGGCTAACGTACCTTGAGCGGCTAAACCATTGGCAAAACCTAAGATGCCTTGTTCAACTAACGGCGTATTAAATACACGATTTTTGCCGAACTTTTCTTGTAGGCCACTTGTTGCACGGAAAACACCGCCAAACGCTCCAACGTCTTCGCCAAATACACAGGCGTTTTCATTTTCTTCCATGGCGATGGCTAAAGCAGAGTTTATCGCCTGTAACATATTCATTTTAGACATTATTTCGACTCCCCTATACGGCTTGCTGTAGCCGGATATGACTCTGGGTATTTTAAGATATGCGCTTTTAACTGTTCGTATTGCTTTTGAAGATGTTTAGGAACTGTTTCATAAACGTCCGTTACAATTTCTTCTAATGCTGGTTTTGACACTTTTTCTGCTGATTTAAGCGCATTAAGAACATCAAGTTTGATAGCTTCTTTTGCTTTTTCGTCTTCAGCTTCGTCTAACCAGCCTTTTTTAACAATATATTTACGGAAACGTTCAATTGGACATTTAGCACCAAACGTTTCTTCTTCTGCTTTTTCACGATAACCGCTTGGATCGTCTGAACTAGAGTGAGCGGCTAAACGGTATGCAATAGATTCAATTAATACCGGTGCATTATTCTCAACGGCAAACTCTCGTGCCATTTTAGTGGCTTCATAAACTGCTAATACATCAACACCATCTACGCGCAGAGACTTCATACCATAACCAACAGCACGAACTGCAATGCCGTCACCTTTAAATTGCTCTGAAGCAGGTGTAGAGATTGCATAACCATTATTACGCGCGAAGAATAACGTTGGTGTGCCATGTACAGCGGCCATGTTAAGACCAGCATGGAAGTCACCTTCTGACGCTGCGCCTTCACCAAAGTAACAGATCGTGCAAGCTTTATCGCCCTTCAACTTTTGGCCATATGCATAACCAGTCGCTTGTGGGATTTGAGTCCCAAGTGGCGATGAAATTGTAGAATAGTTAAGTTCTTTAGAGCCGTAGTGAATTGGCATCTGACGGCCTTTGCCTAGATCCTTTTCATTCGAAAAATTTTGATGCATGAACTGTTCTAAAGTAAAGCCACGATAGGCTAATGCAGCTTGTTCACGATACTGAGCAAAGATCATGTCTTTATCTTCAAGTGCCGCTGCACTGCCAGTAACAGCAGCTTCTTCACCTAAGCATTGCATATAGAAACTAATACGACCTTGACGCTGAGCCGCTAACATACGTTCGTCAAATACACGGATAAAACGCATAGTTTCATAGATACGAATCGCAGTTTCTTTATCCATAGAAGATGCTTGTGCATCTTTATATAACTCACCATTCTCATCTAACATTTTAAATGTCGGAATTGACAATGCATGTTCACTTACAAATTCCAAATTTAACGTGTCTGTTTTTGACGTGTTATTTGGATTATCAACATTTAGTAACTTAGCCATCGAGACTTGTCCCCTTTAAACAGCGTGAAGCTTCTTTATTAGAAATGCACAAATATTTATGCACTTTAAAGCGACTTAACTGATCAGATAATTTATATGCTTTAATTTTAATTGTGCGCGACTTTACCTGTCTGCAGGCTTTCGTTCAATTTTTGGAGGCTTTAGAGTATTAAGTTTAGAAATAAGAAGTGTTCAGATAAATTGCCACTTTTGGTTACTTATTGCCCCACCTTGCATAAACAACCACGCAGAGGTAAATGTTTAGCTGACAAAAAAGCAATAGCTCTACTAAAGTAGAGCCGCTAAAAGTGGTTTTGTCGATAAATGAAATTAAACGAGTCTGTCATCAATGTTTGTTGGTAAAACAGTTAATAACGCTCTTTGACCTATTGCAACATTGGCATTTGGAAATACGATCGCTTCACCATCCTCTTGTACCTCGATTGGTAGTCCGTTTTCTTCAGCCAACACATCGCCTTTGTTGTATTGCGTAAAATTAGCAACATCGTCAGCAAAACATAGTTGGAACGACTCATCTGTTTTGTTTATCTCGCGGTACACAGTCATAATTTGAAAATTATTTGCATCAAAAGAAGTGCCATCAAAGTCTTTGCCTTGTAACAATTCAATTAACGTTTGTTTGGCGGCTGCAAATTTACTTTGGTCGTTTTCTCCAAATGGACGTACCTTTCCTAATTCGATGGTAAATGAGTCGGCGTTATGTGTATTAGAAGCATAATAGCTAAAGGTAGTGGCCGGTTTTTCCATAAGCAGGAAGGTTGTAACGCCCATCGCTCTTAGGATTTCAAACTGCTGTTTTTTCCAGGGTTTACCATGCATAAATGGGTAAACAGCAAACTTTTCATGAGCAGAGTCACGAATTGCGGTATGCAAATCGTAATGTGTACGTTGCGCGCCTTCATATTTTTCAAAAAATCGAGAGACATAACTTTCTAACTTTTTAGCACGTGTGCGCTCTTTGTTTTTGGTTTCGCCAATTGAATGATGTCCACTGAATAAACGATTCATGTTTTCTTCTACAAAACGTTCACCCTGGTTGATTGACGCAGGGTTGCCAAACAAAAACAAGACTGGATGAATAATTTCTAAATCATTGTTAACAAGTTTATTAATGATGTCTTGGCAAATTTCTATTGGTGCAGTTTCATTACCATGAACAGCACTTGCAAAAACAAAAGCTTTTTTAACTTGATTAGGTAACGGTTTAGTTGAAAATTTTGGCACTATATGAACAACACCAGAATCCCAGACTTCTATTACATACTTGTCGTTGTCGACATTAAATGGATCTAAATGCCATTCGTTCTGGCGCGTAATAGTTAAAAAGTCTGGTGATTTTAAATCGAACATATAAATTTAATTTCCTTAATTGTTTTTCAGAACACTCGAACAATTGCCCTAGGTTATTTGTAGATAATAACAAAAAAAGCCTGATGTTTAACCACCAGGCTTTAATAGCTTCCAAATTAATCTAAGGTAACTTACATATAAAATAGATTATTTAGATTTAACCGCTAGCGGCTTCAGTTTCCAAATCTTATCAACATAGTCTTGAATTGAACGGTCTGAATTAAACTTACCCATATATGCCGTATTCAAAATTGCGCTTTTTGCCCAACCTTTAGTATCCACATATTTACGGTTTATTTCTTCATGAGCCTTAGAATACGATTCAAAATCTGCAAGGCACAAGTACGGATCTCCACCATCTAACAAGCTTTCTTTTATTGACGACAATGCGCCAGGTTCGCCCGGAGTAAAGTAATCAGTATCAAACCAATCCAATACGGCTTTTATTTCCGAATTACCGTAATAATAATCCCATGGGCTATAACCTGCTTTTTTAGTCGCCTTAACTTCGTCTACTGTTAGTCCAAATATAACGATATTGTCTGCACCCACTTCCTCGGCAATTTCAATATTTGCACCATCTAACGTACCAATAGTTAACGCGCCATTTAGCGCTAGTTTCATATTGCCGGTACCTGATGCTTCTTTACCTGCCGTTGAAATTTGTTCTGAAACATCCGCGGCTGGGATCATTTTTTCTGCAAGTGAAACTCTGTAATTAGGCAAAAACACGACTTTTAACTTGCCTTTAATACGCTCGTCATTATTCACCTTGTCGGCGACTTTGTTAATAGCGTAAATAATGTCTTTTGCCAACTTGTATCCCGGCGCCGCTTTGGCACCAAAAATAAATACTCGAGGATGCATGTCATAATCTGGGTTTTGTAATAAGCGACGATATAACGCCATGATATGTAATAGATTTAGGTGCTGACGTTTGTATTCGTGTAAACGCTTAATTTGAATATCAAACATTGCACTAGGATCAACAGACACACCTATTAACTCTTTGATTACTTTTGTTAACTCTTGCTTGTTTTCATGTTTGATCTGCATGAATTCTTTTTGGAATGCAGCATTGTCGGCTTTTTTGTCAAGATCTCTTAAAATCTCTAAGTTAGTAGGCCATTCTGTACCCACAGTTTTATCAATTAAAGTGGATAACTTTGGATTACAGGCCTTTAACCAACGTCTTGGTGTAACACCGTTGGTAACATTCGTTAATTTGTCAGGCCACAAAGCGTCAAACTCTGGGAATAAATCGCTTTTTACTAACGCAGAATGAACTTCAGCAACACCATTTACTTTACCTGAGCCAATTACGCTAAGGTTACCCATGCGAACCATGCGTTCATGGCCTTCTTCAATAATCGACAGCTTTTCTTTTATATCGTTATTTCCAGGCCACTTTGTTTCTACTTCTTCTTCCAAGAAACGGCGATTTATTTCATAAATAATCTCTAAATGGCGAGGTAATACTTTTTCAAACAAACGTACTGACCATTTTTCTAAAGCTTCTGGTAACAAGGTGTGATTTGTATAGTTAAAAGTCTCTCTACAAATAGTCCAGGCGTAATCCCAATCTAAACCTGACTCATCTACCATAATGCGCATTAGTTCTGGAATAGCGACTGCTGGGTGTGTGTCATTTAATTGCACGGCAACTTGTGCACTAAATTTTGACCAATCGTCTGCGTGTACACGTTGATAACGACGAATAATGTCTTTAAGTGAACAAGCACTAAAAAAGTATTGCTGAATCAAACGAAGTTCTTTGCCAGCTTCAGTTTCGTCGTTTGGATAAAGAACCTTAGACACTGTTTCCGATTCTATATTTTCACGTTGTGAGTCTACATAACCACCCGCGTTAAAAACGTCCCAGTTAAAAAAGTCAGATGCTCTTGATTCCCATAAACGAAGAATATTAACGTTCGTGCCTTCATAACCTACAACAGGAACATCCCATGGAACCCCTTTTATTACGCGTCCTGGGTGCCATTCTTTTACGATGTGGCCTTGTTCATTAAACTTAGTTTCAACGTAACCATAAACCGGGATCTCTTGTATGCTTTCTGGGCGACAAATTTCGTATGGGTTGCCATACTCGCGCCAACTATCTGGACGTTCAATTTGTGCACCATTTTGAAATTCTTGACGGAACAAGCCATGTTCATAGTGAATGCCGTAACCAACAGCTGGAAGGTGCATAGTAGCCAAAGAGTCAATAAAACAAGCAGCTAAACGACCTAAACCGCCGTTGCCTAATGCCATATCCTCTTCTTCATCAACTAATGTTTCAATATTAATATCTAAATCTGCTAAGGCTTGTTTAGCGGTTTCAAAAAGGCCCAGGTTATGAAGGTTATTACCCGTTAAGCGGCCCATTAAAAACTCAAGAGAAAAGTAATGTACTGCACGCGTATCATGTTCAAAGTGCGTACGCTGAGTTTGGCTTAAGCCATTATAAACATATTCATTTAATGCCGATGCGGTTGCTTTCCACCATGAACGATGGCTAGCTTTGTTAACATCTGTGCCATGTGTACCATTTAGATGTTTTAGTATTGAGTCTTTAAATTGTTCTGAAGTCACGTCTGCGGTAATAGGGAACGCCGTAGAATTAGATTTTTTATCTGATTTCGAGATAGCCATTTAGAATTCACCCTTTGATTTGAACCTAGTATTTATGATTGTCGATGCGACTTTTTATTAACTAAGATCAAGAATAGTCTTAAATATGGGTAAGGAATATATAGCTTAGCCGCAATTTGACCAAGCTGAAGGAAGGTGTTTTTGCCTTACATACGTTTGCAAGGCAAGTTTTAAGAAAAAAAGGCCGCTACAAGCCTTTATTTTTAAACACGGTAGCGACGATTTTTTGTGCTTCTGACTCTATTAAAGACAAGTGTTCTAGACTAGTAAAACTCTCCATATATATTTTATAGATATCTTCCGTGCCCGAAGGTCTTGCAGCAAACCAACCATTCTCAGTTACAACTTTTAAGCCGCCGATACTTTCATTGTTGCCTGGCGCTTTTGTTAATACCGATACGATTTTTTCGCCAGCTAAAAAGTCCGACGTTATATCTTGTGGTGTTAACGATGCTAATGCTGATTTTTGAGCCGGTGTCGCTACGGCATCAATACGTTTATAATGAGGCTCACCGTGCATCTCAACCAACTTATCGTAATATTCTGAAGGGTTAAGTCCAGTCACTGAGGTAATTTCTGCTGCCAATAACGCTAAGATCAAACCATCTTTATCCGTCGACCACACATCTCCATAACGCGTTAGGAAACTGGCGCCTGCACTTTCTTCACCACCAAACATTAGTTGGTGATTCGTTAAGCCTTCTACAAACCATTTAAATCCTACCGGCACTTCAATAACTTGTTTGTTGTTTGCTTTTGCGACGCGGTCAATCATTGAAGTTGAAACGAGAGTTTTACCAACCTTTAAGGACTTGTCCCACTCAGGTCTGTATTTTGAAAGATAGTCGATACAAACAGACAGATAATGATTTGGATTCATTAAGCCATGTGTACTTGTTACTATGCCATGTCGGTCATAGTCTGGATCATTTGCTACGGCGATATCAAATTGATCTTTTAATCCAATTAAATTAGCCATGGCTTTGGGCGATGAACAATCCATACGGATTTTCCCATCTTTATCTAAGCTCATAAAGGAAAATGTCGGGTCGACAATTTCATTAACAAGTTCGAGTTCTATTCCATATTGTTCTTTAATTGCTGGCCAATATTTAATGCCAGAACCGCCTAACGGATCAACACCAATTCTTAAACCAGACTTACGAATCGCTGCAAAATCAATAACACGCTCTAAACCCGAAACATAATCTTCAATGAAATTTTGTTCTTTTACGTAACCTGTATTCCAAGCTTGGCTATATGGAAAAAGTTTTACGTCTTGTAATTCTTCCACCAATAGTTGATTAGCACGATTCTCTATCCACTTCGTAACCTTGCCATCTGCAGGTCCACCATGTGGTGGATTATATTTTATGCCACCGTCTTGAGGAGGATTATGAGAAGGGGTAATGATTATGCCATCTGACAAAAATGCTGGATGTGCTTTATTATGTTCAATAATCAGATTTGAAATTACCGGTGTGGGTGTATAACCAATTCCCTCTTGCACAATAACTTGAACTTCATTGGCCACTAACACTTCGATAACAGATGCAAAGGCTGCCTCTGATAATGCATGTGTGTCAAAACCTAAATAAACTGGTCCTTCAAAGTGTTGTGCAAGTCTATAATCACAAATTGCTTGGCTTATTGCGAGTACATGACTTTCATTAAACGTTGTGTTTAGAGAACAACCACGATGACCTGATGTACCAAATGACACTTTTTGGTCAGGAAACTTTTCAACATCCGGCTCATTCAAGTAATAGCTCGCCATTAGTCTTGGTACATTTATTAAATCACTCGCTTGCGCAGGCAAACCAGCTCTTGGGTGCATCGCCATTTTTGTTTCCTTAAATTAATTCTCTTAGTTTTTCAGCATCAACATCGGTATAACCAAGTTGTTTCGCAACTTCAAAAATTATAAATTTCTTACGCGGAGTATTGTTATTTGTGGTAACCCAAAATTCGCTATTCGGAATCTGTTTGGGCTTAATACTGCTACCGCTTGCTTCTAGCTCTTCTGCCGAAAGCCCAAAATAGTTACGTTCACGGCCTTTTATTTCAATGACGTCAGCAAAGTTTTTGTTATGTGCTCTATGCAATTTACCTAATATAAACAAGAACCTTCCAACCGCACCTTTTTGTGTAGTGACTTCTTCTTTATTAAGTAAGTTAAATACTGTTGTATCTTTGCATACGGCTTCCGTTTTTGCAGTTGTATTAACTTCATTTACAGCAAGACTCTCGGTGGTTCCATCAGAATCAGTACCTAATACTTCTGCTGCTTGAGCATTGCTACTTTTGGCATTTGTACTTGCTTGGTCAGTATTCACCGTCTTAGGTGTTTTGTTTAACGAAACGGTAGTAGTTTTTGAAGGTGCGTTTTCCCACAACAAACGACGTAGGATATCCGAGGCACTTTCACCAATTTGCAAAGTATTGGCGGCTATAAATTGATATAAATCATCATCTATTTGAATTGTTTTCATAATTTCCAATCATTACTTTTATTATTTTGTTTAAATGATCGTTAACGGAAGGCGTTAATGAGTATGCTTCATTATAACCAGAATCGAATACAGCATTAAAGCCCAATTGCTTTAATCGGCAGACTAAGGGAAAATAAACCTGTATTTTTATAGCAAACTTTAGTTTTATTCATATCGACACCCTTAAATTTGGAATTTAACTCATGGCAATTCATTTTCAAACAATGGGGCAAGGCACTCCATTAATCCTAATTCATGGATTATTCGGCACATCTGACAATCTAAAAGCCTTAGCAAAGGAACTTGCTGATACTTATTTAGTTTATTTAATTGATTTACCTGCGCATGGCGATTCAGATTCTGTTTTCCCTCTGACGATACCGAATGTTGCAAATACTATTACCGAGTTCATTAAAGAACAAGGTTTGAACAATGTCGCTCTTTTAGGCCATTCGTTGGGTGGTAAGATGGCAATGGAGATTGCAATAAGTAACCCTACTCTTGTCTCACGTTTAATCGTAGCAGATATTGCACCTGTGCAATATACAAGGCGGCATGATGAAATAATGGAAAGCTTAAATGCCGTTCCTGTTCATTCTATTAAAAGTAGAAAAGAAGCGGATCAGATTTTAGCTCAGAATATTCCTGAGTTAGGGGTGCGTAGCTTTTTACTTAAAAGCCTTGTTCGGGTTACTTCTATTAAGGACGCCACTACAATCAATCGTCCTGACAAAGGCAACGAACTAAAGGGTTGGACATGGAGATTTGATTTAGAAAGTTTATGTAAATATTATGACGAACTCATTAAAGCTAACTCTGATTTGGAGTACAACGGCCCTACTCTATTTATTATTGGTAATGAGTCTGATTATGTTAAAAAAGACTACCAACCAGAAATTATAAAACGCTTTCCAGCAGTCCAGGCCAAAATTATTGATGGTGCTGGTCATTGGCTACATTCAGAGCGCGCCGTAGCATTTACAAAAATATGTAGAGATTTTTTAAGCCAATAGCTGAAACTAACATAGAAATTTGTTAGAATCCGCCGCCGTTTCGGACAAAGTAGCCGAAGTGCAATTTAAAGAACTGAATATTAAACGATATTTTAACTGTCTTTATCCAATAATAAGTAGGCTAAAATGACACCTGAACAATATGCTATCGCAGAAACAATAGGCTTAAACCTATTCTTTATTGGCATTTTTGTCTTTATTGGCATGGCTATTCAAGACGTATTAAAAAAAGGCAATGTACCAAGGTTTGGTCGTGTTTTTGTTTGGATCGTTCTATTTTTAGGCTGTGCCGGTTTTGTGGCGAAGGGACTTATACAATTCTTTTGGGAAAATAACGGTTTATCTTAAATGGCTAAAGCTGCTATAGACAGAACAACAATTGATTTGTTTGAAACTGACAAACAAAGAGGCAGACCAAAGTCATCGCCTTATAGTCGTGAACAACAGATCAGAATAAACAAAAAAAACCAATTAACTCGTGATAAACAAGCGGGCTTAAAACGGGTAGAAATTAAACTGCGAAAAGAAGTTTATGATAACGCGACTATAATTGCCGAACAAAGAGGCATAAGTCGCAGTGAACTGCTTGCGGAGTTAATAGACGAATCATTAAAAAATTTAATAGAAGGTTAAACTGATGGCAAGTGTAGGCATCTATTTTGGTAGTGACACTGGTAATACTGAACACGTAGCTAAAATGATACAAAAACAGCTCGGTAAAGAATTGTTAGACGTTCATGACATTGCAAAGAGTACCAAAGAAGAAATCGCTGAATATGATCTACTAATGTTTGGTATTCCGACTTGGTATTATGGCGAAGCACAATGCGATTGGGACGACTTTTTTCCTGAATTAGAGCAAATTGACTTTGAAGGAAAGCTTGTTGCTATATTTGGTTGTGGTGACCAAGAAGACTATGCTGAATATTTCCTTGATGCAATGGGCATGGTTCGTGACATTGTAGAAGCACAAGGTGCCGTCGTATTGGGTCATTGGCCAACTGAAGGTTACGACTTTGTAGCGTCTAAAGGTATGGCCGATGCAGATCATTTTGTTGGTTTAGGTATTGATGAAGACCGTCAACCAGAATTAACTGACAAACGTGTTAAAGATTGGTGTGCACAAATACGTGAAGAAATGTGTTTGGATGAATTAGTCTAATTTAAGGCTTAGTTAAAGCCATAGGGTAAAAAAGTACTCACAAAAAACCAGCTATCACAGCTGGTTTTTTATTATATACACAACACCAGACACCAGTACCGCGCCAATAACATTGAGTGCTATGCCCTTTTTTGCCATGTCTTTAATGGTCAATTGCCCGGAAGCAAATACGATACTGTTTGGTGCTGTAGCCACTGGTAAACAGAAAGCAAAGCTGCACGATATAACTGCAGGGATCATAATCAGCTCTATTGGCATGCCATTGCTAATAGCTACACTCGCTAAAATTGGCATAAACAGAGTTGCAGTCGCCGTATTAGAAGTAACCTCTGTTAAGAATGACAAACTTAAACACAAAACAAACAGTAGCAATAATAGCGGTAGCGTAAAGACATCTGATAATTGATTGCCAATAAGTTCGCTTAATCCCGATGCTGAGAAACCTTTAGCCAAACAGATTCCACTACTAAAAAGAATTAACATATCCCATGGGATCGTTTTTGCAGTTGCCCAGTCCAGTATAGGTTTCTTATTGTCGCCTATAATAATAGCCATGAGCATAGCGCCAAACAAGGCGATTGTGGCGTCGCCCACTAATGTTAAACCAGTTAACTCCGACCAACCTCCGCCAGGGTGTTTTCTAAATATCCACAACAATGCAATAACCGAAAATATAGCAATAGCGCGTTTTTCACTTTTTCGCCAACTACCAGACTCTGGGAGATTAATAGAATGTTCTAGCTGAATACCACGGCTCAGATATAGTGCAACCACGGGGATGGTAACGATGACGACAGGAATCCCATATTTCATCCATTCAACAAATCCAAATTCATGACCTGCAAATGATTCATAGACAGAAGCAAAAATAACATTTGGCGGTGTTCCAATTAAAGTTCCAACGCCACCAATACTTGCTGAATAAGCTAACCCTAACAGCAAGGCTATTGAAAACTCTTTATTCTTTGACGTTAGCGCTATCGCTGTTGCAACCGGTATTAAAGCAAGTGTTGTCGCTGTATTTGAAATCCACATGGATAACACACTACTAGCGACCATAAATGAAAAAATTATACGAAACGCACTCGTACCGCCTATTGCATTAATAATACTAAAAGCGATTCGTTTATGAACACCGGAAGCTTCAAGTCCTTTTGCTAATAAAAATGCGCCTAATAACAAAATGATTACATGACTACCAAATGCAGATGACGCGGCTTTGTAATCAATAACACCAAATGCCGGCAGAAATATAAAAGGCACTAAAGACGCAAATGGAATAGGCACAGCTTCTGTAACCCACCATAATCCTACCCAGATAGTAATTCCTAAAGTAACGGCTATTGTTTGTGGTTGCCCCATATAAAGCGTTAAACAACCACCTATCAAGCCAAAGATCGGTGCTAGCCACACCATATTTTTTTGATTTAATTTCATGTTAAATTCTTATTATTATTAATGTTAAGTGAACGTTGTACTATATTCGGTCGCTTTTCCATTCGACTATTTTTTTAACCAACAACCTTGTTTTTGCTACCCTGGCTAAATTTACGTCGTTGTTATATCCAGTCTTTTTATTACTAACAAAACCATTCCCTATTACCATTTTTGTTAACGCGTTACTATCTTTATCGCTAGCAATACAGTTCGCAACCTTTTCTAACAACGTATCAACCTCTTTTGGCTGATTGCAAATCAAAGCAATATCGCATCCCGCTGCAATCGCCTTTTCATAACGAGACAGATAACTTATTGGGTTTTCAACTGACAAACCAGCTCCAATCATCGACAAGTCATCACTAAATACAATTCCATTAAAGCCAATTTCTACTTTGAGGATATTTTGCAACCAAGTTTTGCTGTAACCAACGGGAGAGTTGTCTACGTTCGGGAATATAATATGCGCGGGCATAATGCCATCTAATAAGTTGTTGTTAATGACTGAAGTAAATACGGATAAGTCGTTTTGCTGAATAGCTGCATAATTTCGTTCATCAATAGGCGTATGAAAATGAGAGTCTTCTTTAGTAGAGCCATGTCCAGGAAAATGTTTACCTATTGTAGGCATTCCTGCCTCTCTCATCCCGCCACAAAACGAGGAAACCAGATTCGCAGCGATTTCAGCATCGTGATGAAATGCTCTATCGCCCACAACATCAGAGCCACAATCTATGTCGAGTACTGGCGCAAAACTAATATCAACGCCATGCGCTAAACATTCATTAGCCATCAAAAATCCAATGTCTGAGATTGTATCTAACATTTGATTTATAGCTGTTTTGTTATGAATACAGATCCCAAACTGATCTTCAAAGTAACGGTGAATATCTCCCATTGCTGGTAAATGGGTAAATTCATCTGTTTTAAATCGTTGTACTCGCCCGCCTTCATTGTCTACAGCGATAATCAACTCACCATTTCGTAATGCCTTGATAGATGCAGTAAGTTCACGCAATTGTTGGCTACTTACAAAATTTCTAGAGAACAGAATAACACCTGCTACCAAGGGGTGATTCAATCTGTTTATTTCAACTGCAGTAAGTTTATAACCTGCAATGCAAACGAGTAATGATTTTGGAGGGTAAACACTTCGGTTCATGAATAATGCTTCACTTTAGGTAACTGGTAATCTGTATAAATCTAACTTTGGTGGGAATCCTACTTAGTTTTTGTGGCTTAGTACACTTGTTTTACCGGTAAGCTGGATAGCACAATAATATCGACGTTCTTTTATATATTGTTTTATACGTCGCTGTACAAAATGCTGTATCGGTCGTCGAGCAGCTGTAACTTTTCATTACGTTATCATCGATACACATAACTCGCTTTTCTAAAATGCGACTCAATATGACAGTATAAACACGCCAATTTACATAATGTTACAAGTATCAGGTGTTTTTCACTTTGATATATAGCAAACTTGAACGATATAACCATCATAAACCTAGCCCTTCGATTAAGGATGAACATGAAACTACTCACCACTTCACAAACGGCATTTGTTGTGTCTCTCACTATGTTTTCAATTATAGCTTCTCCTACAGCCTATGCATTGAATGAACAATCATTAGTTCAAGAGCAAAAACCTGAATTAATAGAGGCTATTGTTAATGCGGTACCTAAAAAGAGAGTAAGCCCAAAATATCCTACACGTGTCGCAAAAATGGGCGGCGAAGGTTGGGTGCAGATAAGTTACGTAATCAGCGAAGAAGGTAAAGTACTAGAGCCAAGAATCATCGATTCAGCTGGACACAATGATTTGGAACGCGCAGCATTACGTGCGATAAAAAAATGGACGTTTGAGCCAGCGATGGAAAACGGTGAACCTATTCAGCAATGTGATACCAAAGTGCAGATGGACTTTTCTATATCAAACGGTGGAGTAACCAAAAAATTTAGTCAGTTTTATCGACAAGCAATGATGCACTTAGAAAAAAAGAACATAGATGAATTAACCAATATGATTAAAGAGTCTGATTGGGATACTGGGTCTAATTTATACGAATTAACTTGGTATCATTATTTAAAAGCTGAATATTTTGCGCTTATTGGTGATCAAGAAAATGAACTCACCAATTTATATAAATCAACTACAAAGCCAAAAAATGAATCGTTCAGATCACACTTAGCTAACGATATAGTTGCAAGAAACTTACACAAAATTTTTATTCTTGAAGTTAATAAAAATAAACTAGCCCAAGCACTCAAAACCTACAATAGTTTAAAATATGTCAAAGGTGACTTAAGTCTAAATTCTCAGAAAACTTTGGCGCCATATGTCGCTAAAATAGAAGCGTTAATCTCGAGCGACCAACCTATTTTTGTCTCTGCTCAGGTACCAGAAAATCGAGATTGGTCTCACTATCTATCAAGGAACTCTTTTGCTATTGATAGTATAGAAGGCGAACTAGACAAATTAGATATACGATGTGACAACAAACGATTTACCTACACCGTTGTGTCTAATAATCAATGGACAATCCCTAAAAAATGGGGCAAATGCCAAGTACTAGTGGAAGGTAAAGATGCGAGCCGTTTTCAATTAATTGAATTAAATAGTTAATCGAGGTATTTCTACTATCGTATCCATCTATCCTGTATAATGCGGCGCAAATTCATCAAGGTCTTTGATTACAAGGGCCTTGAGTGAACAGTTAAATTATTAAAGGTAAGATATGACAGTCGAAAAATTTACACCTAATAAAACCACTACATTAGAAACGCCAAAAAAAGAAATTGGCAAACAGAGCGCTAACCTTTCCGAAGGTCAAAGCTTTGATATCGGAAGCAAAATCGGTTTTATTAGCTTAGGCTGTCCTAAAAATTTGGTCGACTCAGAACGCATTCTTACACAACTGCGTACTGAAGGTTATGAGGTTGTAAATACCTACAATGACTCTGATTTGGTTATCGTAAACACTTGTGGATTTATCGACAGTGCCGTACAAGAGTCGTTAGATACTATTGGTGAAGCCCTAAAAGAGAATGGTCGAGTTATCGTAACAGGTTGTTTAGGTGTTAAAGATGACGAAATTCGTAAAATCCATCCTAATGTTTTAGCGGTTACGGGCCCACACGCCTACGAAGAAGTATTAAACCAAGTACATGAACACTTGCCAAAACCTCAACATAATCCATTTGAAAACTTAATACCGGATCACGGCGTTAAACTTACGCCAAAACACTTCGCCTATTTAAAAATATCTGAAGGCTGTAATCACCGTTGTACATTCTGCATCATACCGTCCATGCGCGGCGATTTGGTAAGTCGCCCTATTGGTGAAGTATTGTCTGAAGCAGAACGCTTAAAAGCAGCTGGTGTTAAGGAACTTCTCGTTATATCACAAGACACTAGCGCCTATGGCGTTGATGTAAAACACAAAATGGATTTCTGGAACGGCATGCCGGTTCGTACAGATATGAGAACCTTATGTGAGAAATTGGGTGAAATGGGAATATGGGTCAGGCTACATTATGTATATCCATACCCGTCGGTGGACAAATCAATTCCATTGATGGCTGAAGGTAAATTATTGCCTTATTTAGACATACCTTTCCAACATGCTAGTCCTAAAATTCTTAAAGCGATGAAACGTCCTGGTCAAGCAGAACGCGTATTAGAAAGAATTCAAAAATGGCGTGAATTGTGTCCAGAAATTGTTATCCGCTCTACTTTCATTGTTGGTTTCCCTGGCGAAACGGAAGAAGACTTCCAAATGTTACTAGACTGGTTAGATGACGCACAATTAGACCGTGTCGGTTGTTTTAAATACAGCCCTGTTGAAGGTGCTGTCGCTAATAACCTAGAAGGCGAAGTTTCAGAAGAAGTAAAAGAAGAGCGTTATATTCGTTTCATGGAAAAACAACAGCAGATCAGTACTGCTAAATTAAAAGCTCGTATTGGTACAACAATGAAGGTGCTTATCGACGATGTTGATGAGGAAGGCGCGATTGGACGTTGTTATGCAGATGCTCCTGAAATAGATGGAGTTGTTTACTTAAACGAAGAACATGACGTAAAAGCTGGCGACTTAGTTGATGTAATCATAGAACATTCTGATGAATACGACCTTTGGGGTCACGTTGCATAAATCATTTATTTACCATTATGTTTGTCATTAGTTTTAGGTATTTTTATCAATTTTTCACATAGAACCGTTTTTTGCGGTTCTAATGTGATGGCTAATGCGTATAATGAATTTAAGTTAATTAAAAAGAATATCAATATGAGCGAAAACGATCTTCAATTAAAAACCGCCGGCCTTAAGGTGACATCACCACGTTTAAAAGTATT
>CAWUUQ010000041.1:0-13176 GCA_963925625.1 uncultured Psychrosphaera sp.
TCAGGCTCGAAATAACATCAGAATAAAAACATAAAAAGAGCAGGGTTGAATTAGTACAAGACTAAACAAGACACCTGCTCTTTAATTTTTACAACAATAATATCCGGGTAATATATTAGTTCTTGATTGGCAACATAATACTCGTCAGTAAGTCTTTTTCTTCAACGCTCACTGGAGAGTTTCGATATACCTCATAGTCTGCAATATTCTTAGCAGACTTTATCTTTGCAAAGTGTTGATAACCTTTAGCAGTCGCCCAACCATTTGATAAATGGTTATAACTTCCAACATGATCGACTTGTAACGCTTCATGGTCTGGGAACTCACCAAACACCATGTTGGTCGGTACATCAAACTGAGGTTTTTGATGATAAGCAAATGCACCTGTTAATTCACAATCACCCGTCGACATATCAAATTTATGACTAATGGTGATCATTAGGTCTGGCATCGGTAACTTTTCGTCGATGAGGTTTTGGAAACATGGACCCATAATTTTTTTGATATCGCGAATATTGCAACGATGTCTGAATCCAACATAATGAAAACCTTTATGTTTCTTGATGCCTTGAATATCAACTTTTGATAAGACTTGACCTGTTTCTAACTGATCTTTAATCATTTTTAATCCACGATCATAATCGGAACCAATAAACGCAATCATCATTTTTTTCATAAAGAACAAGAAAAATGGCAAAGTGCTTTGCATGGCCCACGTTACTTTGGTGGTGGCATGGCCGTGAGAATTTTCAGAGGCTTCAAATATAAATTGGGTTTTTGATTTACTTTTCCATGGAGCAAAAAATTCTAAATCAAAATTGATGGACGTTGATTCAGTTGATTCGGCCAAAATCATCGTGCCAGAACCAATTCGTTCGCCTTTCCAAGTTTGTTGATGACCAACAGTGCCAGGCTCTCCAACAATCTCGACAGGACATGTCGCTTCTTGAATAAGCCAAGGTGACCAAGTTCGCCATTGATTAAAGTCACCAATAAACTGATGCACCTCCTCAATAGGCTTGTTGATCACGATAGAACGCTCTAACGAAAATCCAATTGAAAACATAACGACTCCACTTTTTAATTTTATTATCAGAGCGCTTCGTTAAAGCATGAGCGCTATTTTATTTGAAAACCGGTTTTATAATTTATTGGAAAAATAATTCAATAATTATTTTTAGTTTTTGGTCATATTACTATTTATTTTTTCTTTGCGTTTTTGAATGCATCTGCAAATGCACTGTTAATTATATTGCCACGCGGCGCAGGCGCTCCCTTGTTTTGAGAATGCCTTTGTTGTGATGGTTTATTATCAACACGGTTGTTTGTAACCGTATTTGAAGGCTTGTTCTTTACAGGAGCAGGCGCATTCTCATCTAAGCGCATTGTTAATGCAATTCGCTTTCTATTTACATCAATGTCGAGCACTTTTACTTTAACAATATCTCCGGCCTTTACTACCTCTGATGGGTTAGATACAAACTTATCCGTTAACGATGAAATATGGACAAGTCCATCTTGGTGCACTCCAATATCAACAAATGCGCCAAAGTTAGTTACATTTGTCACCACTCCTTCAAGGATCATGTTTGATTCTAGATCGCTAATCTTTTCAATGCCATCTTTGAATGATGCCGTTTTAAATTCTGGACGCGGATCTCTGCCTGGTTTTTCTAGTTCTTTTACAATGTCTTGTATTGTAGGCAAACCAAAATCATCATTAATAAAGTCATTGGCGTTTATCGAACTTAAAAACTCATGATTGTTGATCACGTCGTTTACACTGCGTTGATGAGTTTCAATAATGGTGGTCACCAAAGGGTAGGCTTCCGGGTGAACAGACGATGCATCAAGCGGATTATCGCCATTTGCAATTTTTAGAAAGCCTGCACATTGTTCAAAAGCTTTAGGGCCTAAACGTTCAACTTTCTTTAGTTCCTTACGGTTATTAAAGCGACCATTGGCATCTCTGAACTTAACGATGTTATTAGCTAATGTTTTATTTAGACCAGACACTCGAGTTAATAGCGGCACTGATGCAGTATTTAAATCAACACCGACGGCATTTACACAATCTTCTACTACAGCGTCTAGACTTTTAGATAAAGAGCTTTGGCTTACGTCGTGTTGATACTGACCAACACCAATCGATTTTGGTTCAATTTTAACAAGTTCTGCAAGAGGATCTTGTAGTCGACGCGCAATGGATACGGCACCTCGAATTGAAACGTCTAAGTCTGGGAATTCATTAGCCGCAAACTCACTAGCTGAATAAACTGATGCGCCAGCTTCACTGACCATAATTTTTGTTAAATTCAGTTCAGGGGCTTTTTTCATGACTTCGCCTGCTAACTTGTCGCTTTCACGAGACGCTGTGCCATTACCAACGGCAATGAGCTCTGCCTTGTGCGTACGCGCTAAATGCTCAATGGTACGAATAGATTTGTCCCAATGATTTTGCGGTTCATGTGGAAAAATAGTTGCGGTTTCTAGCAGTTTTCCTGTTTTGTCTACAACGGCAATTTTACACCCTGTTCTAAAACCTGGATCAATACCAATTGTGGTTTTTGCACCGGCAGGAGCAGCCATTAATAGGTCGCCTAGGTTTGTTGCAAATACACGAATGGCTTCTTTTTCTGCAATTTCGCGCAAGTCAGTCATTAACTCATTTTCTATCGACAGAGAAATTTTTACTTTCCAAGTCCATTGTACTACCGTTTTTAACCATTTATCGGCAGGCTTCTGGTTCAAATTTAGGTCAAAATGCTGAGCGATGATAGATTCACAATGCGACTCTCTCACTGTGCCTTCTTGTCCAGGATCTGCATTTAGCGATAATTGTAAAACACCTTCGTTGCGGCCACGAAGCATGGCTAATAATCGATGTGATGGTACTTTAGTAGCTAATTCTGAATGCTCAAAATAATCTCTAAATTTTGCACCTTCGCTTTCTTTGCCCTTGGCGACTTTGCTTTCTAAAAATCCATTTTGACGAACATATCGACGAATCTTATTTAACAGGTCAGCGTTTTCTGCAAACCGTTCCATCAAGATATACTTAGCGCCATCTAATGCGGCTTTAGTATCTACTACGTCAGCGGAAATGTAATCCTGAGCAATCACTTCTGGGTCTAACATAGGATTGTTAAATAATGCGTCTGCCAATGGCAACAAGCCTTGTTCTTTTGCAATCTCACCTTTGGTACGACGTTTAGGCTTGAAGGGTAAATATAAATCTTCTAACCGGGTTTTATTGTCTGCAGCAAGCAAAGCGCGTTCTAATTCTGGAGTCAGTTTTTCTTGTTCAGTAATCGACTTTATAATGACTCGCCTACGTTCTTCAAGTTCTCGTAAATAACTCAATCGTGATTCTAAGTTACGTAGTTGTGTGTCATCTAAACCACCAGTTTTTTCTTTACGATAACGCGCAATAAATGGCACGGTAGAACCTTCATCTAAAAGCGTTACAGCTGCTAACACTTGCTCATTACGAACCGCAAGCTCTTCAGAAATTTGTTTTATAATTTGGTTATTTACTGCAGACATATAATTTGGATTCCAAAAATTCGGATTAATTAGGTTTAGCTGGGTAGTGAATTTTATTTATAACCCACACTTTTTTACCACTTGGCGTGGTCACTTCAAATTCGTCATCAACTTGTTTTTTTAGTATGGCTCTTGCCATGGGTGCATCAATAGAAATGTAATCTTTGCGGCCATAGATTTCATCAGGGCCAACAATACGAAACGTTAAGGTCTCTTCATTTTCGTTTTCTATTTCAACTTGTGCACCAAAAAAAACCTTACCTTCTTGCTGCTCTGAATAATCAACAACTTTTAAGTCTTCCAAGCGCTTCCGTAAAAAACGCACACGGCTATCAATTTGGCGAAGTAATCGTTTGTTTTCTTTGTAATCGGCATTTTCAGAGCGATCACCAAGGCTAGCAGCCCAAGTTACTTTGCGGGTGACTTCGGGACGAGTTTCACGCCATAATTTTTCTAGTTCAGCTTGTAGTGCGACATAACCTTCGCGTGTCACTAAGTTAGTTTTCATATTCAGTTTATATAAACAATTAAGAACAACATTGTAGCAATAATAAATCGCTCTAAGCTAGCTAGAATATGAATTACGTTGCTTTTATAGCCAGTTGACAAACTTTGTAACAACCTAGAAGGCTTGGTACTTTGGCAAAGTGCTACTTTTACTTTATATTCAAGGCAATGGTTAGTCTTTAAGGGTGTAATATGGAACATGAAACAACCAAAATATTAGTAGTTGATGACGATATGCGACTTCGCAGCTTGTTAGAGCGCTATTTGTTAGAACAAGGGTTTATTGTAAGAAGTGCTGCTAATAGTGAACAAATGGATCGCCTACTAGAACGTGAGAACTTTCACTTATTAGTTTTAGACCTGATGTTACCGGGTGAAGATGGCTTGTCTATTTGTCGCCGCTTGCGTCAAAATGAAAATGAAATTCCAATTGTTATGTTAACGGCGAAAGGCGATGAAGTTGATCGAATCATTGGATTGGAATTAGGTGCGGATGACTATTTGCCAAAACCGTTTAATCCTCGCGAATTGTTAGCTCGCATTAAAGCAATTTTAAGGCGTAAATCAAAAGAAGTTCCAGGTGCACCATCTACTGAAGAAGAAGAGGTGACGTTTGGAGACTTTACATTAAATTTAGCAACACGAGAAATGCACAGCAGCGACGCCATAATGCCATTAACGAGTGGTGAATTTGCCGTATTAAAAGCATTAATCAATCATGCACGCGAACCGTTATCTCGCGACAAGTTAATGAATATGGCCCGTGGACGAGACTATTCTGCGTTAGAAAGAAGCATCGATGTTCAAGTCAGTCGTTTACGTAAAATGATTGAAGATGATCATACTAAACCGCGTTATATTCAAACGGTTTGGGGTGTCGGATATGTATTTATACCAGATGGAAAGGGCTAATCTAGGTTTATGAAATGAGAGTATTGCCACGAAGTGCCTTTGGGCAGACTGTATTCTTAATTGGTTTTTTGTTACTCATTAACCAAATCGTTTCCTATTTTAGTGTTATTTTTTACGTTATTGAACCGAGTTATCAGCAGATAAACAACCTTTTAGCGAAACAAGTGAAAGTATTGTTTATTGCTGATGAACGACAATTTCAAATTGATGCAGAGCTGTCTAGAAAATATTTAGAAGCAACTGACATAAGCATACTTAACCAGCACCAAGCTGAGCAAGAAGGGCTTAACGATGCTGAGCTTTACCCTTACTTTTCATCTCAGATGTCTAAACAGCTGGGCGGAAAAGCAGAGGTGCGGATTTCTCAAGGTGATGTGTTTTACTTTTGGGTTCGCCCACCACAAGCCCCTCATATCTGGGTCAAAGTACCTCTAGACGGTTTTAAGAAAAAAGATTTATCTCCTTTATTAATTTATCTCATCGCAATAGGAGTACTGAGTGTTGCGGGCGGTTGGTTCTTTGCAAGGCAATTGAACAGACCATTAAAGTCATTGCAACAAGCGGCAGAACAAGTGGGTAAAGGTGAATTCCCTGACAAACTAACAGAGCGCGGCTCAGAAGAACTGGTTGCGGTAACTCAGGCCTTTAACCATATGTCGTCGGGTATTCAACAACTTGAGAAAGACCGTAACTTTATAATGGCGGGTGTCTCTCACGACTTACGAACGCCGTTAACAAGAATTCGATTAGCCACGGAAATGATGTCGGACTCAGAACAGTTGCTACGAGACGGTATTATTAATGACATTGAAGACATGAACGCGATTATTGATCAGTTTATGGAATATATTCGTCATCATAAGTTAGAAGAGTTAGTGCCCTTTGATTTAAATTGTTTAATTCAAGACGCGGCGGAAGCTGAACATGTTAATAGGGCTCGGGATTTTGATTTAGAACTTGATGAAAATTTGCCTGAAATCTTTATCAGACCGGTTGCAATAAAACGTGTTATTTCTAATTTGATTGAAAATGCGTTACGTTATTCAAAAGATGATATTTTAATCAAGTCTTATATGCATGCTGATCAAAAACTAGTGAGCTTTGAGATACTTGATTCAGGCCCAGGAATTCCAGAGCAAGACATTAAACGGCTATTTGAGCCTTTTACACAAGGTGACTCTGCAAGAGGCGTTGAAGGCAGTGGACTTGGTCTCGCGATTATTAAAAAGATCATCGATATGCATAACGGAAGTGTCGTTTTAAAAAACAGAGCGGAAGGCGGGTTAGCGGCTGTGGTTACATTGCCAATAAAGAATAAATAAATACATAGTAAATCATATGTTTAATAAAAGGTTATATAAAGGAGAAACAAATGTCTTCACAAGGTTCAGCAGGAAATGTCATTGCAGCATTATGTAATGTGTTTTTTCCAGGTTTAGGTTTTTTAATCCAAGGCCGTATTTTAGCGGCAATATTCACAGCAATGTTAGTCTTTGGCGGATATGCTTTATTCTGGCTTGTAGTTCCAGCGATATTAGCCGGGGTAATTCATCTTTGGGCAATATACAGTGCGGCGACATTTAAGGCACAAGATACAATTGTTATTCGAGATGAATAACACCTTGCGGAATTAAGAAGGTAATTCAAGTTCTTATAACGTTGTCAGAGGCCTTGTGAGTGAATTTGAGTTACCTTTTCGCTAAAAGTGTACCTTCAGCAATAAATTTACATTCCTTTCATCAGTTCTAAACTCAGGACTGTCTTTAATGCCAAACTTGTTATTCCAAAATACATACTCAATACCAACAAATAATTTGTTATCGTAATCAAGGTGTGGCGCGATGTCGTATTTTAATTGTGAAGTGAAGTTCATTTGAGTTGATGACTTTGTTTCAAAGCCATTTTGGTCGGTTTGTTTCACCCCTGTAGCAATGTCAATAAAGCCATCGTAAAACAATGGTCCTAATGGTAATCCCCACGCAAAGGTTGTTTGAAAACTGTTATCACCCACCGCATTGTTTCTGAGGTACATATTAACTTGAAAAAACTTAAAATAAGGAACATCTAAGTTACTGCCGATGCCATATAAGTAGTTGTTTCCATTTGCCATTTCTACTGATGGTGCAAAATAGATAGCTTTAACAAAGCCGTCAAAGGTGGCGAGTTTAAAACGAGGGCTGAATTCGCCATAGGTACTTGATGACCCGTCACTGGAATTGAGCCTGTCGATGAACAAAAAGCTATCGCCCCAAGAGGTTGCTGCGGCGTGTTCAAAAGTCCAAACGTCTCTTTTGTTGTCACCAACCCGATAGTCATTGCCTTTTAACAAAGTTACACGAAATTCAGACCAATGAGTTTTGGAGAAGGCATTAACGCTATTGAACAAAATGGCTAATACACACATTACTCGGAATATATTTTTCATGTAACCTCGTTAATTTTTAAATTAAGATTTATTTCGAAATTACCTGTCCGCTTATTCTTCGATAAACAAATCAATAATATTCGCAATGTCACTTTTTCCGTTTTTAAGCTCTTCAGGTGTTAATCCTGATAACTCATGTGGGAATACAAGCCACTCATCACTTTCGCGAACAAAATAGTCAGGCACTATATCAACTTTAGAATTTGTTGGTTTATACCAAGGACAAGCAATACGAATATCCGACGGCGTATTTAATCGTGACAGTGCTTTAATTTGTTTAATAAGTGCATCGATGCTTCGACCTGTATCAAATACATCGTCTACGATTAATAAGCTGTCACCAGCATTCGCATTTTCGATTAAATAGTGTAGACCATGAACTTTAATTTCTTTTGATTGTTTGCCAATTCCATAATACGACGAGGTACGAACAGCGATGTGATCAGTCTCAACCTTTTTGAAGTCAAAAAATTCTTGAACTGCGATGCCAATAGGTGCACCACCACGCCAAATGCCAATTATAAAGTCCGGACGAAAGCCATCCGCATATACTTGATGAGCCAATCTAAATGAGTCTTCTAATAATTCTTGAGACGTGATGTATTTTTTATCGGTCATGTTTACTGCCTAAGTAATAAGTTAAGTAATGTATTTGATTTTAATTCAGTTAATTATCTAATGTGAGTGCAAGTACCAAAGCACGTTTACTGCACATTTTTTTGAGCTTGAGATACGCCTGATGAGTCTGAGTTTTGGTTCTCATCTACGCTGATGTTGTCGTCACCATTCATGTTTTTGCTATCGTTATGCTCAGACTTACTTTGTTCTGCCTCTATCGGTTGTGAGGACTGCGATGTTTTATTGCCAGCCAAACTTTTGTCGACTGTAACACTAAACTGGCCAACAAGAACAGGGGCTTTTTCCATATAAAATGTAGCACTGTAACCAGCGGTTTTATTGGGTAGTTTAGCTGCTAATTCATGTATTTCTTTGGCGGCTTCTTGTTTGGTATTGGCCGGCGCGGTCAATATTTTTGTAATAGAGTTAACTAACGTGTCGTGTAATTCGATAAATAAGTTAAAATTAAATTCATTAATGGGCTGGTAAACAAAGTAATTATTAATCAGCATTAATAGACCTTGTTTGTGAGGCATTTCGATGAGGCCTTGATTTAACAACTTTTTAAGATGATCACTAAATGACTTTTGTGTTTGCCTAGCGGTAAACGAAATCTGTTGTTGGAAGTCTTCTTGCTTTTTTAGAGTCGCGTATTTGTTATACCGAAACATGATGAGTACACTGATCGTTATGACAATAACTAAGCTTAATATGCCAAGCCCCATATCAACCATTTATACCCCCAAAAGAAAACGTAAATTATTGATTAATTATATGATTAGGATCATATACATAATTATATTAGTTTACATATTCGGAATTTGCCTGATCTGATATTTCTTTAGGCATATAATTTTCATCATGTTTCGCCAAAACCTCTGTCGCCTTGATGGTACCATCATTTTGCAATACACCATTTGCGACAATCCCTTGTTTTTCACGGAAGAGATCGGGAAGAATACCAGTGTAGGTCACAGTAACCATTAGATCACTCTTGGAAAACACCAGAGGCGTTCGCATATCCACAAGGTCAAATCTTACTTGCAAACTATTTGGATCTCTAAAGACAGAACCGGGCACAACAATCCCACCAATTCTTAATCGTTGGCCTGAGGTGGCCTTAATGCCTGTTTCTACCTTGCCTTGATGAATTTCAGACGGTTTATAGAATAAGTCGATATTTTGGCTTAACGCATACAATACCAATCCAGAGACGGCGCTAAGTCCTATTAATACCAATAGAATAATTGAGAGTCTTTTTTTACGACGAGGATTCATTTTTGCCTACTAATTTAGAGTTTGATTTTTGATAGTTAAGATAAGTTTACTTGTTCAGTTGTTCAGTTGTTCAGTTGTTCAGCTCGTTTTAGCTTTTCTTCTCGAACCATTCGCTTAAGAACGTCACTTTTTGCCGCTTTATTCTGAGTATGCGATTGTATCACCAAACCTAAAATGCAAAGAGCGCCAAAACCAAAAGACAACCATACATAAAAGCCATAACCACCCATATCTAAAAAAGCATTTATACTGTCAAACTGCATAGTTACTTCTCGCTCTGTGTATTAGTTAAAAGTGCTTTTACCCAAGGGCGACTGCTGTTTCGCAATAGAAGCTCGGTATTAAATCGAATACAGGCAATGTAAGCGACTAAAAAAGCAAAGCCTAAAAAGCAAACTACAAATGGCCAGAACATTTCCATACTCATCGCTGGTTTACCAAGCTTACTCACTGTTGCACCCTGATGAAGGGTATTCCACCATTCAACTGAATATTTAATGATGGGTAAGTTTATAACACCGACAACCGCTATTATGCTGGCCGCTTTACCACCCATTTGTTTGTCTTCAAAGGCATTGTTTAACGCTATAACACCAAGGTATAAAAATAATAGTACTAATTCAGACGTCAATCGAGCATCCCATACCCACCAAGTTCCCCACATTGGTTTTCCCCATGCAGCGCCTGTAACTAAAGCGATTAGGGTGAACACGGCTCCAATGGGTGCTAAGGCAGCAACAGCTGCGTCGGACAATTTAAGCTGCCATACTAAGCCACATAAAGCGGCTATTGCCATACCTAAATAAATGCCCATTGAAAGACTAGCGGCGGGAACATGTAAATAGAAGATCCTAAAACTATCGCCCTGTTGATAATCTGCAGGGGCAAACAATAAGGCCCATGTTAGTCCAATTATTAAAAATATTGCGCTAACAGCACCAAACCAAGGCGTTAATTTTTGCCCTAAATGATAGGTTGTTGCTGGGTTTGCGTAAGGATGTAACCACTTCCACATTAGTTTGTACTCACTTTTAATGCTGTTGTAATTGCAAAGGGCGCTAAGGTAAATGTACCAATAAAAAGTGCGGCTATAATAGCAAGTTGGCCATCATAAGGTAAGTTCATCGATGCTGCAGTGATGGCACTTGTCGCAAAAATGAGTACCGGAATATAAAGCGGTAAAATGAGCAAACTCAATATCACGCCTGACTTATTCGTACCAACGGTTAAGGCCGCACCAATCGCGCCAATAAAACTTAATACGGGTGTGCCTAATAATAACGTCACCATAACGGCATAAATACTACTTTCAGACAATTGCATCATGACACCTAATAATGGAGAAATCACGATAAGTGGCAAGCCAGTTAACAACCAATGCGCAATAATTTTGGAAATGACCCAAATAAAGTTTGGATTTGAGCTTAATAGAAGTTGTTCGAGAGCTCCGTCTTTAAAATCAGCTTTAAACAAACGGTCTAATGACAACATGCTAGCAAGCAATGCCGCTACCCAAATTATGCCAGGTGCAATTAAGGCTAGTATTGTAGGTTCAGGACCAATACCAAGTGGAAACAAAGAAATAACCATAACAAAAAACAATAACGGATTTAGAATGTCGTCGCGGTGTCGCATTGCAATTTTTAGATCACGAAACAAGACCAGTTTGAATAAGGCACGATAAGACATAATTTTCTCTAGAACCGATACGTTAGTTCAAAACGTTTTATCGTTTCGACAGGTAAAGACAAGTCTTGATGGGTCGTTAATATGACCGCACCACCGTTTTCAACATGTTGTTTAATTTTCTGTTCTATTGATTGAACACCTTTTGCATCAATTGCAGTAAACGGCTCGTCAAGAATCCAAATGTCGGCAGAACTATTCCATAACTGTGCTAAGGCGATTCGTCGTTGTTGTCCGGCACTTAATTGTGCAGCTAATGTGTCCTCAAACGCGATGAGGCCAACGTCTTCTAACAATTGTTCAGCGTTACTAGGGTTCTGCCCATGCAAGGCTAAATTAAACTCTAAATTTTCTTGAGCCGTTAGTTCCGCCTTTACTCCGGTTTGATGACCTAAGTAAAATAACGCCTGATGATACGCGTCGGGATCTTGATGAATGTTTTTTTGATCAAAATGGATTTCGCCATCGTAAGGTTGGGACAATCCCGCTAAGATGCGTAATAGACTCGTTTTTCCGGCACCATTTGGCCCTGCCACCTGAATGATATCTCCACGGTGGATAGCAATATTAAGGTCTTCAAATAATACTCTGTCTTGCTTAATGCAAGTCAGGCATTTACCTTCTAATAAAAGCGTAGCGTCGGTATTTTGCAAACGAGTCTTTTTTGATCAATGAGTTGTGGGGTTATTCTCCCACGCTATTAAAAAATTGCCAATATTAAGTTGGCTAAATCAAGTTTTAACGATTGGTTTTATTAAACAAAAAGAGATCATTGTGCGAAAAATGAGAAATATGACAGACACCAAAGTGACTGAATTTAACTGGAGAAGTTTGTCGACTCTGTTGCCTTACATACTAGAACATAAAATTCGTGTGTTTTTAGCCCTGAGTTGTTTGGTAATGGCTAAAGTTGCTAGTGTTGGAATGCCCTTTGTACTTAAAGAAATCGTTGATGGCTTGTCAAATAAATCGAGTGACATTTTGCTGATGGCAAGTGCGCCTGTGGCCTTAATAGTGGCTTATGGCGTGATTCGACTGATCAATGTGTTGTTAGGGGAAGTGCGAGATACGTTATTTGGTCGCGTTACTGAACGGGCGATGCGTAAAGTTGGCCTTAACGTGTTTAATCATTTACACAGACTTGAACTCGACTTTCACCTTAACCGTCAAACTGGCGGGTTGTCACGAGACATGGAACGCGGTATCTCGGGGATTAGTTTTTTAATGCGATTTATGGTTTTTAACATAGTCCCTATCTTGTTAGAGATCTTGTTTGTCGTCGTCATATTTTTTACTAATTATGGGGCTAACTTTGCGTTAATCACTTTAACCGCCATTGTGCTTTATATTGCCTTTACAGCTTATGCCACAGAGTGGCGAACAAAATTTATTAGAGCCGCCAATGAAGCAGACTCACAAAGTAATACGCGCGCTATTGATAGTCTTCTTAATTATGAGACGGTGAAATATTTTAATAACGAACAATACGAAGCGAACCGTTATGACGAAGACTTGGAAAAGTGGGAATCAGCCCGACGCAGCAACCGACTAACCTTGTTTGCTTTAAATAGTGGGCAAGCCTTAATTGTGGCAACCGCAATGACTTGTATGTTGTTGTTAGCAGGCGTGGGCGTTGCGGAACAAACCATGACAATTGGTGATTTTGTATTAATTAACGCCTTTATGATGCAGTTGTTTATGCCACTTAACTTTTTAGGTTTTGTGTACCGGGAAATTAAAGGCTCATTAGCGAATATAGAAAAAATGTTCGAGTTACTGAAACGAAAAGAAACCATTAAAGACCATGAAACGGCTGAGAATATGCACGTTACAAAAGGTGAGATTCAGTTTGAGGATGTTTGTTTTTCGTATACACCAGAACGATCTATTTTAAACAATGTTTCATTCACTATTAGGCCAGGCCAAAAGGTGGCGGTCGTGGGTTCCAGTGGTGCAGGTAAATCAACCATCGTAAAAATGTTGTTTCGTTTTTATGACGCCACAAGCGGGAAAATATGTATTGATGGACAAGATGTTAAACAGGTTACTCAACAATCGTTAAGAAAACACATTGGCATTGTGCCGCAAGATACTGTTTTGTTTAATGACACTCTATTTGAAAATATTCGATACGGACGCCCCAATGCTACTAAAGAAGAAGTTTGGAAAGCAATTGAGATGGCGCACTTAGCCGACTTCATTAG
>CAWUUQ010000042.1:0-2906 GCA_963925625.1 uncultured Psychrosphaera sp.
CTTTAATTAAACACCCTAAACATGCCTATTTGCTTGAAGAAGGCACAGCATTAAAAATAGAAACGACCACTTCAGGCGATAAAGTTGAATTAACAAAAGAAATACTTAGTTTTAAAGACTTCCCTAAAAATAAAGAGGTGACAGAGCAAACAAGTTCATATGTTGCCAGGCTAAATAGATTGTTAGATGCTGAAGTAGGCTTAACAACGAAGTCATTAGATACAACAAAGTTTTCTGTACGCCAAGCTGAAAATGCTTTTGGTAATCTAGTCGCTGACTCTATTAGAGCATTTGCAAATAGTGATATTGGTATTATTAATGGTGGTGTTATTAGGGGCGGTAAACAATATCCTCCTAACACTCTGTTAACAAGACGGGATATAGCAACAGAGTTGCCATTTAGAAGCCGTATTGTCTTAATCGAACTTACTGGTCAACAATTACTTGATGGTTTAGAAAACGGCGTATCTCGAATAAAAGAGTTAAAAGGTCGCTTTCCACAAGTCTCTGGATTATCAGTTCGCTACTCTCCGTTTGTGACTGCAGGAAAAAGAATAAAGAGTGTTGAAGTTGGTGGGCAACCATTAGAGTTAACAAAACTTTATAAAGTGGCAACGTCAGACTATTTGGCTAGTGGTGGCGATGGCTATTCGTCTTTTAAAAACGGCAAAATAATTGCTTCAGGTGTTAAAGTGACACCTCTATTGTCCGAAGTATTAATCAGTTACATTCGACAAAAGGGACAAGTAAGCCCTGTTATCGAAGGTCGTTCAGTTAAATTGAATTCAAATTAATATAAATTTACAAAGGAAGTGAAGTCATAAACAACGATAATCAAAATAGAGATGATAACAATATTCTGAATAATGATTTATTAGAAAACTCATCTCAAAAGCGCCATTCAATAAAAACGGCCCTAATCTCAGGGTTGTTTGGCGTCATATTATTATTTTTAGTCGTCACCATTCTAGCATTTTTTAGGCTTTTAGAATTTCGTGACATACTTAATGACATCACAGAAACATCGGTTCCAGCGGTTGCGTTGTCAGGTCAGACATATAGTCAGGTTAACTCTTTAACTTATCTAACTGAACGCCTCATTAAAGTTGATAACTTAGCAGCACAACGCATTACGAATACACAAATACAGACTCAATTATTAGATTTAGTCGAGCTTACTTCTCAAAATAGCACCAACATATACCTAACGACTCAATTAAAAGCCATCACAATTGAATTGTCGGATTTGAATGACTTAGTGACCAAAAGACTTGCAACAGAAGAGAGTTTTCGAAAAGAGCTTTTAAGGATTTATCAGTTGTATGACAGTCTTCTTAACTCAAAAAATGAAATGAATGACAACGATAAATCTTCAGAAGATCTCTATTATTTAAAATTAGGTACCGCTAATATTGTTGCATTAGCAGGGCGTCTAGACCAACTACATCGTTTACATGAAGTAAGACAACTCGCATTAGATATTAATGAAAATATTATTGCTGTAGAAAAAGAATCCGGTAGAAACACTTCGATATCAAACAAACAAAAACTAGATCACTCCTTCAATATCTTTTTAGAACTCAAAGAAATGATTTTAGGAGAACGCGGTTTGGTAAATACGAGAATTAAATTACTCAGAGTGTTTGGTAGAGCTAACGGTCGCGGTAATTTTATGAGAAGCCTAATCATGGATTATGCAAGTCAGGCTGAATATGAATCTTTTAAATTAAATCATCAAGTAATTGAAAGCTCTAAAGCCGCCTCACATAAAGTTAAGAAACAGTTACAAATGGTAGGCATTATCTTAGTTGTTGCAATAATTGTCCTCATTTTTATCAGTGTATTTTTGCAGCGTCGTGTTGTGGGGCGTTTAATTAGATTAAATGAGTCAGTTAACAAACGATTAAACGGCAGTGTTGAAGATGTTGTAGTATCTGGAAATGATGAAATTTCTGACATCGCACAGACCTTTAACATTTTTGCCAATACGGTAGAGCTTCAAAAACAAACGCTCCAAGAATTATCACTAAAAGACGGGTTAACAAACATACCAAACCGTCGCGCCTTTGATGAACATCTAAACACAGAAATTAGTGCTGCACAACGTCATAACTGGCCATTATCTATCATTATGATTGATGTAGATTTTTTCAAACCCTACAATGACAATTATGGCCATGCCAAAGGCGATGAGTGTTTGATTCAAATTGCACAAACATTAGAACATGCTTTAGTAAGAGAAACTGACTTTATAGGACGTTATGGTGGTGAGGAATTTGTTTGTATACTACCGAATACTGACCGTGAAGGGGCTACAATTATAGCGGAAAAGCTACGCTTAGCAATTTATAACGCTACCATTCCACATCTGTTCAGAGAAAATGAAACTCGAGTAACCGTAAGCATGGGCATAGCAACTATGCCATTTCAAAAAGATAGTTTTGTTGAACCAGAAGAGTTTATTAATAATGCGGATCAGGCTTTATATAAAGCAAAAGCGAGTGGCCGAAACCGATATGTGATTTACACAGGATAGGGCACTGCTCCGACCACATTTATTTGTCTAGATATTAACCACACAATTTGTTACAAATACGTCTTGTCCTTTTTTGAGTAGTATCATGACAACACGGAAACACATCACAACGTTATTTTTATCGACCGTTTTATTGGCCGTTACATCTCCTAGTTACGCTAACCTTATCACTAATGGCAACTTTAATGCCTGTAGTTTTTCAGGTTGGACAGCTGCTATCGATTCAATAGATACTACAACGGAATCAGATGACTTCAGGACTGATCCCGTTACAGTTACCCCCGATGGAGAAAAAGACTGTATTGCATCGATAAACATTAATTACGAAAATACGACTCTTAACCCGCAAAACTATAATACGGAAGCGGAT
>CAWUUQ010000043.1:0-40932 GCA_963925625.1 uncultured Psychrosphaera sp.
CCAGCACGTATCGCGGTTATTGATAGAGATTTTGATGGAAAAGTAGATCATATGTATTTCGGTGATATGGGCGGAAGTCTATTCAGAGTAGATATATATAACGGTCAGCCATTAAATAAGTTATTAAATGGCAAGAAAATTTACACGACTTCAGAGATCCTCTCTAAAGCTAAAAACCGTCGTTATTATTACGCACCTGATGTAGCGGAAATTGTATTCAAAGGTGAGCATTATTATGCAGTCACCATTGGCTCAGGATACAGAGCCCACCCTTTAAATGAAGATATAGAAGACTCTGTTGTGATGCTAAAAGATAAAGGTGTTTTTGCGAAGGTCGATGGTCTTTATACTTTCCCAACGCTGTCAAATATTGCACAAATTTCACCTAGTTCACCTTCTGTAACAAACATGCCTTCGTACGATGGTTATGAATTTAACTTAAGTAAAGGTGAGAAAGTTATTACGGGTGTTTCTGTTATTAATAGTAAGTTAGTGTTTTCAAGTTATGATCCTAGCTCTGCTGGTTTGGTTGAAAACAGTTGTTCTGCAGCTCAAGGTGGCGGTCGTATCTACGTTATAGACTTATTAGATGGAAGTGCATTACTCGATAATGATGGCGACGGTGACATTGATTATGATGACACTTATGTGAAACTCGATAAATCGGGTATCCCTGCGGAACCAAGGCTGATAATTACTGACCCTGATGCGCCGACATTATGTATTGGTACAGAATGTGCTGATACGATTGAGTCTGATGACGATGCTAATAATAAGTTTAAGTCGTTATTGGCGAAGATATCGGGTGCAAAAAGTAATATGAATCAAATCTTCACTAATTCATGGTCAACAGAGATTGAACCAACAACTAAGGATGACAACTAATGCGAAGTATATCAATACGAGGTTTTACTTTAATCGAAATGTTAATAACCTTGGCGATAATAGGTATTTTGGCATCTGTTATTTATCCTTCGTACACCCGTTACGTTGTCAGTTCTCATCGAGCTCAAGCTCAAGCTGATATGTTAGGCTTTGCTACAGCGATGGAACGACACAAGTCCACAACTTTTAGTTACGAAGATGCCGCAGGTACACAGTCGTCGCCAACCGACACTGGAGCACCTTGGGTATTTCCTGCTTATTCTCCGGCCGATAAGCCTGAGGCTAACAAAAAGTATAACTTCACTATTGAAAGCGTAACGAATAATGGTCGTTCATACGAGATTAGAGCTGTTTCTGTTATTACAGATACCTCTGATCCAATGCATGACGGAATGATGAGTGTGTTTTCTGATGGCCGCAAAGCATATGATACGAACAAAGATGGAAATTATGCAGCTGATGAATTTTGTTGGAATTGCTAATTGATGAATAATCCAACGATGAATTATAGTCTGGCTAAACAAAAAAAAACGTCTGGTTTTACATTGGTAGAAGTGCTAATTACGCTAGCGCTATTTGCTATTATCACAACGTCTGTAGCGCCGTCTCTGGGTAATTTCTATAAACAGAATAAAGTGGCCGCCATCGTAAATAATATAAGCTCAGCTTTGCAGCTTGCCCGTCATACCGCCATTTCACAAAATGTGTTTGTTGTTGTATGCCCAACTAAAGATATGATCAATTGTTCAGCTGATTGGAACGATACAAAAATGATATTTGTAGATGAAGATGCTGATGATGTTTATGACGCTAATGAAGAAATTATTGGTACAGCCGATTTGGTTAAAGACTATAAAATTAAATCAAATCGTAATTTATTACGTTTTGCTCCCGTTAATACTGCACAAACAGTCAATGCGACTATAAAGATTTGCCCGACAGACGAAAATAATTCATTCACTCGGGCGTTAGTATTGTCGAATGTTGGTCGAGTTCGAATTGAACGAGACCCTGCTACAATTAACTGTGCGGCTTAATCATAGATTGTCGGAATAGGCTTGCGCTTATGTTGAGTTGCATTAAAAATTTCAACTAAGCGCTTTTCAGTTTCAACTTCAATTTTTTTACCTTCCAAAAAGTCATCAATTTGTTGATAGCTTATCCCCAACGCATCTTCGTCCTTTTTGCCTGGTTCAAGTTCCTCAAGGTCTGCTGTAGGTGCTTTATTAACAAGCAGGTCTGGTGCACCAAGGTAAGCAGCTAAAGCTCGAACTTGTCGCTTATTTAAACCAAATAATGGAATGAGATCACAGGCGCCATCGCCCCATTTCGTATAAAAACCCGTTAAATTTTCAGCTGAGTGATCTGTCCCTAATACCAAACCGCCCAATAGACCTGCAATTTCATACTGAGCGACCATACGTGCTCTGGCTTTTACATTACCTTTTACAAAATCAACTTTGGCAGTCGCTAAATCTTTACTCAATGAGACAGGTAATGCACTTAAAACCTGATTATGAATTCCATTAACACCCGTCTCTACATTGACAGTAACGACATGACTTGGCTGAATAAATGATATAGCCATTTGAGCATCTTCTTCATCGGCTTGAATGCCGTAAGGTAAGCGCACTGCGATAAACTGATAAGGGTCTGCAGCCTGACTTTGTTCATTTAGCTCATTGACGGCTAGTTGAGCTAACCGACCACAGGTTGATGAATCCACTCCGCCACTTATACCTAAAACAAGTGTTTTGGACCCAGATTGAATCAGCGTTTTTTTTATAAAATCGACTCGGGTCTTTATTTCGAAAGCAACATTTATGTCAGGTTGTACTTTCATCTCTGTACGAATTTGGTTTGCATTCATAGATTTAAAACTTCTCTTGTTAAGCGTGTCAGCGTATTCTATGTTAATTGTACTATAGCATTTTGTTGAAAACGAACATTAGAGAGCATGATATGAAAAAAGTAACCGCCATTATAAAACCATTTAAATTGGATGATGTAAGAGAGGCATTGTCTGATTTGGGCGTAAATGGCATGACGGTCACTGAAGTAAAAGGTTTTGGGCGTCAAAAAGGGCACACGGAGCTTTACCGTGGTGCTGAGTATATGGTCGATTTTTTACCAAAAGTTAAAATTGAAATTGTTGTAACAGAACCAATGTTGGACCAAGTTGTAGAGTCAATTCTAGATATTGCTCAAACTGGAAAAATTGGCGATGGTAAAATTTTTGTAGAAAACATTGAACGTGTAATACGAATCCGAACTGGTGAAGAGAACGACGCTGCTATTTAACTTTACTCATTAAGCTTAAAGTAAGTAAGCCCGAGACTCAAAGATGGCTCGGGCTTTTTTGTGGCATTAATTAAACAAAAAATCAGGGAGGGAGTTGATTATTGTTCGATTAGTTTATTTTTGCCAATGGAAATTTTTCTTGGTTTTAGTGCTTCCGGAATTTCGCGCTCAAGATTAATGTGCAATAAACCATTTTCCATTTGAGCATCAAGCACTTTGATGTAATCACCTAGCTGAAAACGACGTTCAAAGTTGCGCTCAGCAATGCCTTGGTAAAGGTACTTTTTACCTTCTTCAACATTTGTTTTAACACCTTTAACAACCAACGTGTTATTTTCTGACTGTATTTCTAGTTCTGATTCCTCAAAACCAGCGACGGCCATGGTGATGCGGTATTTGTCATCAGCAATCGATTCTATATTATATGGTGGATAACCTGCGTTTTTATCGCTGCGATTAGCGGCATCCATTAATGAAGCTAAATGATCAAAACCAATAAATGAACGGTAAAGTGGAGATAAATCTACGTTTCTCATATTTCTTATCCTTTTTCTTAAGCAATAAGTTAAATTAAAATTAGAGCGAGGAGACCCCGAAGGCATCTCCATTAAGCTCACAACTTAAGTAAGGACAAATAAATGGTTTTCAATATGTTATTTGGAAATAAAATTTATCTAATTGATATTATTCAATTTATTCTAGTCTGTTTCCAAAGCTCAAACGTTACTTAACTGGGTTAACTGTAGCCGTTGGCATAGATTCAGTTGCGTCAGCGCTTAATTCGCTGGCCGGCAATTGCTCAGAAATACCCTTTAATGCAATTAATGCGGAGTCATAATCAGGCTGTTCAGAAAGGTCACTAACAATTTCCTTATAAATAACTTTATTATCAGGACTAATCACAAAAATAGCTCTAGCCAACAACCCCATGTCTTTAATTAAGAGGCCGTAATTCATACCAAAATCACGCCATACAGAATCAGACAAAGTCATTAGCTTATCAATGTGCTCTGCTTGGCAAAATCGTTTCTGTGCGAATGGTAAATCGGTACTGATGGTTAACATCACAACATCTTGAGGTAGATTTTCAACTTCGTCATTGAAGCGCTTGGTTTGTAAACTGCATATTCCTGTATCTAAACTTGGTACCACACTTATAAGCAAAGGCTTACCAGTAAAGTCTTGCAGTGTCTTAACTTTAAATTTGTCGTTAACGACCTTAAAGTTTGGTGCAGTATCTCCTAAGCTTACTTTGTTGCCTAAAAGAGCGACCGCTTTGCCATTTGCTTTAACAGCGTCAAAATGTACAGGCAGGTTTTTTTGAATGTCATAAGCTAAACTTAAAGACGACATAAATATTAATGATGATGCTAAGATTTTCTTCATAAAATTTACCAACTAGATGAGAAATAAAATAATTTACTAGATACTATTGTCAACTAACTGCTATAGTTTTTCTATAAACATTTTACGATTATTGTATTAAGCCAAACTTTGTCAATTAATAGGCCTAAATTTAGATTATGAAAACGTCTGTAGTCATTTGTGATGACTCTAACTTAGCCAGAAAACAAATGGCACGATCATTACCGGATGACTGGGAAGTAGAGATTACTTTCGCAGTTAATGGTGAAGACGCGTTAGATAAATTAAGAAAAGGGATCGGTGATGTACTTTTTCTCGATTTGAATATGCCAATTCTTGATGGTTATGGTGTTTTAGAAGCCATTAAAAACGAGGGCATTTCGGTGCTTACTATCGTTGTTTCTGGTGACATTCAAGCTGAAGCTCATGAACGAGTGAAAAGCCTAGGTGCGTTAGATTTTATCAAAAAACCAATTGATAAAACAAAGCTGCAAGCGCTACTCACCAAATACGGCGTAAATAGTGAATCGGATTTAACAAAACATAAATCGCCTGTTGAGACTCTTCTCGACGATGAGACCCGTGACATTCTGCAAGAAGTAACAAATGTTGCAATGGGCCAAGCAGGCAGTTTATTAGCAAAAGTATTAAACGTATTTGTAAGACTGCCCATCCCCAATGTAAACATTTTAGAAGTTAGTGAATTGGCCATGGCTTTGCAGTCCGTTGAATCAAATTCTACTACGTCTGGTGTTTGTCAGGGTTTTATAAGTGGTGGTGTTGCTGGCGAAGCCTTGTTGATTTTAAGTGACTCTGGTTTTAAAGATATTGCTCGATTGTTAAATTACCAAGGTGAAATTAACGAACGGGCAGAACTAGAATTATTAATGGACATTGCCAACATCTTGATTGGTTCTGTGTTAAAAGGTTTGTCAGAACAACTAGACCTAAATTTCAGTCAAGGTCATCCGGTTGTTTTGGGTCAACATTGTAATGTTTCAGAGTTAATTTATACAAACTCAACACATTGGCGTAAAACGTTAACGGTTGAAATAAGCTACGGCCTCGAAGGCTTTGATGTTACTTGTGATTTGTTGTTGTTAATCACAGAAGACTCAATACCTACTTTACGAAAAAAACTTAATTTTTTATTTGACGTGTAAATATGAGCGAATTAGCAAATATAGAAGTTTCTGAAATTCACTGGTTAATGGACATGTTTCAGTCCGTTGATGTTGGGTTAGTTGTTCTTGATAATGACTATCAAATTCAAGTGTGGAATGGCTTTATGGAAAATCATAGTGGCCGCAGTCCTTTTGAAGTTAGAGGTCAGTCTTTGTTTAAGGCATTTCCCGAACTTGATGAAACTTGGTTAAGGCAAAAAACTGATCCGGTTTTTGTGTTGCAAAACAGAGCCTTTACTATTTGGGAGCAAACTCCGCATATATTTAAGTTCAAAAATTATCGTCCTATTACTAGCGTCGCTCCATTTATGTATCAGAACGCGACGTTTATTCCACTTACTAATACCCAAGGTGAAGTTACTCATATATGCGTGATTATCTATGATGTAACGGATGTAGCGGTTTCTAAACTTGAGTTAGAAGAAGTAAATACAGAGCTTAAAAGGTTAAGTCAAACAGACCGATTAACAAACCTTAATAATCGTGGTTTTTGGGAAGAGTGTCTTAAAAAAGAATTTCAACGACAGCGTCGGACTAAAAATATCAGTTCGTTATTAATTTTTGACATTGATCATTTTAAGCAAGTTAATGATAACTATGGCCATGCCGCAGGCGACGAAGCTATTTTGCATCTAGCAAAAATAATGAAAAAGAACTTGCGTGAGACTGATGTAGGCGGGCGTTATGGCGGTGAAGAGTTTGCCGTTATTTTACCTGAAACGGATGCTAGGCACGGTTCCATTTTTGCGGAACGATTACGTCGATTAGTTGAAGCTTCAATGGTGGTATTTAACGAAGTTGAAATTAAGTTTACTGTAAGCTTAGGCATTGCCGAATTTCATGAAGATTTCACATCGCATCAGAAATGGATAGAAGCGGCGGATAGTGCGCTATATGTGGCAAAAAGCAATGGCCGTAACCAGGTTCGCACTTATACCCACAAAACATAGTGCACTTAACGAATATTATAGGTGAGTACATATTGCTAACCGACAAAAAAGGCTACCATGGTAGCCTTTTATTTTAATAAAACGAATAAATCACAAAGTTTTATTTTGCGTGACGTTTTTTAAGCACATCAATGACATCATTAAGCGACAAATCACTCGCTTGCAACAGCACCAACAGATGGTACAACAAGTCCGCGCTTTCATTCTTTAACTCGTCTAAATCTTTTACTGTGGCTGCTAAGGCAGTTTCAACACCTTCTTCACCCACTTTCTGAGCTATTCGTTTGATGCCACTTGCATACAGCGAGGCCGTATATGAAGAGTCTGCATCTGCGCCTTTACGACTTGCAATTACACGCTCTAAATCAGCAACAAATCCAACAGAAGGTGTTGCTTCAATATCGCTCCAACAGCTCTCAGTGCCCTTGTGACACGTTGGGCCATTTGGATTAGCCAATATCAGAATACTGTCATTATCACAGTCTACATGAGCGCTTACGAGTTCCAATGTGTTATTTGACGTCTCACCTTTAGTCCATAATCGCTGCTTGCTGCGGCTAAAGAAAGTCACAAGACCTTTTTCAAAAGTTGCGATTAGTGCAGCTTGATTCATGTAGCCTTGCATTAATACCGTGCCGCTTGTTGCATCTTGAACAATAGCTGGGATTAAATCTGCCGTTTGGTCAGCCATTTTTTGCCAATCTACTTGGCCAATGTTTTCAATTGTTAACTTCATAATATTCCTAGGCGTTAATTTGTTTAATTACAAAGTCAACGGCTTCATCAACAGACAGTAGTTCTTTGTCACCGGTATGGCGGTTTTTATATTCGATTTGATTGTTGTCCAAATTACGCTCACCAATCACAATTTGATGCGGTATGCCCATCAACTCCATATCGTTAAACATAACGCCAGGACGTTCTTTACGATTGTCGAATAATACTTCAATACCTGCTGCCTTAAGTTTGTCATAAACTTCTTCAGCAACGCCTGGTATACGGTGAGACTTGTGCATATTCATTGGTACAATAGCAACGCTAAATGGCGCTAAAGCCGCTGGCCATTTTATGCCAAATTTATCGTGGTTTTGTTCAATAGCTGAAGCAACAATACGAGTAATACCAATGCCATAACAGCCCATTTCAAGAACTTGATGCTTGCCGGTTTCAGTTAATACTCCGGCGTTCATAGCCTTAGAGTATTTAGTACCCAGTTGGAAAATGTGACCCACTTCAATACCACGTTTGATAGTAAGTGTTCCTTTACCACACGGGCTAGCATCACCTTCAACAACATTGCGTAAATCAGCCACTTCGCCTAATTCAACGTCACGTGACCAGTTAACACCAAAGTAATGTTTGCCTTCCTGATTTGCACCAACAGCAAAGTCTGATGTAACCGCAGCAGTGCGATCGACGATCACAGGAATAGGAGAATTGACAGGTCCGAGTGAACCAGGTCCTGCGCCCATTAGTTTTTTAATCTCTTCTTCGGTGGCCATTGTTAATGGCTCGTGAACTTGCTGGAGGTTTTCAGCTTTAATTTCGTTTAATTCATGATCGCCACGTAAAACAAGGGCAACAAACTCACTCTCAACTTCACTCGACGCTTTAACGATTAATGTTTTTAATGTGTTCTCAATTACAACATTCAAACCGTCGAATGTACCTTCAACAAGTGCTGCGATTGTTTTTGTATTTGGCGTCTCAACTAATGTCATTTCCATTGCTGGTGCGTCTGCAGCGTCTTTAAGTGCTACAGCTTCTGCTTTTTCAACATTCGCTGCATATTGGCTCTCTGTTGAGAACGCAATGGCATCTTCACCAGACTCAGCTAAAACATGAAATTCATGAGAAGCATCGCCACCGATTGAACCGGTATCAGCTAATACAGGGCGGTAATCAAAGCCTAAACGTTCAAAAATATTACAATAGGCTTGATGCATACGATCATAGGTATTTTGTAAACACTCTTGCGTTAAGTGAAACGAGTATGCGTCTTTCATGATGAACTCACGAGAGCGCATAACGCCAAAACGAGGACGAACTTCGTCACGGAATTTAGTTTGAATTTGGTACAGGTTTATTGGCAATTGCTTGTAACTGTTAATCTCTTTGCGTACAAATTCAGTCACAACTTCTTCATGAGTTGGGCCCAAAGCAAAATCACGATTATGTCGGTCTTTAATGCGCAGCAGTTCCGGACCATACTCTTGCCAACGACCAGATTCTTCCCATAAATCTGCAGGTTGAACGACAGGCATCAACATTTCAATGGCACCGGCTTTTTCTAGTTCATCACGAACCACCTGTTCAACTTTACGAACCACTTTAAGACCCGTTGGTAACCATGTGTATAAACCCGATGCTAACTTGCGGATCATGCCGGCACGTAACATTAGCTGATGACTGATTACTTCCGCATCTGACGGAGTTTCTTTTAATGTTGCGATAATATAATCACTAGTACGCATTGGATTCTGCTCTCGTATTAAATTTACTTAATTAGTTGCCACAAAAATGGGCTAGAATGGCGAAGGATTCTAGCAATCAAATGCATCGGATTAAATAACTAATAACAAATAAAGGCGAATTAATGGTTGTCTGCCAGGTTAAATTTCATTGTCAGCGAGAAATCTCATTGGAACAGGCTCAAATCCTTATAACGGAATTGTTAGATGAGCTTAGATATAATGGTCAAATTATAGGTCGTGAATTTGCTCTGACGTTGAACAATCAGGCTTTTGTATGCCATTTGGTTTGTCCTGAAATGGACTCAATGCAGGAAAAACACTTTACTCCTGATATCGTAGAAATTATTGAAGAACTTAACGACGCTGGTATCGAAGGGCCCTTTACTGAAGTTACCGGCTTAGAGAGTCAATCTGACTTTACCGATACATGTGCAGAGCCTAAAGGTTATATACTTTATTCTACCTTTGTACAGTCTTGTTCACCTATTAGATGCCTAGAGCACTTTATGCCTATTCCGTTATATAAGTTACCGGAAATGGTGCGTAAGCCTTTAATAAAATGGCAAGAAAGCCATGCCGCTTGTGATCAATTACAGATGAATGAAATGACCGATATTGAAGCCATGATGGTTGAGCAGCTGTCGGCACCAGCAAGTCAATTGTCAAGTCAGGGGCGTGATTTACTGGATCAAATTGAAATGGTATCGGGCAAGCCTGGTTTTCAGTATTTGTATCGAGTCGGTGGTGAAAGTTTAGCGTCGGAACAAACGAGGTTCTGTCCTAGTTGTGATAAAGAGTGGCGTTATCAAATTAAATCTTCGACAAAAGCTGCAAAACACGAGCAGTCGTTACCACTCTTTGGTTTGTTCGACTTTAAATGTGATGACTGTAAACTGCTATCAAACATTAGTTGGGACTTTCAATAGAAATTAAAAAACCTTTGATATTTAATGAGGGCTTGGTTCTTTGTAACTAAGTCTCTTGTGAATTAAAATCTTGCCAGTAATCCCGGTTTCATCACGACCACCAATAGTCAGCAGTTTGCCGTCATCAAGTAACAAGTTTTTATGATCCATCGAGGCGTGAGGCGATTCAAAGATTTGCCATGAATTTGCTGTGGCATCATACGCCCAGATTTCAGAAGAGGGTTGAACTTGCTTTTTATCAACGGCCAATCCTTCCAAGTCATAAATCTCTTCACTACCACCCACAAACCAAATCTTTCCTGTTTCTGGGTCAGAAGCGGCGGCCATTCTAAATCGACCTTTCTCACCAGGATGCACCCATTTATACCAACGAATTAAGGTTGGGTCTAACACATCAATGTCACCAATCCAGCAACCTTGTTCTATTTTTAGGATGGAGGCTTCTGCTAATTGAGCAGTCTGTTGCATGCCGTCACAAACTAACAGTCTATTGTCAATTATTCCGCCAGCGTGACCAAAAACGCCATTGTTTAATAATGGACTTGCTTGAAACCATTCATTTTTATAAGTATCAAATACTTGAACTAAATTGATAGCACCTTCTTTATGCCAACCTGAAACGACATAAATGTATCTGTTTTTGTAAGGCAACATCACCGTATCATCAACGGGTACCGGCATGTCAGCAAGCTGTTGGTAGCTGTTTTCGATTGGGTCATAGCTGTAAAAATCAGATACATTTATTCGATTTGGCGTGAGACTTGGCAGTAAGATCCGATTTGTTGAATACCCACCTAACAAATAAGCTTTGTTGTCTATTGTTGTTGCAGTAGTAGCAAATCGGCCTTTTTGATCTTGTTTAGACGGAACACTCGAATGCCTTTGCCAGTTGGAACTGCCGTTAAGGTTTAGTGCCCAGACTGAGTCTGAAACACTAAGTTTTTTGTCGATGTCATATTTAATTCCCATGAATGAAAAGAGAGCTTTTCCATTGCCAGTATTTAATAAAACCGCTGCATTGGCAGCAACAGGATGGGGCATTGACGGGATCAATGTAGACTTCTCTAGGCTGCTACTTAAACCTGAAACACTCCATGAAGATAAAAGAGTGAACATAAAAAATTGTAAGGACTTCATTATATTTGACGATTTTTTTTCACTTTTAAACCAACACTTTGTTGGTCGAGATATGGATTGATTTATAACTATGCTTCGTTTTTTCAATATCATAAAATTTATGCTCTTGGAGTTATCTGGGATACTTCTAAAACTTCACATCGCTGTTCAGTAACTTGCCATTTGATATCTATATTTTCTAATGTAATGGCATAAATTTTAGGATCAAGTCTATTTTTTTTGTAAGACGGACGTGGATCTTGTTTTAACACTTCTGATATCAATTGTCGGAGGTCAGATTGAACCTTTAATGTTTCCATGTTCTTTAAAGCTAAATCACTAAAACTAACAGTAAGCGACTCTTCTGGAGAATCACTAGCCATTTCAGATCTTGCTTCTGAAACACTATCTGAATAAGGAATGTAGGGTTTTATATCTATAATTGGCGTGTTATTCACTACGTCTACGCCTGAAACTTCAATGACTGGCTTACCATTAATCTCAATGATACCAAGCAACTTAACCACCGACATACCAATACTGTTTGGACGAAAGCTTGAACGGGTTGAAAACACGCCAACTTTTTTATTGCCACCTAGCCTCGGAGGTCTCACGCTCTGCTTCCAACCTTGGTCAATATTTTGGTCAAATAAAAACAGCAACCAAAGATGAGAATGCTGCATTAGCCCCTCAATAGCTTGCAAAGAATTAAACGCTTCGCCAAGAAATATCTGTCCTTTTGCAGAGCACAAATTAGGTTGCCTTGGCACGCCAAACTTTTCAGCAAATGGCGTTTTGATATGTCCAATGACCTGGACTGTATGATCAAGATTCAATATGCAGTTCCTGTTCTATTTACTTTTAATGAATAACACGTCTTTACAATATCTTATAAACACAAGGTGTCATTAAAGACTTATCTAGTTCCTATTTTACAAAAACCGTTGTTTTATGACGTTTAATGAGCTGTTTATAACGGATGTCTATATATTTATTAAAGAAATACGCCATAATGCAGATAAAATAAGGTACAGCCGCAGTATTTATCGAATTTTTTTAGTTAGACGTACTGTAATAATACTTCTATATTCATAATAACAAAAAGAAAGTATGCGAGACTTATGTTTAAAACATTATTTAAACCTGCCACTCAGTTTATGAACAAATTACGATTTGGGTATAAATTTACCTTAATTGTTCTGCTATTTTTTGTTCCACTTATTATATTAGCGACTCGCTATGTCAGCATTGTTAAAAAAGAAATTGTGCATAGTGAAAATGAACTACAAAGCATTGCTTACATAAAATTAGTTGATCAGTATCAAAAAGAGCTTACGGAACTTATTGCAAGTGACATGCATTGGCGAGCTGGTCAAACGATTCCAGCAGAACAAACTGCTCGTATTAAAAAATTCAAAAACAAACTTGGTAAATTAGCAGATAAAAATGTGTTTTCAGGACAAGATTTAGAAAAAGTATCTGCTCAAGTCAAACTGATAGAAAAAACGTTAATTGAAAAAACCAGCACGATAGGATCGGCGGTTTGGCGCTCACCAACCGACAAAATTAATTATTTACTGACCGTAATGGAACAATTTAATAATCTGTATCCACTCATTGGTAACTTAAAAGGTTTAACAAACGATCCAGATATAGATACTGTTTTATTATCACGTTTATTGATTGAAAAAAGAATTCCAACTCTTAAATCTTTTTTAAGTGGTTATGCTCTGGCAACTTATGCAATTGGAGAGCCACAAGTTTCATCGGCAACCTTTGATAGCCTAAGCATAGCTTCAGATGAATTAGCTGCCGAAATACCTAAATTAAATGAATTGAATAGTCTTGTTGCAGATCAAGATGAAACACTGGTTTCTTTAGTGAAAGGAGATGTTGCTGTATTAAATAAAATCATTGAAGACAGCTTAATGTATCTTGAAGAAGAGTTTTTAATTGCCGAAGAAATCCTGCTAACACGCGATCAAATAGAGCAACACATTAGCAAAGAACTCACTCGATATTTTGCTAGTAAACAGCTCCTATTTAACGAGTTTGAAAGTCGTTTATCGGCTCGAATAGAAAAGAACATAACAAACTTCTATACCTTAGTGGCGTTAGTAACTATTTCATTAATGTTAGTTATCTACTTATTTATAGGAATGAGCCTGTCGATTTCAATAACAACACGAAGTTTAACGCGAGTTGCAAAAAGCTTAGCCGATGGCGATACAACCGTAAGCGCTAAAGTATTAACAAAAGATGAACTAGCAGAAGCATTAACAGCCTTTAATCAAATGGCCAAAAACGTACACCATTTAGTTGAAGCAGTTCAATCAGCGTCACAAGGTGTGACAAAGCAGGCACAGTCAGTAGAAGAACTCGCTCACCAGACGGGTCAAGCCGTTGCAACCCAATTGGAAGATACTGGTGTAATAACCAATGCTATTGTTGAGCTACTTCAAGCTGTTTCTGTAGTATCTGAAAATAGTGCTTCAGTCGTACACTCATTAAATAGTGCGACGGACCAAACAAAACAAGGCAAATTGATTTTAGCTGACGCTAGAAAGGCGACGGACGTATTAGGTAATGAAATTAAATTATCGGTTGAGGTCATTAATCAATTAGCACAAGAAAGCGAAAGCATAAATGATGTGTTGTCAGTCATTAAAGGCATTGCTGAACAAACCAATTTGTTAGCATTAAATGCTGCTATTGAGGCTGCGAGAGCGGGTGAACAGGGCCGAGGTTTTGCCGTTGTAGCGGATGAAGTTCGTAACCTTGCAAAAAGAACCCAAGACTCTACAGAAGAGATTCAAGCCACTATTCACAATTTACAAGCCGGGGTCCAAAATGCCGTTCAGGCGATGACACGATCAGATGAACAAGCCTCTAGAACCATTGAAGAGTCCACAAAACTTGAAGATGCGCTTGATCATATTAGTATCTCAGTTGAGCAAATCAGCCAACAAAATGTTACAACGGAAGAAGCGACTCATCGACAACAGGCAATCGCAGCCGACATAGAAAAGAGTCTAACTTCAATCAGTAATATTTCTCAAGAAGCCGATAAAAACGTAAAAGATTCTATTCAGGCTACCAATAGCTTAGGTAAGTTTGTTTTGAAACTTGAGAGTATGTTGGAGAAGTTTAAGACTTAATAAATGGTAATGTTATGAGTTGGCCGCGCTCAGCGGTTAACTCTAATACAGAGCCTTGCTCGTACCAATCACCGACAACCATTCTTTGTTTTTTATTATCTAGCTGGTGGATGTTAGGGCGATGTGTGTGACCATGTACTAACCATTCACAACCCGTCTCAAAAACAACTCGTTGAACTTCTCTGTCAGCAACATCCATAATATCTTCATTTTTTTGTTGCTGGCTAAGCTTACTTCTTAATCGGTAATTTTCTGCTATTTTTTGACGCTTTTTTAAAGGCAATAACAACATTAGTTTTTGCCACCACCAAGAACGACTTTTTTTTCTGAATTTTTGGTAATCAATATCATCAATGCATAGCTGGTCGCCGTGCATAAACAGTACGCTACGACCATAAAGCTTAGTGAGGAAGTTTTCTGGCAATAACGTCATACCTGCTTGTTTGGCAAAACGTTGACCCACTAAAAAATCTCGGTTGCCATGAATAAAATAAACTGGAGTAGCCAAAGAAAAGGCATGAATAGCACTGGCAATCGACAGATTAAAAGCACTCTCATCATCATCTCCAACCCAACTCTCAAACAGATCACCTAAAATATATAAGCTGTCATGTTTGCCTTTCTTTTCATTTAGAAAGTCAAATAAACAAGCGGTAATTTCAGGCCGAGTAGGACAAAGGTGTAAATCGGCAATAACGAGAGTGCTAGACATAATTAAGCAATAAGTTCCGCTTTTTCTATAATCACATCTTCTTTAGGCACATCGTCATGCATGCCGTAACGACCTGTAGAAACCGCTGAGATTTTGTCTACTACGTCCATGCCTTCAACAACTTTTGCAAATACACAGTAGCCCCAACCTTGTGAAGATTCACTAGTAAAGTTTAAGAAGCTATTGTCAGTACTATTGATGAAAAACTGCGAAGATGCAGAATGCGGGTCCATTGTACGAGCCATTGCTAACGTGCCACGTTCATTTTTAACGCCGTTATTAGCTTCGTTTTTGATAGGAGCATTCCCGTCTTTTTCTTCCATGCCTGGTGCCATACCGCCACCTTGAACCATGAATCCAGGGATAACACGGTGGAAGATAGTCCCGTCATAAAAACCTGATTTAACATAGTCTTCAAAGTTTTTTGCTGTTACAGGCGCATCGTCGTGAAATAGCTCAATCTTAATTTCGCCAAAATTTGTAGTTAAAACAACCATTGTAAATCCTATTTAATCTGAAATGTGAAAATAAATATTATGTATAAAATCGATGTAACAAGTTTATGAGCGCTATTGTAGCGAAAATTGTTTTTAAAGGCTCATTTTATTGCAGCTAGGCTTTTACACATTTGGCCAAGCGAATAATATTACCACGGTAAAATTTCACCATTACTGTGCCAAAAGGTACCCGTGTTATCTAAACTCAGTTCCGAAATACGGGCTAATAAACCTTCTGCAGATTCATCAGGCGTAATATGACCACCAAAGTTGACCATGCGCGTTTGTACATAACCAGGGTGTAATAAAGCAACCGCAATCCCCTTAGGTTCTAAGTCAACGGCCAAAGACTTACCAAATGCATTTAGCGCCGCTTTTGAGGCTCGATAGCCGTATCGTCCACCCGAGTCATTGTCAGCGATAGAACCCATTCTGCTGGTAATTAACGCAACTTTACTGCCACTACGCAAATTAGGTAACAAGGCTTCCGTGACCATAAGCGGCGCAATGGCGTTTATTTCAAACTGAGTTCTTAACGAATCTGCTTCAATAGAACCAAGTTGTTCGTCTTGAAGTAGACCAGCGTTATTTATAAGAAGGTCTATTTTTGTTTTACCAATGATCATTTTAACTTGATCAATCTGATCAGCATCCGTGACATCGATGCCGCTTATCACCATGCTTGCTATTTCTTCTAGTTCCTCGGAGTCTGTGCGGCAAATGCCTATTATGTCCCAACCTTGTTTAACAAGTTGTTGAGCCATTGCTAACCCTATACCTCTGTTGGCTCCGGTAATGACCGCTGTTTTTGGTGTTGATGTGCTCATAATAAGTTCCTTATAAATTTACGGAAAAGCCGTGTTATAGCTTAACAATGGGAGCATGAATCGGGCTTTTCAATGGTAGTTGAAAATAAGAGATTTAACCCATAGCTCCAAACAGGTAGAATGTGCGCCATTAAATAAATAGTTAACTAGAAACGGAGTTGCCCGTGGCAATTAATTGGTTCCCAGGTCACATGCATAAAGCGCGAAAAGAAATCGCTGAAATTATGCCGCAAGTTGACGTCATTATTGAAATTCTCGATGCACGAATCCCGTTTTCTAGCGAAAATCCTTTAGTGCCTGCATTACGTGGTGAGACACCGGTGTTAAAGGTGCTGAACAAAAGTGATTTAGCCGACCCGATTCAAACAGATATTTGGTTACAGCATTTTAAGTCTCAACGTGGTATTGATGCCATTGCGGTTACGCAACATGATGTAAAGTCAGTTAAAGGCTTAATAGATGTAATCTCGGAAATGGTGCCTCATCGCGTTAGCCAAGATAAACTATTGCGAGCACTAATATGTGGCATTCCAAATGTTGGAAAATCAACAACAATCAATATTCTAGCCGATCGTATCATTGCAAAAACCGGCAATGAAGCGGGCGTAACAAAAGCACAACAACGAATTCGATTAGATAACAACATTGTTTTGCATGATACGCCGGGGTTTTTATGGCCTAAATTAGAGCCAGAAGATTGTGGGTATCGTTTAGCGATTACTGGCGGTATTAAAGATACGGTCACTGAAAAAGAAGACATCGCCTATTATGCAATTGAATACATTATGGAAAATTATCCAGAGCTTTTGTTGGAACGTTATCAGTTAAAAGAAATGCCACAACAACCAATAGAAGTCATGGACGCAATTGCGAAACAACGAGCCTGCATTAGAAAAGGCGGTATTGCTGACTTATATAAAGTGTCAGAAATTATCTTAAATGAATATCGTTCAGGCACGTTAGGGCGAATTACATTAGAAACCGTTGAACTGGCTGAGCAAGCAAAAGTTATTATTGCTGAAAATGAAGCCATCAGAGCGGCAAAAGCGCTAGAAGACGATGGTAAGAAGAAAAAACGCAAGCGTAGAAAATAAAGTAGATGTTAGATAAAGACATGGCAGTTAAAATGAGTGAAGTAATGAACAAAACAAGTTTAATTAAAGTACGTGGTTTTCATTTAGACATATATCAACATGTTAATAACGCGAGATATTTAGAGTTTTTAGAAGAAGCGCGCTGGCAGTATTTAGAAGACAGTGGCGATATAGAATACTTTACCTCGTTAGGGTTTGCTTGGGCAATTGTGAATATAAACATTAACTATCGAGCAAGTGCTTATATGGGCGAAACCTTAGAGTTAACAACTGCTTTATCTAAAATAGGTAACAAAAGTGCCGTATTTCATCAAGTAATTACAAAAAAAGGTACTGACAAAGTGGTCGTTGATGCAGACATTACCTTTGTTGTAATGGATCAAAAAACTGGTCGCGCCGTACCTATTGAAGGTGACTTGTTATCAAGAATGCAGGCACATTTGCCAGCATAATATTTTTTGGAAAGCGAAAAGCTTAAATAAAATAATTAACTTTATAAAGAGTTAAAACGAATAAAAAGGGGAATACATTGGCTGCAATTAAATTAACAGATTCAGAAGTACAAGCCGAGCTAGCGACAATCAATGATGCGTTAGCTGAAGATAAACAATGGCAGATTATTGATGGTAAGTTGCATAAAGTATTTGTTTTCAAAAACTTCATTCAAGCTTTTGGCTTCATGACACAAGTGGCGATACATGCCGAGAAATTGATTCATCACCCTGAATGGTCAAACGTTTGGAATAAAGTCACTATAGATTTAGTGACGCATGATGTAGACGGTTTTAGTGACTTGGACATCAAGATGATTAAACGTATGGAAAAGCTACTTGTCGTTTAATATTTAGAAATAAAGCGACAAGGTAAAGCTAAAAAAATAGCCATGACATATAAATAAGATTTGTAGCTAAGACATAAAAAAACGAGCATCAGCTCGTTTTTTTATAGGACAAACAATAGATTCGAGTTTTAGCAGTTAAAAATTTAAAAGTTGGGTTAACAATCCAATTAAACCACCAAATACGCCACCCCAAACAACTAACCACCCTAAATGACTCTTAATCATCTCTTGAACTAACTCTTTAACCATTGTTGGCGTTAGCTCATCTAAGCGTTGCTGAACAATTAATTCAACCTTTGCTCTTACATCTCCAAGAGCACCAGATTTTCCGAGTTGAGATTTTAACTTTTCTGCAAATTCATCAGTACTGGTAATGTCGGCAATAGATTGTTTTAAGTTTTTTTCAAAAGGTTCTTTTAAAGGCATCAATGCATCGGTGCCGCCAAACATGTTTAACATGCTGCCAAATGAACTTTGTTGAATAGTGGTCACTAAAGAGTCAAATGCTGGAGATAAGTCTGTTTCTTCGATAAGAGGCGAAAGTTCAAAATGATGAGCTTGTCCGGACTGTTCAGTAAGAAATTTATTTAAGTTTTCTTGAGTAAAAAACTGTTCCATTATCATAGTGCGAATTGCATTCTTAAATTCTTCAAACTTAAGTTGCACAATACCTGAGCCATATAGCCCAGGCACTTTTTCGAATAACATATGCACTGCAATCCAGTTTGTAACAGCACCAGATAATGCAAATAATGACATGTAAAACAACCAATCTAACTTAAGACTATAACCTGCAATACAGCCTGCGGCAGCCAGTAGATTTGTTATCAAGCTTTTATTCAAAGTGAATCTCCTTATTAAGTGGCTTGTAAAATAAGCGATATATAATTTGTGCATTATTATACGCTAAGCCACTTTATAAGGCTGAATTAATTCAAATCAAGCAGCATCATCTTTTTCTATTACAAAATCGACTAAGTTGTCCTCAGCTTCATTTGAGTGAGAGTCGGACTCGGCCTCACTCTTTTGCTTTTTTGCAACAGGCTCTTGAGTTGAATCAACTAAATCTGTTTGTTTTTCAGACTTGGCTTTGGCTTTTTTAGGAGCTGGTTTTTTCTTGGCTTGAAGTGCAAATAGTACTTCTTCTCGTTGTTTAGCCAAGAAAATACTTAACGCCTCAACCTCTTTATCTTCTACATTTACGCCACTTTTTTGTAGTAATTCAAACATGTCGTCTGCCATATCTAACATTTTGTCATATTCGTCAGCAGCACGTTTGTCAGTAAAGGTCATGACGTCTTGTTCCTTATTACTTTTGTCGGTACGGATAACGACGTATCGAGTTTCAACAGCCATTGCTATCTCCTAATAAATCCAGACTATGGAAAGTAAAATTGCTTACTGTTTAAATATACAGTAAAACCTATTTGTGTAAAGTAAAATTTTAATGCAGCAATCTAGCCTTAATTGTACCTTCAATTAGTCTGACTTCATCAAGTGCAACTTCGCTATCGGCTGCATCTATATCTATAACGACGTAACCTATGTCATCTGCTGTTTGTAGATACTGGGCCGCAATATTGATGTTGTGTTTAGCAAAGGCTTCATTGATCTTGGTAAGCACACCTGGTTGATTTTTATGGATATGCAATACACGACTGCGGCCAGTATGCTCAGGCAAAGACACTTCAGGAAAATTGACAGCACTTAAAGTCGAACCGTTATCAGAGTATTTAGCGAGTTTACCCGCCACTTCAATGCCAATGTTTTCTTGTGCTTCTTGCGTAGAACCGCCAACATGTGGCGTTAATATAACGTTATCTAACCCTCGTAATGGCGATACAAATTCTTCGTCATTAGACTTTGGCTCTACAGGGAATACGTCGATAGCTGCACCTGAAAGATGTTTCGATTTCAGTGCTTCTGTTAGTGCATCTAGATCAACAACAGTACCACGAGACGCGTTAATCAAAATCGCCCCTTTTTTCATCAGCGCAAGCTGACTTGCGCCCATTAAATTATGTGTCGATTTGGTTTCTGGCACATGTAATGAAATAACATCGGAAGTTTTTAGTAATTTGTTTAGCGAAGAAACTTGAGTGGCATTGCCAAGCGTTAGCTTGTTTTCAATGTCATAAAATTGCACTTTCATGCCAATGTTTTCAGCCATAATACCTAATTGCGTACCAATGTGTCCGTAACCAATTATCCCTAAGGTTTTACCACGTGCTTCAAAAGAACCTAACGCAGACTTCTCCCAAACACCTCTATGTGCTTGTGCGCTTTTTGCAGGAATACCTCGAATAAGCAACAAAATTTCTCCTAACACTAATTCTGCTACTGAACGTGTATTTGAAAAGGGCGCATTAAACACTGCAATGCCAAGCGCTTGAGCCGCTTTTAAGTCTACTTGATTGGTACCAATGCAAAAGCATCCAATTGCGATTAGCTTATTTGCTTTTTCTAAAACATTTTTAGTCAATTGGGTGCGAGATCTTATACCAATAAAGTGTGCATCTTTAATTTTTTCAATTAGCTCATCTTCTGGTAATGACGTTTTAAGGCATTCAATATTTTCATAACCTTGATCCGTTAATGTTGAAACAGAACTAGGGTGAAGGCCTTCTAATAACAAAATTTTTATCTTGTGTTTGGCTAGGGAGATATTTTCCATAAAAACGTCCAACGTTAAAGTGAGATTCAAGGTTCAAAAATCAAAAATCAAAAATCAAAAATTCAGAATTAAAAACATGAATTAGAATTAATACTCTATTTCTGCGTCTTTTAAAAGCACTGATTTGCACGTCGTTAATACTTAGCATCTAAAACAACAGTATGTTCAGTATCTGGCGATGCTTTTCAGGAATAGAATACGTTATTTAATTTTTACGCCTTCAGAACTCCCAATCACTACATGATCTGCGCCTCTATGTGCAAACAAGCCATTGGTAACAACACCAACAATATTGTTTAGTTGTTCTTCTAGTTTTCTAGGTTGGGCGATTTTCATATCGTAAACATCGAGTATTACATTGCCATTGTCAGTAACTACACCTTCACGATAGACAGGGCTACCACCAAGCTTAACGATTTCACGTGCAACATAACTGCGAGCCATAGGAATAACTTCTACTGGTAATGGGAATTCACCTAAAAAATGTACAAGCTTGCTGTCATCAACAATACAAACGAAGGTTTTAGCTACAGCAGCGACAATTTTTTCACGTGTAAGTGCAGCACCGCCGCCTTTTATCATGGCATTGTCTTCATTAATTTCGTCGGCTCCGTCTACATAAACGTCTAGGTCAGCAACACTATTTAAATCAAATACTTCAATACCATGACTTTTTAATCGTACAGTTGATGCTTCCGAACTTGAAACGGCACCAACGATTTTGTGTTTTATTGTCGCAAGTCCGTCTATGAAGTGATTTACCGTAGAACCAGTACCAACTCCAACAACGGTATCGGATTTAATATAATCGAGTGCGGCGAGTGCAGCGGCTTTTTTCATTTCATCTTGGGTCATTGTATTCTCTTTGTATTTGAAGTTTTTGGGTCGGCGTTAAAATCATATCTCACGGCACGTCCCAAGACTGGTTGGGTAAACTGTCTACTTGTTGACAATCATGAGCTAGACCTACCAATAGCGGTCTAGCGTTGAGCTGGTTTACGTGAGCTAATGTACGGTCATAATATCCACCACCCATACCTAAGCGATTGCCCGAATGGTCAAATGCCACCAGTGGCAGAAATATAATATTTATATCTTCAAGGATAGTAGTGGATTGAGAATTTAGAGCTGGTTCAACAATGCCATACTTATTGCTCGTCCACTTTGTTAATCGATTAACAGACTGAAAATTTAAGTAACCTTTGCAAAAGGGGTGTAACACAGGAAAGTGTAGTTCAATTTCACGGTCTCTTAATGTATCAATAAGATGACTTGTATCAATCTCTCCATCATTCGTTAGATAAAGTGCGATTCGTCTATTGATACCAATAAGGCTTAAGGCTTGTGCGGTTAGATCTTTTGCTGCCTCTAATTGCTGTTCAGCCGTCAATGAATTACGACGTTGGCGAATTAAGGCTCGTAATTGTTGACGGTCGAAAGTATCCATAAACTATTCGGTAACGTTGTAGCTATTAATTACGAGGTCGTATTGTTCAACCCCTTTTTTCATTCGCCAAAGTCTAGCCAAAGTGAAGTTTAGTTCTGGAATAAACCAAGCATGTTGTGCATAAAATTTCTTGTCATCATAAATTCTCGCCACTTTAATGGCTTTAAATCGACCGAAACCTGTGCTGATTAGTTCTTCACCAATAACCTCAAATTCATATTCCCTTAACCTTCCGTTATCGGCGACTATCGTATAATTAAATAACTTTTTACCCGCCATTAAATCAAATTGAATCTGGGCATGAAGTGACATTTCGTCTTGCCAACCGTCTTGCCATTTATTTGGCGCCGGATCACGTTTTGCTTTTGGAACAATGACAAGATCTTTATTTTCTCGAAACTCTATAAAAACATCGTCATCTTTACCGGTGCCTGTTCGTTTATAGGTAAAGTGAACAGGCGTTACTTTGCCGTCTTTTACTTTAAAGGAGCTTTGCTCTTTTCTTTTATCAGAAAATATCAGCCATTTTAGCTCGCTTTTTAAGCTTAATGTATAAGTTGAATCGTCGTTTTTAGTAAGTGCTCTTTCGCCATCACCTAATCGGTCGCCTTGACGGTACATGTCGTAAACGGCCGTAAAGGGCACGATTCTGAAATCATTAACTTTTGATGTCGCAAAAGCATTTGCACTTACCGCGATAACGGAGGAAGGTAAAAACAAACCAAAAAGCGCAATTTTAAAAAACGGACGAATCAAATTATTCATCATTTGCATAGCCTTGTTCAGGTAAAAGGTTGTTGTCTAAATATACGCCATCTGATTGTAAACGTAACCTTTTTTCACACAACCATTTTACTACTAACGGATAAATCAAATGTTCTTGGACATGGACACGTTCCGCAAGAGATTCGGCATTGTCGTCTTCAAACACTGGAACTTTAGCTTGTAAAATCACTGGCCCGCCATCAAGTTGTTCGTTAACAAAATGAACACTGCAACCATGTTCCTTGTCACCTGCATCTAAAGCTCGTTGGTGAGTATTCAATCCTTGATACTTAGGCAATAGAGAAGGGTGAACATTAACAAGTCGACCAGAAAATTGCTCAACAAATTTAGCGGTTAAAATACGCATGAATCCAGCTAATACCACAACGTCGGGTTGGTGTTCTTCAATTGCCTTGGCTAAAACTGCATCATATTCGTCACGACTTTCATAGTCATTGTGGTTAATGACTTGATTCGTTATGCCGTGATTTTCAGCTCGTTGCAGTCCAAAAGCATTCGGTTTATTTGAAATAACCGCAACAACGGATCCAGGGATCCGCGCTGCGTCAGCTTCATCTAATATTGCTTGTAAGTTAGAACCGTTGCCTGAAATAAGAACTACTATCTTTGCTAATTTAGTCACAACTTACGCCTTAATAATATCAACTTGTTCTTCTGAGTCACTAGCTGCTTGTATTTCACCAATGTGCCATGCGTTTTCGCCGGCTTGTTTTAGAATCGCTAAACTTGACTCCAAGTCTTGTTCTGCAACAACAATCACCATACCAACACCACAGTTAAAAGTACGATACATTTCATGACGTTCAATGTTGCCATTCTCTTGTAACCAGTCAAAGACTGCAGGCCATTGCCATGTATTTTCATTAACAACTGCTTTGGTAGATGCAGGCAATACACGTGGAATGTTTTCCCAAAAACCACCGCCAGTAATATGTGATAAGGCATGCACATCAATCTGCTTTAGTAACTCAAGAACTGGTTTTACATAAATTTGTGTAGGTGCCATTAAATGATCAGCAAGTGGTTTTCCATGGAATTCAGCATTCAAATCGGCACCAGAAACTTCAATTACTTTACGAATAAGTGAATAACCATTTGAATGCGGGCCTGATGAACCTAAAGCAATCAATTGGTCGCCAGGTTTTACTTTGGTTCCGTCAATTACTTTTGACTTTTCAACAATACCAACACAGAACCCAGCCATGTCATAATCATCACCTTCATACATGCCTGGCATTTCAGCAGTTTCACCACCAATAAGTGAACATCCTGACAACACACAGCCATCTGCAATGCCGCCAACAACATCAGCCGCTACATCAACATTCAATTTTCCCGTAGCGTAATAATCTAGGAAAAACAGAGGTTCAGCGCCTTGTACAATTAAATCATTGACACACATAGCAACTAAATCAATACCCACAGTATCGTGTCTTTTTAAATCAATGGCTAATCGTAGTTTAGTACCTACACCGTCCGTTCCAGCTACTAATAACGGTTCTTTGTAACCACTCGGAAGTTGGCATAACGCACCAAATCCGCCAAGTCCGCCCATTACTTCTGGTCGTTTAGTACGTTTTACAGCACCTTTAATACGTTCAACTAACGCATTACCTGCATCAATATCTACACCAGCGTCTTTGTAACTTAAAGATTGATTGTTGCTCAATGTCTTGTCCTCAAAAGTGGGGTGGGGGTTGGCTGTAGCGCCAAATTTAATCTTAATGTCGACAGGTTAAATTGTCGGGTATTCAGTGTTTTTGCTCTAGAATTAGGCTGTGTTTCTAATGTAACGTTAACTAGTGTATCAGTTGAGACCTGAATTGTTAGCTGGTTACATAGATTGCCGTGTAACCTGTCACATTGTTTTAAATAAAGAGGTGAATGTTTTGTTTGGTAATCACTGTCAGCATCAACCATCATTTGCAAAGTTTGCCATTGTTCGATAGTTGATTTAGAACGACAGAGAGGCATGATAGTTCCTAAGCGCTGGCGACAATAATGGCGCGAAGAGGAGCGGGATAACCCTCTATCGTTTTGTTTGGGTCGTTGGGGTCTAAAAAGTCTTCTAAGGACTCTGTGTCTATCCAATCAGTTTTACGTTGTTCGTCCTGCGTAGTCTGATCAATGTTGACCAGTCTAATATTGCTAAAGCCAACTTTTTTAAGCCAACCTTCTAACGCTTTTGCACTTGGGATAAACCAAACGTTCTTCATTTTCGCGTATCGGTCTTCAGGTACTAATACTGTATTTTCATCACCCTCAATAATTAGGGTCTCTAAAACGAGCTCTCCACCTTTAACTAACTGCGCTTTTAACTGCTGAAGAAAGTCGATAGGAGATTTTCGGTGATACAAAACACCCATTGAAAATACAGTATCAAAAGACTGCAGTTTAGGAAGGTCGTCAATTCCAATCGGTAATAGGTTAACGCTAGGGTCTTGAATGAAGTGTTGAACCGCCATAAATTGCGCAAAAAATAATTGAGTTGGGTCGATGCCAACAACAAATTTTGCATCTTGGCCTTTCATTCGCCACAAGTGATATCCACTGCCACAACCAACATCTAAGACAAAGCGGTCTTTTAAATCTGAAATATAAGGTGTTAAACGATCCCATTTAAAATCTGAACGCCATTCAGTGTCAACATGAATACCATGCAAATGATATGGGCCTTTGCGCCAAGGTTTAAGCTGCATTAAATGATGAATTGTTTTTTTCTGTAAACCTTCAGAAAGCTCAGACTCACCGTTTACTTCAACACGGTCAATGAGGTTTACATTTTTAGATTCTAAAGTGGGAAGTAGGTCAATGTTTTTCATCCACAGCTTATATTCGCCGTGCAAGTTAGAGGTGTGCCAGTCGTTAAGCTGCTTTGGCAAAGATTCAAGCCAATGTGATAATCTGTTTTGCGCTATTTGACTATAAAAGCCATTAAAAATATCAGTCATGAAATTGCTACTGCTTATCTAGTTTTTTATCGCTAAAAAAGAACCAAAATCAAAACATTGATACCAACAGGTTACGTGGTCAAAGCCGATGCCTTTTAATCGCGTCAAATGGTCATCGTATTTATCAATTTTCATCACGTTCTCGATGGCACTTCGTTTCTGACTAATTTCAAGCTCGCTATAACCATTGGCTCGCTTAAAGTCTAAATGTAAGTCATTAATAGAGTTATTTAAAACTGAGTCGCCTATTATAAACTTTTCCGACAGAATAAACACACCGCCAGGCTTTAAACCTTGATAAATTTTATTAATTAAATCAAGACGAGATTCTTGCGGGATAAATTGTAAAGTAAAATTCATTACGACAACAGACGCATTTTCAATTTTTATATCATTTATATCGGCACAAACAATATCCACCGGGATATCAGACTTAAAAGAGTTCACGTGAAGCTTACAGCGTTCTACCATTGCGACACTATTATCAACGCCAATAATTTTGCAGTTTTTGGCATCAATGAATTTTCTCATTGAAATAGTGGCAGCGCCTAATGAACATCCAAGATCATAAATGACAGAATCATTCTGCTGAAACTGTTGGGCTAATTTACCAATCGAGCTCACAATAGTTGAATAACCAGGCACGCTTCGTTGAATCATATCTGGAAAAACTTCCACTACCGACGGATCGAAGGTGAAATCCTTTACAGTACCTAATGGTGAAGCATAAATATTATCTTGCATGTTTAACCTAATGATTATTATAAAAGATTTATAAGTAAGGCTTGATTAATCAACAAAGTGTTGAAAAATTAAACTTGGACTTTTAGCCATAATTTGTTACAAATACACTCGTGAATGGACATTATAATAATAACTCAGAAAGATTCCTATAACCAATGAAGCCGATTTTAGTCAGGATGCTAACCTTCTTGTTTTGTACCGCATTGTTTTTAAACAACGCTGGTGCCGTGGAACCGAAATTAAATTCTGAAATATCACCAGAAAACCCTCTTCGTATAGCGCTACCGAATATCACAATTCCTTACCATTATTTAGACAAAGAATTGCCATCAGGTTATGTTGTTGATATCTGGACACTTTGGGCAGAAAAAACGAATACGCCTATTGAGTTTGTGATGATGGAAGACGAACTTACAGAATCTTATGTGCTTGACGAAAAAGCGCATGTTCATGGTTCACTAGCTAATAGATTAAATCGAGATCAACATTTTGATTTTAGCGGTGAAGTTTATGTCACACCTATTAATGTATATGTGCACAAAGACTTAGAAATTATTCAAACAATGAGCGAACTATCTCCTTATATCATTGGTGTAGTGGCTTCAAATAACTTTGATCATATGTTGCTAGACAAAAACTCGAGCCTCTCTAGCCGTTATTACAATACTTGGGATGAGTTAATCGACGGCATTTTTAAAGGCGAAATTAAGGTTTTTGCATCTTTTGACTTTTTCTCATTTAGAAGTGAAGGCTATAAGCAATTAAGTGATTTATTCCCAGCTTATAAAAGTATTAAAATTGGCGAAATTAAAACTCATGTTGCGGTTAAAAAGGGCAACAAAAAAATAGAGGAGTTAGTTGAGGCCGGATTTAAATTAATAACTAACGATGAACGACAAACAATAAATGATAAGTGGTTTTCTACTAGAGGCGATGAAAATGAATTGCTGATTAGTATTTCCGCCGCTGCAGAGCCATTTATGGGTGTTGATTCAGAAGGGCAGGCTGTTGGCCTATTGATAGATGTATGGAAGTTATGGGCGAAAAAAACCAAAACTAAAATTAGATTTGTACCTAATACAGCAGAACTTTCACTTAGAGCCATTAGCGAAAACAAAACCAATATTCATGCGGGTTATCCAGAAAGTATGACTACAAACTCTGGGTTGCCTCGTGCAAAACATATCTATTCAACATATTCATCACTGTTTGTATATGATAGTTATGACTTTAACCTTTCCATAGAACAACTGAATGGTAAATCTATTGGCCTTTATAAAGGCGCGCCATATCAAGAACAGCTTAAATTGACTTACCCCAATTTTAACTTGGTTTTTTATGACAACTTAGATCAAGCAATAAATGATGCTATTACCGGTAAAATAGCGGGTTTTGTTACTTCTGCTCAAATGACAAAGCAACGTTTAGATGAAAACAATATTGCAGAGCGTTTTCATCAAGTAGACGACATCAGTTATGAGTCAAAAATATACTCTCTAGTAAGCAATAAAGATAAGTCATTGCTTAAACAAATTAATAATGGATTTGAATTGATTAGCCAACAAGAGTTGGTAGACATTGAAAATCGTTGGATTAAAAACCCGGACGCTCGTTTTTACAGTACTCAAAAAAATAAATTTCGCCTGACAGCCGAAGAAAAACTGTGGTTAGCAGAAAACCCCGAAATGAACGTGGCGATAGTAGAAGATTGGAAGCCTTATGAGTTTGTGAATGAACGTGGTGAGATATCTGGTATTAGTCGTGATATGTTTGAAATTGCGACTAAATTGACCGGACAAAAATATAACTTCGTAGTATTTCCAACTTGGGAAGAGCTTTATTTAAGCTTTAAAGAAGGCCAACTAGATATTGTTGCAAATATAACCGCGTCAGAACAAAGAAGTTCATTTGCCAACTTTACATCGCCATATTGGCGCACATCATGGTCTGTTATTTCCCATAAATCGATTGATAACGTCAATAGTATTAAGAACTTTTATGGTAAACGTGTCGCTATCATTCAAGGTTATCAAATAATTAAAGAAATTCACGACAAACACCCACAAGTGCTAATTCATGTTGTCAAAGATTTTAACGAAGCTCATGAATTACTGAAAGCGGGTGTAATAGACGGTATTTTAGATTTAATGACGGTTTCTGCACAGTACATTCAAGACAATTCTTTGTATCAATACAAAATTCACGTTTTAGATGACATGGGTAGTGACAATGCGCACATAGGCACAAGAAAAGCACTCACTGTGCAAGCTAGAATTTTAGAGAAAGTTGTGCTTTCCATGTCTGAAGCGGATATTGAAAGAATCTTGAAAAAATGGAATAAAGTGGATGTTGTCGCTGGTATTAAGTTTGAAATTTATTGGCGGAACATCACTATTGCCGTTAGTTTGGCAACGATTATTATTTTCGTAATTCTAATGTGGAATCGCAAACTGAAAAGTGAAATTTTGTTACGTCAACATGCGGAAGAAAAGCTCAAACATATCGCCTCACACGACGTGATGACGGGTTTGCCAAACAGAGCTTTATTAACGGATAGACTTAAACAAGCTATTTCTTATCATGGCCGTTCAAATAAAGAGCTTTCAATTTTATTCTTAGATTTGGATGGCTTTAAACAAGTGAATGACAGCTATGGTCATGATGTTGGCGATGAGCTATTGACTCAAGTGTCACAGCGCTTGGCACATATAGGCCGCAACTCAGATACCGTAGCAAGGTTTGGTGGCGACGAATTCATCTATTTGGCAACAAGCCTAGATTCCGGTATTAAAGCGGACCGTATAGCAGAAAAAATTATTGCTGACCTGACTGAGCCTTTTGTATTGTCTGTGGCTACGGTTAGCATTGGCGTGTCAATCGGTATTTCTTGTTTCCCAAAAGATGGTCAAGACGTTAACAGCTTAATCAAAGCCGCTGACGGAGCGATGTATGTGGTCAAAGCAAATGGTAAAAATAGTTACGCCTTTGCTCGATAATGTTGAGTCGTCCTGCGATAACCAATAATTCCTTCTTTTTTTCTTTAAACTGTATAACAAGCGGTGACATTGACGGGCAAATCCTTATAATGTTCGCCACTTTTTAGATCATTATTTCTATTGGTCTTTGCACTAAATTCAACTTTCTAATAATAGGTTAAATATGCGTTCTCATTATTGTGGTCAACTCAACAAGAGTCTAGTCGATCAAGAAGTTACTTTATGTGGCTGGGTTAACAAACGTCGCGACTTAGGTGGCTTAATATTTATTGATATGCGTGACCGTGAAGGAATCGTGCAAGCGGTTATTGATCCTGATGAATCAGCAATATTTGATGCAGCTAATAAACTACGTAACGAATTTTGTATTTCGATAACAGGCATTGTTCGTGCGCGTCCAGACAGCCAAGTAAACAAAGACATGGCGACGGGTGAAGTTGAACTTTATGTTAAAGATTTAACTATTCTTAATGCTTCTGCACCACTCCCATTAGATTTTAACCAAGAGAACTCGGAAGAAGCACGTCTTCGCTTTCGTTATCTAGACCTTCGTCGTCCAGTAATGAATCAACGAATTCAATTCCGTTCAAAAGTGACTAGTGCAGTTCGTCGTTTCTTAGATGACAACGCATTCTTAGATATTGAAACGCCTATTCTAACTAAAGCGACGCCAGAGGGTGCTCGTGATTACTTAGTACCAAGCCGTACGCATAAAGGCGAGTTTTTTGCGCTTCCGCAATCGCCGCAATTATTTAAACAGTTATTAATGGTGGCGGGTTTTGACCGATACTACCAAATTGTTAAATGTTTCCGAGACGAAGACTTACGTGCTGACCGTCAACCTGAATTCACTCAAATAGATATTGAAACCACCTTTATGACAGGTAAAGACGTTATGTCGTTAACTGAAAAAATGGTTCGTTCAGTATTTAACGAATTGTTAGATGTCGAATTAGGTGACTTTCCATCAATGACATACGCAGAAGCAATGCGTCGTTTTGGTTCAGATAAGCCTGACTTACGTAACCCTCTTGAGTTAGTTGATGTCGCCGATATTTTAAAAGACGTTGAGTTTAGTATTTAGCGGCCCAGCCAATGATCCTAAAGGTCGTGTTGCGGTAATCAAAGTTCCTGGCGGCGCGTCAATGACTCGTAAACAGATAGATGGTTACACAGAGTTTGTTGGTAAATACGGCGCTAAAGGCATGGCGTGGATGAAAGTAAACGATATGTCAGCAGGCATAGAAGGACTTCAGTCTCCAATCGTTAAGTTTTTAAATGCAGAAGTTGCTTCACAAATTTTAGAACGTACAGGCGCAACAGATGGCGACATTTTACTATTTGGTTCAGATACTAAAAATGTTGTAACTGATGCACTTGGCGCATTACGTCTTAAGTTAGGTGTCGACTTTGAATTAACGGAAGATAAATGGGCCCCATTATGGGTTGTTGATTTTCCAATGTTCGAAGAATTAGAAGGCGGTGCGTTAACACCACTTCATCACCCGTTTACAGCGCCAAGCAACTTAACACCTGAAGAACTTGCTGCTAACCCTGCAGAAGCAATTTCTGATGCTTATGACATGGTTCTTAATGGTTGTGAGTTGGGCGGTGGTTCTGTTCGTATTCATGATCAAGCGATGCAAGCACAAGTATTTAAATTGCTTGGTATTAGTGACGAAGAAGCCGAAGAAAAATTTGGTTTCTTATTAGACGCATTACAATATGGCGCTCCTCCACATGCTGGTTTAGCCTTTGGTTTAGACCGTATTGTTATGTTAATGGTAGGTGCCGATTCTATTCGTGATGTTATGGCATTCCCAAAAACGTCGACTGCGGCTTGTCCACTAACATCAGCACCAGGTGTTGCAAATCCAGAGGCATTGGTTGATCTTGGAATTGCAGTATTGCCAAAGGTTGATAAAACAAAACCTGCAGATGATAGCGCTAAATAAAAGCGCTTTTTGCATCGCACAATAAAAGGTCTCATACATGCCCGTTATTCTCGGTATCGATCCAGGTTCACGAATTACGGGTTATGGCATAGTGCAGCAGCAGGGTTCTAAATTCACCTATTTAGGTAGTGGATGTATAAGAACGCCTGATGCTGACCTTTCAATTAAACTCAATACCATCTTTAACGGCATCTCTGAAATAATTCAGCAATATAAACCTGATACCTTTGCCATTGAGCAAGTCTTTTTAGCTCACAATCCCGACTCAGCATTAAAGCTTGGGCAAGCCAGAGGCGCAGCTATCGTAGCCGCAACTCAAGGTGAACTGCCTGTATTTGAATATTCAGCTCGTCAAATAAAACAAGCCGTTGTAGGGACTGGTGCCGCTGATAAAGCTCAAGTTCAGCATATGATTCAACAAATATTAAAGCTCTCAGGGAAACCTCAAGCCGATGCAGCTGATGGCTTGGCAGTAGCGATTTGCCATGGCAATACTAATCAAAGTTTAATAAATATGGCAGGTGTTGCGAAAAAAACCGTGCGAGGCCGTTTACGTCGATAGAAATGCTGTGTATATTTACAGTTATTGATGTTTTAACAAAGCAAATTTTATGATTGGAAGATTATTAGGCGTTGTCGTTGACAAACAAGCTCCAGATTTATTGATCGATATAAATGGTGTTGGATACGAAGTTCAACTGCCACTGACCAGCTTTTATGAATTACCCGACATTGGTCAATCAGCAACCGTTTACACACACTTTGTGGTTCGAGAAGATGCTCAGCTTCTTTATGGCTTTAGTTCTAAACAAGAACGTGCTTTGTTTCGTATGCTAATAAAGGCAAATGGAGTAGGTCCAAAACTCGCATTGACTATTCTTTCTGGCCTTACGGCCGAGCAGTTTGTGCAATGTGTTGAGCATGATGACATAACGACATTGGTTAAATTACCGGGCGTTGGTAAAAAAACGGCAGAACGATTGTTAATTGAAATGCGAGACCGAATTAAAGAACTTAATATGGCACCGTCAAGTTCACCTTCAATGCCTGGAATGTCGATTAACACAGCGTTAAAGTCAAATGGACTCGACGATGCGGTATCTGCATTGGTATCTTTAGGTTATTCTCCACAACAAGCATTAAAGTCTGCTAAAGCCGTATACACTGAAGGCGACGATAGTGAAGTAGTGATCAGAAACGCGTTAAAAAGTATGCTTTAATTCAAATATGGGAAATAAAGAATGATAGAAGCGGATCGTTTAGTTGCAGCGGAATCCATCGGTGAAGACGAAGTTATTGATCGCGCAATACGACCTAAGCTGTTGGATGACTATCAAGGTCAGCCCGTTGTTAAAGAACAAATGGAGATCTTTATTCAGGCGGCGAAAAACAGAAACGAGGCACTTGATCATTTGCTTATATTTGGCCCTCCAGGTTTAGGTAAAACTACGTTGGCTAACATCGTTGCCAATGAAATGGATGTAAGCATAAAAACTACATCTGGTCCTGTGTTAGAAAAAGCAGGTGATTTAGCGGCGTTACTCACTAATCTTGAAGAAAACGATGTTTTGTTTATCGATGAAATTCATCGATTAAGCTCAGTAGTTGAAGAAATTCTATATCCTGCGATGGAAGACTACCAATTAGATATAATGATTGGTGAAGGTCCAGCTGCTCGTTCAATAAAACTAGACCTTCCCCCTTTTACTTTAATAGGCGCTACAACAAGAGCAGGCGCTTTAACGTCGCCATTGCGAGACCGATTTGGCATTGTGCAACGCTTAGAGTTTTATAAAGTAGCTGATTTAGCTCGCATTATAGAACGAAGCGCAGCTTGTTTAAATTTAGAAATGACCCCTAATGCAGCCATTGAAGTTGCCAGACGCTCACGAGGCACTCCTCGAATAGCGAATCGATTATTGCGAAGAGTCCGAGACTTTGCTGATGTAAAAAGCGATGGCACCGTAAGTGACGACATTGCAAAACAAGCACTAGATATGATAAATGTTGATAGTGAAGGTTTTGACTATATGGATAAAAAGTTACTTGCCACTATGATTGAAAAGTTTGATGGCGGTCCAGTTGGATTGGATAATATTGCTGCAGCCATTGGTGAAGAACGCGACACGATAGAAGATGTGATTGAACCCTATTTAATACAGCAAGGTTTTTTACAACGTACACCAAGAGGCCGAATTGCTGCACCAAGAGCCTATCAACATTTAGGTTACGACCTACCAACAAATTAAGGTAAGTATTAATCAAAAACGGGCTAAGGCTCGTTTTTTAATTACTGCACTAAAGTCAGATATAAGAAATAAAAAGAAAATAAATATAGAAGTGAACTTTCAGGCAAAAAAAATGCCCATTCAAAGAATGGGCGAAATATAAGGAATAAATTCCAGGGAACATGAATAGGAGAAGAGAACTAAAAATTCGTTTCTTCAATACTGAACAGGTTGTGTTCAGAAGATGCGAGCATTATAGGGATTAGAGTAAATACTTCAAACAAGATTTTTTGCTTTTGGGTATTAGAAAATCTAATCCTGAATAGTTAGTTATTATGCCTATATCTTTGTTATATTCCCTACTAACGGAGTATGAACCTTACTTATCAACGGTTTATTTGTGTTGTGTGATTTTCAAACAATAAAAGTATTCCTAATGTCGGAATAAAAACTCTATTTATTTTTAATAAATATGCATAATGTATTCATTAAATAAGCTAAAAAAATTGTTTTAAAAGGGTTGACGAGGGGTTGTGTGTTTAATTTTCCTGTAAAAGTGTACTACGAAGATACCGACGCAGGTGGTATTGTGTACCATGCGAACTATTTAAAGTTCTGTGAAAGAGCAAGAACTGAATTTTTACTGTCTTTAGGTATTGAACAAGACGGCTATCTTAAGCAGAATATAGGCTTTGTAGTTACAAAGATGAATATTGAATTCAAATCGTCTGCCAGATTACACCAAGCGCTAATGGTACAATCTGAAATTATTAAGTTAAAACGTGCTTCGATTGAATTTGCTCAAGTTATTATAAATGAGCAACAACATGTCGTTTTTAAAGCGAACGTGATTGTAGCCTGTGTTAATTCGGAGTCAGGGAAGCCATTGGCTATGCCTTCGGAAATCTTAGAGGTGTTAAAAAGTGCAAGCTGAAATTAGTTTTTGGGGATTGTTTTGGGAAGCCAGCTTTATTGTTCAGTTGGTCATGTTAACCCTGTTAGGCTTATCGATTAGTTCTTGGGCCATCATTTTTCAGCGTCGTAAAGTATTGTTAGAAGCTGAGAAAAAAACCAAGACATTTGAAGATAGATTTTGGTCAGGTGTTGACTTAAGCCGTCTTTACAGTGAAATCACCGCTAGACAATCAGTTGATGGCTTGGAATCACTATTCAAAGATGGTTTTAAAGAGTTTGCACGTCTAAAGAAAAACAGCATAGGTTCTGCGCAAGTTTACTTAGAAGGCACACATCGAGCCATGCGTGTTCGCTTATCTCGTGAAGTTGAAGACTTAGAACGTCATTTAAGTTTCTTGGCATCAGTAGGTTCAATTAGCCCTTATATTGGTTTGTTCGGGACCGTTTGGGGAATCATGAATGCATTTTTAGCATTAGGTGAAGTCCAACAAGCGACGCTAAATATGGTTGCTCCTGGTATTGCCGAAGCACTGATCGCGACGGCGATGGGACTATTTGCAGCGATTCCTGCTGTATTAGCCTACAACAGCTTTGCTCATAGAGTAGAAAAACTTGAAGTAAGTTATGTGAACTTTACAGAAGAGTTTGCCAATATTCTTCATCGCCAAGTTACTGCCAACATTAATACTTCGGCCTAATCGTTATGAATACACCTATTCGACGTCGTAGAAAACCAGTCGCCGAAATCAACGTAGTACCGTATATCGATGTTATGTTGGTTTTGTTGATTATCTTTATGGTGACAGCACCCCTTGTTACACAAGGCGTAAAAGTAGACTTGCCACAAGCGAACTCTGAGCCTCTTGACGAAGATAGTTTATCTCCAATCATTGCGTCAATAGACGCTCAAGGCCAATATTTTGTATCCACAGGTGGTGAAGACAGTGAAGAGCCAATGTCAGCGACGGATGTTGCTGTAATAGTGGCTGCTCAGCTACAAATAAACCCTCAAACACCGGTGGTTGTGAAGGCCGATAGAAATATTGCGTACAATAATGTCATTGAATTGATGGTCTTGCTGCAACGAGCAGGCGCACCTTCAGTTGGATTAATGACGGAGCCAGCCAAATAATGTTTAACCGTAGTTATTCACCTTTTTTAGCAAAGTCTTTTGGGTTACACCTTATATTTGGCATTGTTGTGGTTTTAAGTTTTAACTTTACAGCACCTGAAGAAAAGCCCAAAAAAGCAACGGAGCTGTCGGCGATTGATGCCGTGGTAATAGACTCTGCGGCATTAGAACAACAAGTTTCTAAATTTAAACAACAAGAAGCAGACAAAAAAGCCGCTGAAGAGCGACGAGTAAAAGAGCTTGAAGAGCGTGCACAACAAGCAAAAAAAGATCTCAACAAGTTAAATAAACAACAGTTACAAAGCGAAAAAGAAGCAAAAGAAGCGAAACGCAAAGCGGACGCCGCTAAAAAAAAGGCCGCTGAAGAAAGTCGTAAAGCAGCAGCAGAAAAGAAAAAAGCAGCAGAAGAAAAACGTAAAGCTGACTTAGCTAAAAAAGAACGTGTTAAACGTGAAGCTGAAGCGAAAAAAGCAAAGGCTGAAGCATTAAAAGCGAAGCAACAGAAAGAAGCTGAGGAAAAAGCGGCCAAAGCTGCAGCTCAAAAAGCCGAAGCTGAACGTAAGCAACGAGAAAAAGCAGCAAAAGAAGCTGCCGAACGTGCCGAAGCAGAGAAACGCAAACGTGAGCAAGCTGCACAAGAAAAAGCATTACAAGAAAAAATGTTAGAAGAGCAATTAGCTAGAGAGCAAAGTGTACGTCAAAAAGCACGTCAGAAAGTTGTTATGTCTGAGGTCCAAAAATACCAAGCCTTAATAACTTCTAAGATTCAGCAAAACTTAATTGTAGATCCAAGTATGAAAGGAACGTCATGTCGACTAAACATTAAGTTAGCATTTAGTGGCTTAGTGACAAAAGTAACGATACTGAATGGCCAAAATAATATTTGTAAAGCCGCTGAACGTGCTGTATTAAGAGCGGAAACGTTACCTGTTTCTAAAGAACAAGATGTATATCAACAATTGCGAGATATTAATTTAACCGTGGAGCCTGAGTTCTAATGATTCGACACATAATAAAGGTGCTGGCCTTATTCAGTTTACTAATAAGTCAAACAACTAATGCCGCGTTGGAAATTGTAATCACAGAGGGTACTGACAGTGCTCGTCCGATTGCAATTGTGCCTTTTAAATATGATGGTTTAGCAGAATTACCACTGAATATATCTGAAATTATTGCTGCTGATTTAATGCGTAGCGGTAAGTTTAAACCGTTACCTATAGATGAAATGCCACAAATGCCGACTAAAGATGAAGAAGTCGATTATGCGTCGTGGGCGTCATTAGGTGCAGAAGCAGTTTTAGTAGGAACCATTGTTGACCAATCATTAGATCGCTTTTTAGTGAGTTATGAATTAATCGACGTCTTACGTGGGCAAATTACTGGCGGTACAATCCAGGTTTTAGTTGAAGGAAAATTGGTCGAAACCAAAGACCATATCCTTGATAATCGCCAAGTAACCATCAACGCTAAGCAGTTTCGACGTTATGCACACCGTATTAGTGACTTAGCTTATGAAAAGTTAACGGGTGAACGCGGCGCATTTTTAACAAAAATAGCTTATGTAACAGTGAACCATGGCGAAGAATATACGTATAAGTTAATCGTAGCAGACTACGATGGTGCAAATGAACAAGTTTTATTACGTTCTAAAGAGCCCTTAATGTCACCGTCTTGGTCACCTGATGGAACAAAGTTAGCGTATGTAACCTTTGAGAATAATCGTTCACAAATCTACATCCAAGATATTTATACAGGAACGCGACAATTGCTGACGTCTTATGATGGCATAAACGGAGCGCCTCAATGGAGTCCAGATGGTGATAAGTTAGCGCTAGTATTGTCAAAAGACGGCAACCCTGAACTTTATGTTTTAGAGTTGACAAACAAGACGTTAACGCGATTAACTAAACATAGAGCTATTGATACCGAACCAAGCTGGTCACCTGACGCAAAATATATTGTGTTCAGCTCAGAACGGGGTGGTAATGCTCAACTATATAGCGTAAATTTGGAAAACAAGCGTATAAAGCGGTTAACCTTTGATGGCGAAATGAATTTAGGTGGTTCAATTACTCCTGATAACAAACACTTAATCATGGTTAACAGAACGCAAGGCAACTATCATATTGCCAAAAAGGAACTAGACTCAGGTCACTTCCAAGTGTTGACAAAAACACGCTTAGACGAAAGCCCAAGCTTAGCCCCTAATGGGTCTATGATTATATATAGTACTATGCATGGTAATGGACAGGTGCTTGCTTTGGTTTCAATAGATGGTCGTTTTAAAGCAAGATTACCGGCAGCCAGTGGACAGGTTAAAAGTCCTGCATGGTCACCATTTTTAAAATAAAAAGGCGTTGAATTTAACAACGTTTATACTAACAACGATTTGTGGATAAAAAGGAAACAAAGAATGCAATTTAGCAAAATTACAAAAGGTCTTTTGATCGCTATTCCAGCTCTTGTTTTAACAGCTTGTGGTTCAAGCTCTGTTGTTAACGACGAAAGCAAGGCAGCAGCGACAAACTCAACTGAAGCGACTCAAGCTTCTGGCATGGGCCAAAACGCATCTGCAGTTGAAGTTGCGACTGTTGAAAAAGCACCAACAGTTGAAGAAATGCAGCAAGCTAAATTTGATGCATTACGTCAAGAACAAACAGTTTACTTTGACTTTGACGATTCAAAAGTTGATGCAAAATACTTAGAATTATTACAAGCACACGCTGACTACTTAATTAAAAACCCTAACCAAACGGTTATGGTTGAAGGTCCCTGTGATGAGCGTGGTACTCCTGAGTACAATATTGCTCTAGGTGAACGTCGTGCGAAGGCCGTAGCTACATACCTACAAAACTTAGGTGTAATGCAAAGCCAGATCTCTACTGTTTCTTACGGTGAAGAAAAACCTCTTGATTTGTCTCGTACACAAGAAGGTTTTGCTAAAAACCGTCGTTCAGTATTAGTTTACTAATCAAATAAGAAGCGACAGTCTATGAGATTCTCTCTATTGGCCGTTCTTCTTGCTAGCGGGGCAGCCCTTGCGGATGCTCCCGTTACTGATCTTAGTAATAACGGTCAGCTCTCTGAGCAAGTAACACAGCTAAAACGCCTTATTCAGGCACGTGGTGCCGCTCAAGTTAATTTGCAACAGCAAATTAATGATCTGCAAGATGAAGTAAGTGAGTTACGTGGTGTTACTGAAACACACACGCATAAGCTTGAGCAAATTGTTGATCGTCAACGCGAACTATATCTCGAAATTGAACGTCGTCTTAGCAATGTACAACAAACCTCAAAGGTTGTTGAACCCATTGTAGAAGAAACGTCGATGGAACAGTATGGTGGCACGTTAGGTGAAAATGAAGCTTATGATCAAGCGGTAAACTTGATTTTGAAAGAGCGACGTTATGATGATGCGATTCCTGCATTTGATAAATTCATCGAACAATTTCCAAAATCAATTTATATTCCAAATGCTCACTACTGGTTAGGGCAGCTTTTATTTAATAAAGCCAACTACACAGCAGCAAAAGATCATTTTGATAAGGTTATTCGTTTATATCCTGAGTCTAATAAGCGCAGTGATGCCTTATTAAAACAAGGAACGGTTCTGCAAAAGTTAGGCGATGCCGCTGGTGCAAAAAAATTGTTCCAACAAGTGGTTAATGAATACCCAGAATCAAACTCAGCAACACTTGCAAAATCTAGGTTAATGAACCAAGGTTAAATTGCAAAATTGTTGTAAGTTTTAATAGATAAGTGTGTTTTTTAACGCTTTTGTCCAATTTTTAGGCGAAAGCGCTTAAAATTAAATTTATTTGAAAATAAACTTGCACGATAGAATTAAATAAGTATTATATGCGCCCGCAGCAACGGAATGACTCGTCACTCTGATGCTGTACAAAAAGTGGGTCATTAGCTCAGTTGGTAGAGCAGTTGACTTTTAATCAATTGGTCGATGGTTCGAATCCATCATGACCCACCACTTTTTGTCCTGTTTGATGGGTCATTAGCTCAGTTGATAGAGCAGTTGACTTTTAATCAATTGGTCGATGGTTCGAATCCATCATGACCCACCATCAGACAGAAAAAAGAAGATCTCCCTAGAGTGGGTCATTAGCTCAGTTGGTAGAGCAGTTGACTTTTAATCAATTGGTCGATGGTTCGAATCCATCATGACCCACCACTTCTAGTTAAATTCGTGACATTGTTATTACATCCCGTATAATACGCGAACTATTATCAGTCTAATATTAAAGCCTAAATAAGCCTATGAACCGCACAGATCAAGCGATAGAGTTATCAGTTAACCCTTCGATTGCACCCGCTGCTATTGAATATCCGTTTCCTCCTAAACCTGCGTTATTAAACGAACAGGAAAAGCAGGAATATAAAGAACGAATCAAAGCCTTATTAATCGAAAAGAACGCCGTTCTTGTCGCTCACTATTATACTGATCCTGAAATTCAAGCATTAGCTGAAGAAACAGGTGGTTGTGTAGCAGACTCGTTAGAAATGGCCAGATTTGGCAATCAACATCCAGCCAAAACACTTATTGTTGCTGGTGTAAAGTTTATGGGCGAAACCGCCAAAATACTTACGCCAGAAAAAACTATTTTAATGCCAACTTTAGAAGCAACTTGTTCATTGGACCTAGGTTGCCCTGCAGACAAGTTTGCGGAGTTTTGTGACCAACACCCTGATCATACTGTTGTTGTTTATGCAAACACGTCAGCGGCTGTTAAAGCGCGAGCAGATTGGGTAGTTACGTCTA
>CAWUUQ010000044.1:0-5037 GCA_963925625.1 uncultured Psychrosphaera sp.
TCCGTCTAGAGCAACGTAGTTTAATTCCCATTTTGCAGCATCAGCTTCACGTGCATCTTCTTGTGATGGATCGTGCATTTCTTTGATGTCTGGGTGACGGAATACAGCATTACCATCAATCGCTACTTTAGCGTCTAGGCAGTGTAAATCACCAGCTGGCGTAATAACTAAAGGGTTAACTTCAATTAATTCGATGTCTTTTTCTTTGAATAATTTAGCAAGACCCATGAAGATTTTTACAAATTGTGAAACCTGTTTGCCTTCAAGACCTAGTTTAAATGCTAAATCGCGACCTTGATAAGGTTGTGCACCAGCTACTGGGTCAATTGTTGCTTTAAGTATCTTTTCTGGAGTCTCTTCAGCAACTTTTTCAATCTCAACACCGCCTTCTGTAGACGCCATGAAAACGATACGACGTGAAGAACGGTCAACAACTGCACCTAGGTATAGTTCTTGAGCAATATCAGTACAAGGTTCAACAAGTATACGTGTTACTGGCTGGCCTTTTTCGTCTGTCTGATAAGTAACTAGACGTTCGCCTAGCCACTTTTCAGCAAAAGCTTTGATTTCGTCTTTAGTCTTAACTAATTTAACGCCACCCGCTTTACCACGGCCACCGGCGTGTACTTGTGCTTTAACTACAAATTCTTTTCCACCAATTTGATCCGCAGCAGCTGCTGCTTCCGCTGGTGTTTCGGCAGCTATGCCTTTAGATACAGGAAGCCCGTATTGAGCAAACAGTTGTTTACCCTGATATTCATGCAAGTTCATGAGGTTCTATCCATCTCTGTTATAAGTAAAAAGCTGCAAATGATTTGCAGCTCAAATTAACACGCGGGGGTATTATAGTTATCCCCCTAATTAGTGCAATAAAAGGCCGCTATAAATCCGAATAAAAGCACTAATTTTTGTGAATTAATATTTAATCTTTAAATGTCTAATAAAAGACGAGCTGGATCTTCCAACAATTCTTTAATTGTCACTAAGAAGCCAACTGACTCTTTACCATCGATTAAACGATGATCGTAAGATAAAGCTAAATACATCATTGGTAAAATTTCAACTTTACCGTTTACCGCCATTGGACGATCTTGGATTTTATGCATACCCAAGATAGCTGCTTGCGGTAAGTTTAAAATTGGAGTTGAAAGTAATGAACCGAAAACACCGCCATTTGTAATGGTGAAGTTACCGCCTTGCATCTCATCAACAGTAAGTTTGCCATCACGACCTTTGATCGCTAAAGCACGGATACCATTCTCAATTTCTGCAAAGTTCATTTTGTCACAATCACGTAATACTGGAGTAACTAGACCACGCGGTGTAGATACAGCAATACTTACGTCGAAGTAATTGTGATAGACAATATCATCACCATCAATTGACGCATTAACTCCTGGGAAGCGTTTTAATGCTTCAACAACTGCTTTAACGTAAAACGACATAAAGCCTAAACGAGCACCGTGACGCTCTTCAAACACATCTTTATATTGTTTACGAAGATCCATGATTGGTTTCATGTTGATTTCGTTAAACGTGGTTAACATAGCTGTGTTGTTTTTAGCTTCTAATAAACGATTCGCAATTGTCTTACGTAAACGGGTCATAGGTACACGTTTTTGTGTACGTTCGCCTAGTTGCGCAACTGAAGCAGCAGCTTGCGCTGGGGCTGCAGATTTTGCAGGCTGACTTGCTTTACTAGCAAAAGCTTCAACGTCTTCTTTAGTGATTTTACCGTTTTTACCAGTGCCTTTAATTTTGCTTGCATCTAGACCTTTTTCAGAAACCAAACGGCGCACAGATGGAGACATTACTTCGTCACTAGAATCATTAGACTCTTCTGCAGGAGTAGATGCCGGCGCTTGTGATGCACCACCCGCAGTCACTTCGCCAATTTCTTGGTCACCTAGTACCGTATCACCTTCAGCGTGAATGATCTTTGTTACCACACCCGCTTCTGGCGCTACAACTTCTAAAACTACTTTGTCAGTTTCGATGTCAACCAGGTTTTGATCACGTTCAACCGAATCGCCTTCTTTGACATGCCACGTAGCGATTGTTGCATCTGCTACAGATTCAGGTAAAACAGGCACTTTAATTTTTACTACTTGTTTTTCCGACGCAGAAGACGTTTCTGTTTCTTTTGCTGCAGGTGCTTCAGACTTAGCAGCCGGTGCAGAAGCTCCTGTTGATGCGCCAATAATAGCGATGATTTGATCACCTAATACCGTTGCACCTTCTTCTTCAATTATTTCAGAAACAACACCGTCTTCTGGTGAAACAACTTCTAAAACAACTTTGTCAGTTTCGATGTCAACTAAGTTCTGGTCGCGAGATACTGTATCTCCAACCTTTACGTGCCAAGTGGCCACTGATGCGTCTGCAACTGATTCAGGTAATACTGGAACTTTAATTTCAGTAGTCATGGTTAATCCTTGAGATTATTTAATCGTTAATGCGTCGTTGACCAACGCTTGTTGTTCTTTAGCATGGACAGATGCATAACCTACAGCTGGAGATGCTGATGCAACTCGGCCTGCGTAAGTAAGATTTGCCCCTTTTGGAATCGAGTTCCAGAAATGGTGTTGGCTACAATACCAAGCGCCCTGGTTTTGAGGCTCTTCTTGACACCAAACATAATCTGTTACGTGACTGTACTCAGAAAGCACTTTATCAATTTCTTCATGTGGGATAGGATAAAGCTGTTCTATACGAACAATAGCAACATCATCCTGTTCATTCTTACGACGTTGTTCCAACAAATCGTAATAAACTTTACCTGAACAGAAAACAACTCGTTTAACTTTCTTAGCATCCAAATCATCAATTTCACCAATTACATTTTGGTAGGTGCCATTGGCCAACTCTTCCATTGTTGAAACCGCTAACGGGTGACGCAATAATGACTTAGGCGTCATTACTATTAATGGTCTTCTCATTGGACGAATTGATTGACGACGGATCATGTTAAATACTTGAGCTGGTGTGGTTGGTACACAAACTTGCATATTATGATCAGCACATAACTGAAGAAATCGTTCTAAACGAGCCGATGAATGTTCAGGGCCTTGACCTTCGTAACCATGAGGAAGAAGCATAGTAAGACCGCATAATCGACCCCATTTTTGCTCACCCGAACTTATAAATTGATCGATAACTACTTGAGCCACGTTGGCAAAGTCACCAAACTGAGCCTCCCAAATAACTAAAGAATCAGGCTCGGCTGTCGCATAACCATATTCAAATGCTAGAACACCAACTTCGCTTAAAACTGCATCGTAGATTTCAAACTTACCTTGATCAGGCTTCACATTTTCAAGTGGCGTATATACAGAGCCGTCATTTTGGTTGTGTAAAACAGCGTGACGATGGAAGAATGTACCACGACCTGAATCTTGCCCTGTTAACCGGATATCAGTACCGCGGTCAACTATATCGGCATAGGCTAATGTTTCAGCAAAACCCCAATCCAGCTTTTTATCACCATTAAGCATCTTGACGCGTTCGTCATATTGCTTTTTCACTCGAGAGTGTAATTTGTGATCTTCTGGGTAAGACGTGATTTTTTTACCAAGCTCTTCAAGCTTTTCTACAGAAATAGCTTTGTCATACTCTTTATCCCAATCATGCCCTAAATAAGGTGACCAGTCCGCAGAGTGCTCAGTCATCGGACGTTTTTCTTCAACGGTGCATTCACCTTTGTCTAAAACCGCTCGATAATCATCCATCATTGCCTTAACATCTTCATCTGTAAGAACATTTTCTTTCTTTAACTGTTCTACATATATGGCACGAGGAACTGGATGCTGTTTAACTTTTTTATACATTAACGGTTGTGTTGCACTCGGCTCATCAGCTTCATTATGGCCATGTCGGCGATAACAAACTAAATCAATCACAATGTCACGACGGAAAGTATTACGATAATCAACAGCAATTTGTGAAACTAAAGCAACAGCTTCTGGATCATCAGAGTTAACGTGTAATATTGGCGCCTGAACCATTTTTGCAATATCTGTACAATATTCGGTAGAACGAGTGTCTTCACTATTTGAAGTAGTAAAACCAACTTGGTTGTTTACAACGACACGTATTGTTCCACCTACTTTATATGCTCGCGTTTGAGACATATTAAAGGTTTCTTGCACTACACCTTGCCCTGCGATAGCAGAGTCACCGTGTACAGTGATCGCTAATGCTTTGGCACCCGTTTCACAACCACGACGATCTAGTCTTGCGCGAACAGAACCCATGACAACAGGGTTTACAATTTCAAGGTGAGATGGGTTAAAGGCCAAAGCTAAATGAACATTGCCGCCCGCTGTTGAAAAGTCAGAAGAATAGCCTTGATGATACTTAACATCACCAGCTGTCAGTGACGGGTCTACCTTGCCACCAAACTCTTCAAATAACTCACCTGACTTTTTACCTAATACATTGACTAATACATTCAAACGACCACGGTGAGCCATGCCAATTACAACTTCTTTTTGGCCTTGTTCACCCGCTGCGTGAATGATTTCTTTTATCATAGGAACTAATGAGTCGCCGCCTTCTAATGAAAAGCGTTTTGCGCCTGGAAATTTAGCACCTAGATACTTTTCAAGCCCGTCTGCAGCGACAAGCCCTTTTAGAATTCGTTGTTTAACGTCTTTAGAAAATGACGCCTTACCTTTTATCGATTCAATTCGTTTTTGGAGCCAGCGTTTTTCGTCTGTATCCGTAATGTGCATGTATTCTGCACCAATTGAACCGCAGTAAGTTTGTTTTAATGTTTCAAACAACTCTCCAAGAGGCAATTTATCTTTGCCAATTGCTAATGAGCCAACATTAAACTCTTTTGATTTATCTACATCTTCTAATTCATGGTGTTCTAGTGTCAATTCACGAACTTTTTCTCGATCCCATAAACCTAATGGGTCAAGGTTCGCGTTTTGATGACCTCTAAAACGAAACGCATTGATTAGTTGCAGAACTTTTACTTGTTTGGCATCAGCTTGATCAGCGGCAGATACTACGGCGCGATCTTTGGTTTTT
>CAWUUQ010000045.1:0-8591 GCA_963925625.1 uncultured Psychrosphaera sp.
TTTATCTTACGGCCCTCACTTTTCCGCTGAGCTACAACGTTTTGCAGCGGAAGGTTATGTGGTTTTTTATGACAACCACAGAGGCAGTACAGGTTATGGCGAACGTTTTGCTTTGTTATTGCAGAATAAGTATTCAAGCAAATGGGACTTTGCCGATCACATGTCTGGTGTAGACGCGATGATAGACAAAGGTTTTATCGATGCTGAAAAACTATATATAACGGGTGGTTCTGCTGGTGGCATTGCATCTGCTTATGCAATAGGCCTGACGGACAGGTTTAAAGCTGCTGTCGTCGCTAAACCTGTGATTAACTGGATATCTAAAGTATTAACTGCTGATAGTTACTTAGGTCAGATTCCATTTCAATTTCCTGGTATGCCATGGGAGAATTTTGAACACTATTGGGAACGTTCACCGCTTTCATTAGTAGGAAGCGTTACGACTCCTACCATGTTAATAACGGGTGAGAATGACAGAAGAACGCCTATCTCGGAAACCGAACAGTTTTATCAGGCCTTAAAGCTACGAAAAGTCGATACGATTATGGTGCGAGTTCCTGGTTCTCCGCATGGAATAGCTGGGCGACCATCTAGAATGATCGCGAAGATTGAGAATATTTTAGCTTGGTTTAAAAAGTATCCTTAACCTTAAACCTTAAATACACTTTGCGGGTTTTGGCAGGCCCGCAATTCTAGTTGCCTGCTTAGCAGGACCTTTTGGGAATAAACGATATAAATAAATACTGTTGCCTTTATCCGCACCTAACTGTTTTGCCATCGATTTTACGAGCATTCGTATGGCTGGAGATGTTTTATATTCCTTATAAAAACCACGAACAAAATTTACGACTTCCCAGTGATTCTCGGTCATTGTTATGTTTTCTAATTGCGCAATATGCTCTGCCAAAGGCTCACTCCAATCATCCAAATTAACAAGGTATTCATGTTTGTCTGTTTGATACTGCTTACCACTAAATTCAATCATTTTACTACCAGCTAATTATGTTTTTTGCTTGTTCAGTTAACTTTACCCAAAGTTCGTCATCGATGGCTTCAATGTCAGCTTTACCTTTTGCTAACTCATCGGCACTAGGCAAGTGAATAGCTCTGGCGCTTACATCTAAATTACGCGCATATAACAGAGCTGTAGGGCTGTTTAAGTCACTTTGTAATAAATACACAGCGTCTTGTAAAAATAACACTCTGTCGTGAGCCTCTATGAGCGGGGCAGCCTTTAACCATCCGTCAGGGCTAAATATGAGATGCAAACTATAGGCATGGGCTGAAAAGGGCATGTTTGGCTCCATTGTTTTCACGATTATCAAAATAAATTGTCTAAGAAGCTTGTATTAACAGCTTTTCTACATTTCTTGTTTAAGCAGTTAGTTTAAATAGTAAAGACGATTTCAGCGTTATCTTTTAATGACAAAAACTCCTGGCGATTAAGGCACTTAACGTTATTAAGCCTTTCACTATTTTTCAATCCATAAGACTCAAGGCTATTTGTATCCACATAAACGTTTTCAATATCATAAATATCTAACGCTTTAATGGTGCTGATGTAGTCTTTTTGTAAAATTGACTCAGCATCTTGATGCGCCAAAGTTTGAAATACGCCTTGGCCATAAAATACAACGGATACATCTTGCTCGTAAGACCCTAAAATAAGACTTAAATCGAGCGCTTCTTTACCTGCTAAATTATTAAAAGACGGTTGAGTATGAATCACTAATACTTTTTTACAGTTCATCAGAAATCCTTACTTAAATTGAATAACTTTGTCGGCTAATGTGCAACGTTCAGCAAACTCTGCAAGACCCGCAATTTTGAAGCCTTGTTTTAGGTTATCGGCATTAACCCCACGTTTATCACCTGCGGTTACGCAGAGCCATAATGGTACACCGTGTGTATTGTGAATTGAAAGAAGTGCATTTTGACCATTCAACTCATCGGAAGGAATATCTAAACAATTGAGAGCGTTAGTCACCCCATCTTGATAGAGAAAAATCGCATCAATTTTATGTCCTTGTTTAATTGCAGCTTCAGCAAACTGAGCTGCTGACAATACAGATTGTTCAGACCACGCTTTGCCATGCAACATTATTAAATAACGCATAAATAACTCTATTCATTAAATTCTGTTCATAGTTTAAAACAATTTGCAGGCTTAACCTATTTTTAGGTAAAAAAAAACGCCACCCGAAGGTAGCGCTCTATTAAAACAGCCTATTGATTAATCATCGTTGCTAGAGAAGGCCATTAAGATGTTAATTAAGCTTAAGAAAATGTTGTAGATAGATACAAACAAGGTCACGGTAGCCATGATGTAGTTTGTTTCGCCACCTTTAACAATTGCTTGTGTTTGCATTAAAATTGCACCAGCAGAGAACAAGATAAACATTGCGCTAATTGCTAGTGATAATGCTGGTAACTGTAGGAAAATATTTGCTACTACAGCAACAATCAATACCCAAAAGCCCGCAACCATCATGCCGTTTAAGAACGTCATGTCACGTTTTGTTGTTAATGCATAAGCAGAAACACCAAAGAATGTTAGTGCCGTTCCACCAAGTGCCATCATCACGATTTCACCGCCGCCAGCGCCAATAACCATGTTAAGGATTGGGCCCAACGTGTAACCTAAGAAACCAGTAAATGCGAATACAGATAGCAGACCCATTGAAGAGTTAGCAGTTTTATGAACTAAGAATAGCATGCCATAAAATCCAACCAACGTAATAATAAGGCCAGGATGAGGCAAGTTAAGAGCCATTGCCGCACCAGCAACTACCGCCGCAAATGCTAATGTCATTGCTAAAAGTGAATACGTGTTTCTAAGTACTTTGTTTGTTTCTAAAACAGATTGTTGAGTACCTTGATACGCCATTCTGTTGTCCATTTTGAACTCCTGTTGTTACAAAAAGTAATACTAATAATTGTTGCATCAATATTTATTAAATAAATAATACAAAAAGCTTAACTCGTTTTATATCACGAATAAACTTTCCGTAGTCTTCATTAAAATGTTTATCTGGTCAATATATATAGGTAAACATTTTCGTTTCAAGATATGTCCTAAAAATATTTATTACTTAACCTAAAATAGATCCAGCTGAATTTGATCTTCCTGAATTTAACTCATAAAGAATGGGGCCATAACATTTTGTGCCTCACTTATTTTTGTCACATGATTTAGATTAACACTTTTGGGGAAGGTTCAATTTTTAGATGCTATTTTTTATAAACTAACAAAAACTCACCGTTTTGATTTAAAAGTGACCATACAGACCTAAAAATAAGGTTTTTTTTAAACTAGGACTTTACAACTCCATCGAAGGTCACTAATATGCGCTCCAACAAGTGGAGAGGTGGCAGAGCTCGGTCGAATGCACCTGACTTGAAATCAGGCGAAGGGTTAAACCTTCCGGGGGTTCGAATCCCTCCCTCTCCGCCAATTATTTTACCTTGAGTTTAAGATGTTTTTAAACTTATGGTTATCGACTATGGAAAGCTGGCAGAGCTCGGTCGAATGCACCTGACTTGAAATCAGGCGAAGGGTCAAACCTTCCGGGGGTTCGAATCCCTCGCTTTCCGCCAAATAAAACAACCCGTTCATCGAACGGGTTTTTTTATGCCTGGCGTTTGAGGGTGAGAAGCCCCGGTCCGGGGGTCGACTAAATTGTCAGGAACAATTTAGAACGCCTTTAGGCGGCCCGCAGGGTGAAGGACAGGAGTCCGGAATAATCCCTCGCTTTCCGCCAAATAAAACAACCCGTTCATCGAACGGGTTTTTTTATGCCTGTATCACTATATTCTCTAATGCTGCCTTTAACGACTTAAACTCAAACTCAAAACCAGCCTTTTCTAAATTATGCGGCACCGCATTTTGTCCATACAACACTAAGTCTGACATTTCCCCCATCAATAACTCCATCACAAACGCTGGTACAGAACAGAAGCACGGACGATTTAACACCTTAGCTAAGGTTTGGCTGAATGTTTTGTTTGTAACAGGGTTGGGCGCTGTCAGATTAAAAGGACCAACAAGGCTTGGATGCTCTATTAAATAATTAATTGCAGAGATCATGTCATCAATGTGGATCCAGGGCATGTATTGCTCGCCACTACCTATTTTTCCACCCAAACCAAACTTAAACGGTAATAACAACTTTTCTAAAGCGCCACCTTGGTGACTTAATACAATTCCCGTTCTAATGATGGCTGTATGTGCATTTTTTGTGTGCGAAGCGATGTCTTCCCATTTTTGACATAAAGTATGGCTAAATTCAGGAAAACAAGTGCCATGCATTTCGGTAATAATGTGTTGGTTTTGTCGACCATAGTATCCAACCGCGCTACCACTGATGAACCTGATGTCTTTATTGGCACATTCTTTATTTATTTTATTTGATAATTGTTCAGTAAGTTGCCAACGACTGTCGCTAATGATTCTTTTCTGCGACTGGCTCCAACGTTTATCTGCAATTGGTTCACCCGCTAGATTCAAAACACAATCATAGTCTGCCATGCGAATTGAAGATAAATCTTCAACAAATTGAGCTTTATTAGAAATTTTATTTTTTGCCGTTTGAACGGAACGAGTAAGCACCGTAATTTCATCATGTGGATGACTTTGCAGTCGTTGGTCAATAAACGAACTGCCAATAAGGCCAGTGCCACCAGTAATAAATATTTTCATCGATTTTCGACCATTCATTCTGATTTTAACTTGTTAATTAATAATAGTTCTTTTACGGTATTTAACAGGAAAAAGCGTAATTCAAATTAAATATTTTTATAGGAACAAAGATGCCCAAGCTAGAGATAAATTTTGCGACCAAGTTTTTATTTGTAATGGCTTGTTTAGTCGTACTTTTGGCAGGAATAAAAGCGTCAAGCGCGATACTTGTTCCTTTTTTATTGTCAATGTTCATTGCTATTATTACTAATCCGTTAGTGACTAAATTAGTCGACCTAAAAATTCCTCGTGTTGTAGCCGTACTTTTTGTTCTGAGTTTGTTGTTAGTTGCAGGACTGAGCATCGCTGGTGTTGCTGGACAGTCATTTAATGACTTTTCAAAGTCCTTACCTGAATACCAAGAAAAGCTATCTAGCGAATTACATTGGCTTGTTAACCAACTGGCTTTATTTGACATTCAAATCGATAAATCACAATTAACAGAATATTTTAACCCAGGCGTTGCCATGCAAATGGTTGGTAACTTGTTATCAGGTTTTGGCGGCGTGATGGCGAATTTATTCTTAATCGTACTTACCGTGGTATTTATGTTGTTTGAGGCTCCAGACGTTAATAAAAAAATTCATATTGCGCTTCATGATCCAAAAATGAAACTTAAGCATATAGATCGTTTTTTAGAGTCTGTTAACAGTTACTTAGCCATTAAGTCTTTAGTGTCGTTGGCAACGGCTGCATGTGTCGCGATTTTATTGTGGGTATTAGATGTTGATTATGTTTTGTTATGGGCCGTTTTAGCCTTTTTGTTTAACTTTATTCCAAACATAGGCTCTATCATCGCAGCGGTGCCAGCAGTATTACTGGCGATAGTGGTGCAAAGCCCCGCGGTAGCCGGATTAGTCGCGCTTGGTTATATTTCTATTAACACGGTTATGGGCAATATTGTTGAGCCTAAATTTATGGGTAGAGGACTGGGATTATCAACTTTAGTGGTATTCCTTTCGTTAATTTTCTGGGGTTGGTTATTAGGCACGGTAGGGATGTTATTGTCCGTTCCATTGACTATGATTGTTAAGATCGCGTTGGAAGCGAATGACGATAGCAAATGGTTAGGCTTGTTGTTAGGTAATGTTGATGAAGCTGAAATCATTGAACAGCAACAAGAAGAGTTAAATGAAGAACAAAACGAAGAACAAAACGAAGAGAAAAATGAAGTACAAAACAATGCGTAATTCGAGATATTTCATTTTAAATAATTACTTCAAGAAGGAAAACTAAGTGATTACATTGATAGCAAAATTTTTAAGTGCATTAAATTCGGAAACCCGACCAAGCCAAATAGCGATGGCGATTGCACTAGCCTTGTTAATTGGATTTAACGGCGTGGTAAGTCTTATTGGTTTACTGGTGATAATCCTACTGTTTGTATTACGTGTAAACCTGTCGATATTTTTAGCCTTAAGCGCGGTATTTACCGTTTTGTCTTTTGTATTGAGCCCACTGAGTAATATGCTTGGCGAATCGTTATTAACAAGCGCATCATTAACTGAATTTTGGACATCGTTATATCAAACCTATTGGTTCAGATTAGAAACGCTAAACAACACGCTTAATATGGGGAACCTTGTTTTATCTATCCTGCTATTTTTGCCTACTTATTTTTTTAGTCATTGGTTAATTGTTAAATATCGCCACTCGATGATGGATTACGTCAATAAATTTAAGGTTGTACAAACCTTAAAAGCATCGAAATTTTACCGTATGTATTTAACTGTGAATGGTCAATAGGGAGTATGTATGACTGAGCAAACAACAAAAAAACAACTAGGAATGTTTCGATTAAGTGGTGCAGGTGTTTTAGCACTAGTTGTGGGTGGTACTGCGGCGGCTGGATACTTTGGTGCCGGACCAATTACTAAAAGCATCCTTTCAAGCAGCCTAGAAAAAGCCATAGGTGCGGAAAATAATATCGAATCAGTGCAATACCAATTGCAACCTTTTGGCATTAAAATTAATGGTTTGCAACAAACAGATCCAGATAACCTTTCACAAAATCTTTTTGAATTTAAACAGGCTAGCGCTTCGTTAAATGTATGGGAGTTAATGTTAGGGCAAGTGTTAATTGAAGAGCTAAAAGTTGACTCATTAACATTTAATACTGAACGAACAACCGCTGGTGAATTATACGTACCTGAAGCAGTTCATACCGAAGATTCTACTTCAACAATCTCTGATTTTAAAAATTCCATAAAAGTGCCGAGTAAAGATGAACTGTTGGCAAAAGCGGATTTGATCACAGAGAAAAAAGCAAAGCAGTTACAAACCGTTTGGACGTCAGAAAAAGAGAATGTAGAACAAAGCCTAAAAAACTTGCCGAGCAAAGATTCTCTTAAAAAGTATGAAACCCAATGGCAAGCAATTCAAAACTCAGAAATTAAAAGCTTAGAAGACTTAGAAGCGTTAAAGGCAAAAATTAAACAGTTAAAAGCTGACATCTCAAAAGATAAAGAAGCAGTTGCTCAAATTAAATCTCAATACAAAACCAGTAAATCTAATCTTGATACGGCATATAGCGAATTAAAAGCCGCGCCGGCACAAGACTGGAGCAATATAAAAGAACAGCTTCCTATTGATGACCCTTCGGCATTGGCTATTTCAAAACTACTATTTGGTGATGAAATAACGGGATATATCACCAAAGCTGAAGAAATATATAAAACGCTAAAACCCTTTATTGACGCAAATAGAGAAGCTAAAGAACAAGACAAATTGTCAGCAGATTTACTAACACAAGGCCGAGATATAGACTTTACGTTGGTAGAAAAATGGCCAAGCTGGATGGTTAAGTCGTTGTTAATTGACGTAATTGCACCTGATGGAAAAGCCTATCGAGTGGAAGGCAATGAAATTAATGTTGAGTCTTACGTTCGAAACAAACCAAGCTTGTATTCCGTTAATCTAGTAAATATGGACGGTTCAGAGGAAAGTTTTGAATTATCAGGACAGTACTTTGTCGACAAGGCTAGTGAGTTTACATCAAAAGGTAAATGGCAATTAAAGAATATGGCCGTTGACGGTAAGTCATTATCTAAAAACAAACAAATGTCATTAACCATGGATCAGTCATTATTAAATGGTGACGGTACGTTTGCTTGGCAAGATAAACTTGAAAGCAATCACAAGCTTAAGTTTAAAAACGTAAAAATGTCGGGCGAGGGGGATTCACAACTTGCCAATTTAACTTTGGATACATTAACTAAAGTATCTAGCTTTAACCTTGATATTGGCGTGAAAGGCTCTCTATCGTCTCCTAGTGTATCTATTTCATCTGATTTAGATAACCAGCTTAACTCAGCCTTTAAAGAGCAAGTGAGCGAGCGTTGGGACGCGTTACAAGTTGAAACCAAACAGGCACTTAAAGATAAGCTAACCGCTTCGTTAAATAGTAATAGTGGAAACTTAGAAAAGTTCGAGTCGTTAAAAGCCAAGTTAGACAACGCCGAAGAAGAGTTTAAGAAGTATGGCAAAGAACAACTTGATAAATTGATTAGCGACAAAAAAGAAGCGTTAGAGAAAAAGTTAAAAGATAAAGCGGAGCAAGAACTTAAAGACAAACTAAAAGATAAACTGAAAGGTAAGTTTAAAGGATTTGGAATTTAGTACGGTTCACAGGCAACAAAAAAGCCTTTCTTAATCGAAAGGCTTTTCAGTATTTATATCAGAACTTTTTTCAAAGAATATTAACGAGCGAAAGACTTTCTCATTAATAACGCTAAACCAGCAAACATCATCATAATGGTCGTCGGCTCTGGCACATCAACTGGCGGAGGATTTGCCGTTGCAGACCTGCTACGCATTGAGTATGTATTGTTTTCATCAGTGCTTGCAATGTCTT
>CAWUUQ010000046.1:0-7069 GCA_963925625.1 uncultured Psychrosphaera sp.
ACAACCAAAATGCTGTGTCGTTGTTGGCGCAGGATATATTGCCGTTGAGTTAGCCGGAGTGTTAAACAGCTTAGGTACAGACACAAAGTTAGCCGTTCGTAAACATGCGCCGTTACGTAATTTTGATACCATGATTTCTGAAACATTAGTGGAAATGATGGCCCAAGACGGTATTGAACTATTAACTCAAAGCACCCCTAAACGCGTGACAAAACAAGCCGATGGCAGCCTAGTTTTAGAATTTGAAAATGGCACTTCTGTAGAAACAGATTGTGTGATTTGGGCAATTGGCCGTACTCCAAGTACAGACCATATCAATATTGAAGCTACTGGCGTTAAACGCGATGCAAAAGGCTACATTCCTGTAAACGAACATCACGAAACCAATGTTCCGGGCATTTATGCGCTTGGCGACATTATAGGCAAAATTGAATTAACACCAGTGGCTGTAAAAGCGGGCCGTATATTAGCGGAACGTTTATTTAACGGCATGACTGATGTAGTTATGGACTACACCAACGTACCAACCGTGGTCTTTAGTCATCCTGCCATTGGTACAATGGGATTAACTGAACAAGAAGCCATTGCTGAATATGGTGAAGGAAACGTTAAAGTTTATAACTCTAGTTTTGCGGCTATGTATACGGCATTAACGGAACATAGACAAATGACTAAGATGAAATTGATCTGTGTTGGAGACAATGAAAAAGTGGTGGGTATTCACGGCATTGGACTAGGTATGGATGAGATTCTACAAGGTTTTGGCGTAGCTATTAAAATGGGTGCAACCAAAGCAGACTTTGACGCTTGTGTAGCGATTCACCCAACGTCGGCTGAAGAGTACGTAACGCTTAGATAATAGGCTTAGTTAGAAAAACTTAGTTGGTTAAATGAACGTTTAGCTAGCTAAGTTGAATAAACAAAAAAAGCGACTTTAAAAAGTCGCCTTTAAGCTACACCTTCAAAAGGCACGATTCTGTCGCCAATGCTATTTAAGATATCTACTTCGCCATCACATACAGCAATGATTGAACGGCCTTGCTTCATTTCAGCAGGAATAATAATGCGTCCATTTTGATTACGATTAAAGTTATGCGTCTCGTGACGTAAGTCTAATGCATCGTCTTCAAAAAAGATTAATGTCGCTTGTGTAACCGGGTCATGTAACATCAGATAACCTTTTATATTTATTGTTTTTCAAATCGGCAAGTTGAACGTAATCAATTTATATGCACAAAGCAAACATATTTATCTAATTTTGTAAAAAAAGTAAGGTGGTCAGATCTGCAAACTCCAATATTAGTTAATGTTCAAAGCAAGCCTTAGCAAACCTAAGTATTAAGGAACCGGCGTTTTGGTCACTTTTTAGTAAGTTTTCACATAAAAAAACATTTTGTGGAGTGAAATACTTTACGGTGGTTAAATTTACTGCTAACTTATCTATTGTCTGCGCAAACCTGCGCCAATTATTCAAAAACACAAACTTCAGAACCTTCATATCAATTACAAAGACATCTCAATATGCATTTACGTGAATTAAAAAGTAAGCCAATTAGTGAACTCGTTAAACTAGCCGAGTCGATGGGCTTAGAGAATATGGCGCGTCTGCGCAAGCAAGACATAATTTTTTCGATTTTGAAAAAACATGCCAAAAGCGGTGAATCCATCTACGGTGATGGAGTATTAGAAATTTTACAAGATGGGTTTGGATTTTTGCGCTCAGCAGACTCTTCATACCTAGCGGGACCTGACGATATTTATGTATCGCCTAGTCAAATCCGCAGATTTAACCTTAGAACGGGTGATTCAATTTCTGGATTGATTCGACCGCCGAAGGATTCAGAACGTTATTTTGCGCTTCTGAAAATCGAACAAGTTAATCATGACAAGCCAGAAATCTCTCGTAATAAAATCCTTTTTGAAAACTTAACGCCTCTACACCCAACGTCTCGTTTTACAATGGAACGTGGTAATGGTTCTACGGAAGATATTACAGCTCGAGTATTAGACTTAGCAGCACCAATTGGTCGTGGTCAGCGTGGTTTGATTGTTGCTCCGCCAAAAGCCGGTAAAACAATGTTGATGCAAAATATTGCAACTTCAATTGCTGCTAATCACCCAGAAGCAACGTTGATGGTATTACTTATCGATGAGCGTCCGGAAGAAGTAACAGAAATGCAACGCTTAGTTAAAGGTGAAGTAATTGCTTCCACGTTTGATGAGCCTGCAAGTCGTCACGTTCAAGTAGCTGAAATGGTTATTGAAAAAGCAAAACGCTTAGTTGAGCACAAAAAAGATGTGGTTATCTTACTTGACTCAATCACTCGTCTAGCGCGTGCTTATAACACGGTTATTCCTTCATCAGGTAAAGTACTGACTGGTGGTGTTGATGCAAATGCATTGCATAAGCCTAAGCGTTTCTTTGGTGCCGCACGTAACGTAGAAGAAGGTGGTAGTTTAACTATTATCGCTACAGCGTTGGTTGATACCGGCTCTAAAATGGACGAAGTTATCTACGAAGAATTTAAAGGTACAGGTAATATGGAATTACACCTGAACCGCAAGATAGCAGAACGTCGAGTATTCCCAGCGATAGACTACAATCGTTCTGGTACACGTCGTGAAGAGCTAATGACTTCTCAAGATGAACTACAGAAAATGTGGATCTTGAGAAAGATTGTGAATCCTATGCAAGAAGTTGAAGCTATGGAATTCTTAATTGACAGACTGGCAATGTCAAAAACGAACGAAGAGTTCTTTAAAGCAATGAAACGTCAAAAAGGCGCGTAATTCTTAAGTCATTTTTAGCGCAAAAGCCCAATTTTTATTGGGCTTTTTTGTTATTTTTCAGCAACACTATTTATTGCCGAACTTACACCATCATTTAGGTATTTATGAAATATAAAGATCTCAGAGACTTTATCGACAAACTAGAAGAGCAGGGCGAATTGATTCGCATAACTGCAGAAGTTGATCCTGATTTGGAAATGACAGAAATCGCCGATCGTACATTACGTGGCGAAGGTCCTGCTTTATTATTTGAGAACCCTAAAGGGTATTCAATTCCGGTATTAGCCAATTTATTTGGAACACCAAAGCGTGTAGCTATGGGAATGGGACAAGAAAATGTTGAAGCGTTGCGCGAAGTCGGAAAAACACTCGCGTTTTTAAAAGAGCCTGAGCCTCCGGCGGGTCTTAAAGATGCTTTTTCTAAAATTCCCGTATTTAAACAGGTGTTAAATTTAGCGCCTAAAGTTGTCAAAAAAGCGCCTTGCCAAAAAGTAATCATAGAGGGTGACGACGTTGATTTAACTAAGTTGCCTATTATGCGTTGTTGGCCCGGAGACGTTGCACCATTAATAACGTGGGGGTTGACCGTTACAAAAGGCCCTAATAAGCCGCGTCAAAACTTAGGTATTTACCGTCAGCAGCTATTGGCACCAAACAAATTGATTATGCGTTGGTTGTCACATCGTGGCGGCGCGTTAGATTTTCAAGAATTTAAAAAGTCTAACCCAGGTGAAAAATATCCAGTGGCGGTTGCGCTTGGCGCCGATCCAGCAACAATTCTAGGTGCTGTAACACCAGTGCCAGATACATTAAGCGAATATGGTTTTGCTGGTTTATTACGCGGTGATAAAACCGAAGTGGTGAAATGTATTTCTAATGATTTACAAGTCCCTGCTTCCGCAGAGTTTGTTTTAGAAGGTTATTTAGACCCAGATGAAATGGCTCCAGAAGGTCCTTATGGTGATCATACCGGTTATTATAATGAGGTTGAGTCGTTTCCTGTCTTCACAGTGACGCATATTACACATCGTGAAAACCCAATTTACCACAGCACCTATACAGGTCGTCCGCCCGATGAACCTGCGATTTTAGGTGTCGCGTTAAACGAAGTCTTTGTGCCTATTATTCAAAAACAATTTCCAGAGATAGTCGACTTTTATCTGCCACCAGAAGGTTGTTCTTATCGAATGGCGGTTGTGACAATGAAAAAACAATATCCTGGTCATGCTAAACGCGTGATGATGGGCGTTTGGTCTTTCCTTCGTCAGTTCATGTATACCAAGTTTGTTATTGTTTGTGATGACGATGTAAACGCGCGAGATTGGAACGATGTTATGTGGGCAATAACCACAAGAATGGATCCTGCTCGTGATACGGTGTTAATTGAAAATACGCCAATTGATTATCTAGACTTTGCTTCTCCTGTTTCAGGACTTGGTTCAAAAATGGGCATGGACGCAACAAATAAATGGCCAGGCGAAACGGATCGTGAATGGGGCGAACCAATTGAGATGACGCCAGAAATAAAAGCACAAGTTGATGAACGTTGGGACGAGTTTGGCATTGTTCTAAACGAATCAAATAAAACAAAATAACTATTTTTTAAGGTCTTAACCTATTGGCTAAGTCAGGCTATAGTTTAAGAACTCTGTAACATTAGGAAACAAGAGTAAATGTCTGCACATCAGATAAAAGCTGACGTAGTGTCAATTGACGCAGTCACAGATTACGTACATATAATAAAGCTTAAGCCGGTTGAGCCGATCTCGTTTTTAGCAGGTCAGTATCTTCAAATTGTTTTATCGGACGAAGATAAACGCATCTTTTCAATAGCTTCTAGCCCAAATGCCGACTTACTTGAACTCCACATTGGAGCCGGTCCGGATGATGCTTATCCTCGTGGTGCATTAGATCATTTAGCGGCTAATAAAACTGTTACTTTGGAAGTTGGGCTAGGTCATGCACATTTAAACTCAGCCTCTGAACGACCAATTGTTTTAATGGCAGGCGGTACGGGCTTTTCATATGTTAAATCAATAGCCGACTACTTAGCTGAAACCAAACCAAATCACACGGTTTTATTATTTTGGGGTGCCAAAGATAGTGAAGCTTTATATGCGTCAGAATATTTAAATCAGTGGGCAAAATCACATACTAATTATCAATATATTCCAGTCGTAGAAAATGCGGGCGATGGTTGGATAGGAAAAACAGGTTATGTTCATCAAGCTGTAATGGACGAACTTATTAGCCTAGAACCGTATGATATTTATCTTGCTGGACCGTTTACTATGGCCGGAATCGCAAGAGATGACTTTATTAACAAAAAAGGTGCGTTAAAAGCGCATTTATATGCGGATGCTTTTGCATTTATTTAAACGGTATTTATTTCAGGAGCAACAATGAATATTGAAATAAAACAAGCTGATTACAACTCATCACAAGATGGAATCGACTTAGTTAATTTGTTAAATGGTTATGCGCTTGACCCAATGGGTGGTGCCGAAGAGTTATGTGAATACAGTCGTAAAAATTTGGCAGCGTCTTTGGCAAAAATCCCCCATGCTTTTTCAGTTTTGGCTTATGTGGATGGCAAACCCGCTGGCTTGATTAATTGTTTTGAAGCATTCTCTACATTCGCCTGTAAGCCTGTTGTTAATATTCACGATGTCACCGTTTCAAGCGAATTCCGTGGGTTAGGCTTAAGCCAAAAGATGATGGAAAAAGTAGAAACGATTTCCAGAGAACGTGGTGCATGCAAATTAACCTTAGAAGTTTTACAAGGTAACGAAGTTGCTCGTAATTCGTACATAAAGTATGGTTTTAAAGGTTATGAATTAGATCCAGCAATGGGTAAAGCTGAGTTTTGGGAAAAGAAACTGGGCTAACGTCGGTATCAGTATCAGTATCAAGATCGATAATAATAAAACAAAAGAAGAGGACGCAAAATGAAACTGTGGACATTACCATTGTTAACCGCTGCCGTACTAGCAGGGTGCAATTCAGAAACAAATAAGGACGTTACGACTTCTACTGTCGCAGGCCTGCCAGTCATTGATGCAGTGCAAGCCGAGAAAGGAAAAACCGTAATTCCATATAAAAAGTTTCAGTTAGATAATGGGTTAACCGTTATTTTACATAAAGATACTTCTGACCCACTAGTTCACGTAGACGTGACATACCATGTTGGTTCGGGCCGAGAAGAAATTGGCAAATCTGGTTTTGCTCACTTTTTTGAACATATGATGTTCCAAGGTTCTGAAAATGTTGCAGATGAAGAGCATTTTAAAGTAATTACGGAAGCGGGCGGTACTTTAAACGGTACAACTAACTCAGACCGCACTAACTACTTTGAAACGGTTCCGGCGAATCAGTTGGAAAAAATGTTATGGCTTGAATCTGATCGCATGGGTTATTTATTAGATGCTGTGACTCAAGAGAAGTTTGAAGTTCAACGCGAAACCGTAAAAAATGAGCGTGGTCAGCGTGTTGATAATCGTCCTTATGGTCGTTTAAATGAAATGGTTTCTGCTGCTTTATATCCTGAAGGTCACCCATATTCATGGCCAGTAATTGGTTTTATGGAAGACTTAAATCGCGTAAATGTTAATGATTTAAAGGCGTTTTTCCTAAGATGGTACGGGCCTAATAATGCAACATTAACGATTGGTGGTGACTTTGATGAAGAGCAAACACTTAATCTCGTTAAAAAATACTTTGGTTCAATTCCTCGTGGTCCTAAAGTAACAAAACCAGAGAAACAGCCAGTGACATTGTCGGAAGACCGTTATATTTCAATGGAAGATAATGTTCACTTACCACTGTTATACATGTCATTTCCTACTGTAAGTGTTCGTCATGAAGATGAAGCGCCGTTAGATATTTTATCTGAAATATTAGGTGGCGGTAAAACCTCAATTTTATATAAAAATTTAGTGAAAAGTCAGTTCGCCGTTCAAGCTGCAGTAAGTCATCCATGTGCTGAACTAGCTTGTACGTTTAATATGTTTGCATTGCCTAATCCAGGTGCAGGAAAATCGTTGGCTGAATTAGAGTCTATGATCCGAAGCTCATTGATAGAGTTTGAAACACGCGGTGTGCAAGAAGATGACTTACTTAAAGCAAAAGCAAACATGGAAGCATCATTTATATTTGGTCTTCAAAGTGTTGCAGGAAAAGTGAGCCAATTAGCGGCAAATGAAACCTTTACTGACAATCCTAACTATATTGCCCAAGATATTGCTCGATATGCCAACGTTACAAAAGAAGACGTGATGCG
>CAWUUQ010000047.1:0-13723 GCA_963925625.1 uncultured Psychrosphaera sp.
TTTTATAGTTTTCTTCAAGGCTCTTAATGAAAAAGTCGGATTGTTAGTGGATGAACTACATGCACAGCAACAGTTTGTCATTAAGAGCCTTGAAGAAAACTATAAAAAAGTCGCTGGTATCTCCGGTGCGACTATTTTAGGTAGTGGCAATGTTTCTCTCATTATAGATATTTCCGGCGTGGTAAGCCTAGCGGGACTTAAAAAAGCCGGAACATTAGGTCTTAATTTTGATAAACCGCTTTCAGAGGCCGTTTGATATGACAGAAGTAGCCGCGGGTATACATCAAGACCTCATTCATCAGAACCATGATGATGCTGATTTAGTTCAGTATTTAACGTTTTTTATGGATGGTGAAGAGTACGGAATTGAAATTTTGTCGGTTCAAGAAATTCGTAGTTGCGAGCGCATGACAAGCATTCCAAATGCAGAAGACTTTGTGAAAGGCGTTATAAATTTACGTGGCACCGTTGTGCCAGTTATTGATTTAAGACTGAGGTTTAACTTTGTAAAGGTTGATTACACGGACCTTACGGTTGTCATCATCGTAAAAGTTTTAATTGATAAAAAAGTAAAAGTTATGGGTGTTGTTGTTGACGCAGTTTCCGATGTTTACAACATAGAAAAGCAACAAACCAAAAAGGCGCCTGATATTGGTGCAATTGAAAATAGAAGCTATATCGAAGGGTTAATCAATGTCGGCGACAAAATGGTCGTTTTATTGGACTTAGAGAAAGTGCTACATATTTAAGAAGGTGGAACAGTATGGGATGGTTAAGTAATTTATCGAAACCAGCTACATCGGATAATGATTTAGTTATAGCGGCGTTGAATAAATCGTTAGCGGTAATTGAATTTGAGCCAGATGGCACGATTAGAACAGCAAACACAAATTTTTTAAGTGTTCTTGGCTATGACTTAGATGAAATCCAAGGCAAGCACCATAGTATGTTTGTTGATAGAGACCTTGCAGTAAGTGAGGAATATCGTCATTTTTGGCACAAGCTCGGTAGAGGCGAGTTTATCTCAGACGAATTTCGGCGCATTACTAAGTCAGGTAAAGAAGTTTGGATCCAAGCGACGTATAACCCAGTCATTGATGAGTCAAATAGGGTCTTAAAAGTCGTTAAATTTGCGACTGATATTACCGAGCAAAAATTAGCAAACGCGAATTATGAAGGGCAACTAAGTGCCATTAATAAATCTCAGGCCGTAATAGAGTTTAATCTCGACGGAACCATTATTACCGCCAATGATAATTTCTTAAACGCGATGGGTTACAAATTAGAAGAAGTTAAAGGCCAGCATCATAGTATGTTTGCACCGCAAGGCGTTGCTGAATCGGCAGAGTACAGAGCATTTTGGGCACAACTAAAACGTGGTGAATACGACAGCGGAACGTATATGCGCATAGGTAAAAAAGGCAACGAAGTTTGGATACAAGCCTCTTATAACCCTATCTATGATATGAACGGCAAACCATTTAAAGTCGTGAAATATGCGGTTGATGTTACGGCACAGAAAAAACTTGAAGACGAAGCTCGTCGATCCGCAGATTTAGCCCAGGCATTAACCTTATGTCAGGCTAACGTCATGATTGCAAATAATGACTTAGAAATTATTTACATGAATGACGAAGTTATGAAAATGTTTAAACATCGTGAATCGGAGATTCAAAACGTATTTTCGGGCTTTTCAGCAGATAAATTAATAGGCACATGTGTAGACGACTTCCATAAAAATGCCTCACACCAAAGAGCAATGATCCAAAAAATGTCAACGCCATATCGCACCTCTATCAATGTTGGTGATCTTGTATTCCAACTTTACGCATCCCCTTGGATTGATAAAGAAGGTGAACGACTAGGTACTATTGTCGAGTGGGTTGATAAAACAGAAGAGTCAAAAATTGAAAAAGAAATTGCCTCAGTAATAAGTGCTGCAACGAGTGGCGATCTCTCGATACGTATTATGGAAGATAACAAAGAAGGATTCTTTAAATTACTATCGGCTGGACTAAACCAAGTGGTCGGGATTGCAGAAGGGGTTATTGGAGACACAGTAACGATACTTGATGCATTAGCTCATGGTAATTTAACCAAGCGCATTGAGACCGAATATTTAGGCATTTTTAATAAACTCAAAAGTGACGCTAACGGCACCGTTGATAAACTTACGGAAGTTATTGGCCAAATAGAACGCTCTGCTAGAACCGTTTCATCAGGTGCTGAAGAGATTGCACAAGGTAATGCAGATTTAAGTCAACGTACCGAAGAACAAGCTTCGAGCTTGGAAGAAACAGCATCAAGTATGGAAGAGATGACCGCAACGGTTCGACAAAATGCCGACAATGCACAAATAGCCAATAAACTAGCGGAAGAAGCAGCGACTAAAGCTGAATCTGGAGGCAGTGTTGTTGGTAAGGCGGTTAAGAGCATGGCTGAAATTAATGTTGCCAGTAAAAAAATTGCCGACATTATTGGTGTTATTGATGAAATCGCTTTCCAGACAAACTTATTGGCATTAAATGCGGCGGTTGAAGCCGCGCGAGCTGGTGAACAAGGCCGAGGTTTTGCAGTGGTTGCTGGTGAAGTTAGAAATTTAGCTCAGCGTTCAGCCGCTGCCGCTAAAGAAATAAAAGACCTTATCAGAGACTCAGTAACAAAAGTTGAAGATGGTACAGCCCTAGTTAATCAGTCGGGTGAAATGTTACAAGAGATTGTTGATTCTGTACGCAAAGTTAACGATACCATTGGCGACATAAGTATCGCATCAATTGAGCAAACCTCTGGTATTGAACAAGTTAATAAAGCCGTTGCACAAATGGATGAAATGACTCAACAAAATGCTGCGTTGGTTGAGGAAGCATCAGCTGCCGGCGAGTCAATGTCTGAGCAAGCTCGTTCAATGAGAGAGTTATTAAGCTTCTTTAAGTTATCAGAGTATGAGGAGTCTCGTTCGTCTGAAGTCATGTCAAGAAGACCGAGTCATGCGCCAACTTACAACCAGCGTGGAAATAATGGCGCCCGACCCGCTCTAAATCACGAACCGACCTCTTCGCATAAATCAAAAGTTGATGATGATTGGCAAGAGTTTTAAAGGTCAGGCAAAGTGGTGCAAATAAGCTGGGAGCAAATGTGAAAAAAGAATTTCTCATGACGGATAAGGATTACCAGTATATTAGCCAAAGGGTTTATAACGCCTGTGGAATTGTGCTGTCAGACCATAAAAAAGATATGGTTTATGCTCGTATTTCACGTCGTATCAGGGTGTTACGACTGTCTACTTTTGCGGAGTATATTGACTACTTATTATTAAATGAGGACTCTGAGTTTGTTGAGTTTATAAATTCAATCACAACCAATCTCACATCATTTTTTAGGGAGAACCATCATTTTGAGTTTCTTAAAAAAGAGGTACTCCCAGAAATATCGGCTCGCCATAACAATGATAAGCGAGTAAGGATTTGGTCTGCAGGTTGCTCCTTAGGAATGGAACCCTATTCCATTGCGATGACACTAGATAAAGAATTTGCTCTGCACTGGGATGTAAAAATTCTAGCGACAGATCTAGATACCCAAGTGCTCGCAACGGCAAGAGATGGAATATACAACGAATCGCAAATTACCGGAGTGTCACCGGCAAAGTTAAAACAATACTTTTTGGTAGATAAACCCAACAATCTATTTAAAGTTAAAGATGAATTAAAAACGTTGATCAGTTTTAAACAACTTAATTTGCTAGAGAAATGGCCTATTCAAGGCCCCTTTGATGTCATTTTTTGTCGCAATGTCATCATCTACTTTGACAGTGAAACCAAAATAAAACTATTCAATCGTTTTGCCCAGTTGTTATGTCCTGGTGGGTATTTGATTTTAGGTCATTCAGAAACCATGGACCGAGATAATCGATTTTTTAAAGCAAAAGGCCACAACGTTTATCAGAAGTTAACGCCATGAATTCATCTCAAATAAAAGCGCCGTTACCCAGTTTTTTAAAAATTAAGCGTTTTTATGACCCTGAACGTCAAATAACAATGGCCAAAATTTTACCCGGTGAATATTACGTGACCCGCGAGGCAGAAGCGATTTCGACGGTATTAGGTTCTTGTATATCGGCCTGTATATGGGACGAAAATCGTTTAATTGGCGGAATGAATCACTTTATGTTGCCGCTTCGAGGCATTGATCACAGTAAGTCCCAATGGGAAGACCATGACAGTTACTGTTGCCGTTATGGAGTTTGGGCCATGGAGTGTTTAATAAATGAAATTATTAAGTACGGTGGAAAGCGCGAAACCATGAGAGTTAAAATATTTGGTGGCGGCAATATAATTCAAGACATGTCATCATTAATTGGTGAGCAAAATATTGAATTTGCGAAGGAATACATTAGCAATGAATCATTACCCATAGTGGGTTCAGATATCGGCGGCCCGTGGCCTAGAAAAATAATATTCTATCCAGCAACAGGCAAGGTTTTGGTGAAGAGATTACAAAGCATGCACAATGACACGATTCAACTACGCGAAATTCAATATCAAAGTGCTATCGTTGAACCAGAAAATGAACAAACGGATATTGAACTTTTTTAAGGGGTTGTAGATGATAAAAGTACTTATTATTGATGATTCAAAATTAATACGAATGTTATTAACGGAAATCATTAATAACACTAATGACATGATGGTTGTTGGCGAAGCTGAAGATCCCTATGAAGCCAGAGATTTAATAAAGCTGTTAAACCCAGACGTATTAACGTTAGATATAGAGATGCCTAAAATGGACGGCATTACTTTTTTGAAAAACTTAATGCGACTTCGTCCTATGCCAGTAGTCATGGTTTCCACGCTAACAGCAGAAGGCGCACCTATAACACTTGAGGCGTTGGAAATTGGCGCAGTCGATTTTCTTGAAAAGCCTAAAACAGATGTAGCAAATGCATTAAGTAGATACCAAGATCAATTATTAGAAAAAATTAGAGTCGCGTCAAAAGTTAAAATTTCCCAGTTACTTCGTGCTCGTAAAAATGACACATCGGTCAATGCAAAATTATCGAACGGAAGGTCAGAGACTAAAAAACAAGAATTTAAAAAGAATCATTTAATTGCCATCGGAGCATCAACGGGCGGCACGGAAGCCATTAAAGAAGTTATTGTTAACCTTCCCGCTAACTTTTCTCCTATCGTGGTTACTCAACATATTCCTCCTGTTTTTAGTAAAACTTATGCAGACCGTTTAAATAAGGTTGCAGCTATGGCTGTACATGAAGCCCAAGACGGCCAGTTAATTGAACCCGGAAATGTATATATTGCGCCGGGAGATAAACATTTAACGGTGCTTAAAAGAGGTAGCAAATTATTATGCCGGCTCGACGATACCGATCCAGTCAATAGGCATAAGCCTGCAGTAGACGTATTGTTTAACTCTGTGGCTGCAATGATGGGTAAATATAGTACTGCTGTATTATTAACAGGTATGGGAGCAGATGGCGCCAAAGGGTTGCTTAAGTTAAAAGAGTCTGGCGCGCTTACCATTACACAGGATGAGGTGAGTTGTGTTGTTTATGGCATGCCTCGAGCCGCTAAAGAACTTGGTGCCAGCATGGAAGAGTTAGGATTAAATAAAATAGCAGGCCGCTTAATGGAAATTGCCGCCCGCTAGATGCCATCACTCAATCACATTGGTATGCCGCTGATTGAGGGTTCAGTATCGAGAATTGCTAATCCGTATTTTTTGCGGATTCAGTTAATGGCTGGTCTGCCATATCATCTGGCAAATTTATCCATAACTTACTGGTCCAATAAAAATGACCTGAATTTTTTATGGAAGGGGCCGTGCAGTTATATTTTACACGCCCTGTTTGTAAGGCTTCAGGTGCACGTATTTCAAACTTAGTTTCAGACAACCACGTTGGTTTTACGGGGCCGCTTTGGCCAGTGATAAAACACGCTAATTGACTTTGATAAAAGTCTTTGTCTGCCAATTCAACTGTCCACAATGGAGCCTTTTGTTGATCTTCAGGCAAGTTTCTTAATAAGGTTTCTGTTGGAGTTTGAGACTTAAAGTGGAAAGGTAAACTCTTTAGTTTGTTTTTTAATGTTTTCGGATTGGCATATATACCGTTTGCTGGAAAGCGAGTAAGTGCTAACAAATCACTTCCAGCACCAATTGCTCCAGAATGCTGTGCAAAACCAACAAAGTCATTTTTACCTAAAATTGCCTTAACGGCGTCGTTGTATTCGCCAAACGGGTAGGCGACCATTTTATGACGTTGGCCAACTTGTTCAAAAATCATCTGTTCCGCTAATAAAATATTACTCTCAATGTCATCAAGTGACAAACCGTCCTGAATCAGATTTTCATGCGCCAAGGTGTGATTCATAATATCGGCACCATGTTTTGTTAATTCGTTTATTTGCGCCCAATCCATATATAACTTGCTAGGTTTTACCATGTGTGGATTTACAAATACCGTGAAAGGCCATTTTCGTTTCTTCAACATAGGTAAAGCATTGTCATAAACATTTCTAAAACCATCGTCAAAAGTAATAGCAATCCACTTATGATCCACAGTTGCATTTGTTTTTATCGCGTTTACGATAGTCGTAAGTGGCACAACCTTTAAGCCTAATTCATCAATCATTTGCAGGTGTTCAGCAAACTGTTTAGGTGAAACAGAGGTTGATTTTGGCGTTGTTTCACTAACATGATGGTACAGTACAATAGTTGCTGCTTGTGTCGAATAACTAGATAATAGAGCGGTAATACTCGTCAGCAAAAATGCTAACCCAATAATTTTAAGTAATAAGTTTTTCATATGTTCAGTCTTTTTCCATCTTTCAGTTTGCCCGGTGTGCGCATAGATCAAAAAATATGGCAGTTGGCTTGGCCTATGATTCTAGCAAATATTAGCATTCCTTTGCTTGGATTTGTTGATACTGCGGTTATTGGTCACTTATCAAGCAGTCATTTTTTAGCAGGTACAGCGTTAGCAAGCCTTTATATATCGGTAGTGTTTTGGTTATTAGGCTTTTTAAGAATGTCGACAACCGGTCTTGTCGCACAGGCAATGGGTGCTCAAAATACGCATAAAGCTGCCTTCCATTTGTGGCAAGCCTTGCTGCTTGGTTTTCTACTGGCAATGATCATTATTGTTTTTCAAGCACCACTATTCCAATTAATTCAAACGTTATCAAGCGATGACGTGTCGATGCAACAAACCTATGATGCGGCAAAAACATATTTTGATATTCGCATATGGGCAGCGCCTTTAGTACTTTCTAATATGGCGTTAACGGGTTTTTTGATTGGTTCCGGCAAAACCAAATGGGTACTTAAAGCATTATTAGTTTGTAACCTAGTAAACCTATTAGCTGATTTATTATTTGTTCCAGTGTTGGGTTGGGGCGTTGCTGGCGTCGCGATGGCTTCTGTATTGGCTGAACTTGTGCAATTTACCATGTTGTTTAGTCTAATCTGGCCGCAATTAAAAACCGTGAAGGTCAAGCTTGCTGAAGTGTTATCAGGCTGGTCAGTATTGCTAAAAATGAATGGAAATTTATTCTTGCGAAGTGCGCTACTGCAATTGTGTCTGTCTTTTATGACGATATATGCCACTCAATTTGGAACACAGGCGGTCGCCATCAATTCCATTATGATGCAGTTCTTTTTGTTTATCTCGTTTTCATTAGACGGTGTCGCCTTTGCGCTTGAATCGCTGGTGGGCAATACCTTTGGTCAGAATAAGAAGCGGAGACTCGCCGGATATATTAAACGAGGCTTAGTAATAGGTCTTGCTTTTTCATTAGCCTATACAGTGTTTTACATTTTATTTGTTGATGCCATTGTTGCGTTATTAACTAATATAGAGGCGCTTGTTTCGGGAATTCAAGAATACTACGTATGGATATTCATTATGCCGCTGACAAGCGTGCTTAGCTTTTTATTCGACGGCATTTTTGTAGGTTTAGGTTGGGATAAAAAAATGCGTAATAGCATGTTTATTGCGGCACTAATGTTTTTGTTATGTGTGTTTATATTTCAAGACTTAGGAAACCATGGCTTATGGATCGCCTTCAGCAGCTTTATGCTAATGAGGGGACTAGCTCAAGGCTTGATGATGAAAAGACACTTGTTTTGATTTTTAGAAAGGAGGTTACAAGTGTTTGTATTTTTCTTTATTGAGCTTGGCCTGATGGCGGAAAAAAGCGAGTCGATTAGCGACAATTCCAATGTAGCCTTTTAGAGCAAAGCCGGTGCCAATAATCATGATGATAATCGCGGGAATTTGCCACCACATCCAAGTGCTCGCACCTAAATAGAGCCCCGCAACACCTATAACAAATGTTACTAAGCCAATAATAAAAAAGCGAACGCTTTGTGACGGATCTTGACCTAATCGCACTAACGTTCGCTGCAGTTTATCTGGCTTGTTCATTTTAGTAGTAAGAATGTTCGCCAGCTTGGTGTTCTGTCATGTCTTTAACACCAGTTACTTCACCTTCAAACTGTTGCAACATTTGTTTTTCAATGCCATCTTTTAGCGTTACATCAACCATTGAACAACCGTTACAACCACCACCGAATTGAAGAATAGCAACGCCATCCTTCGTTAATTCTACTAAATTTACATGGCCGCCATGGCTTGCTAATCCAGGGTTAACTTCTGCTTCGATGAAATATTCAAGACGTGCTTTTAACGGTGCATCGTCAGAAACTTTACGCGCTTTAGCGTTCGGCGCTTTAAGCGTTAATTGAGAACCCATTTGATCAGTTACAAAATCAATTTCGGCATCTTCTAAATAAGGCGCGCTTTCTTCGTCAACGGCCGCTTCAAACCCTTCATAAGCAATAATCTTGTCTTCAGGCTCTAAAGAGTCCACAGGACAATACGAAACACCACATTCAGCAGTGTTGGTGCCAGCATTAACAACAAAAACACGGATTCGTGTATCAGGGGCTTGTGTATCTAACAGCTTAACAAAGTGCTGTTGTGCGGATTCTGAAATTTTTATCATAATATATTTGACTAATCTACTTTGATTTACGGCGTGCGGACCAGTTTGGTTACACGCTGTTTGGTTGCGATATGATACGTTTATCGCCTAAGGACTGCAAGTTAAGGCGACTATCTTAGATAGGTAAGTATGGTGCAAATAAACCCTAATTTACATAGATTGGTCGTGTAATTTTTAGACATGCTTGTTGTTTCATATACTTAATTGTTATGTTTAGCGTTATGAAGTTCAAAATAATAAGAAAAAGGTTAGAAAAACAGTGATCATAAAAACTGGAAAACTTAGTATGGCGCGCCTAAAAACAAGCCATTTTGCGAAGTCTGTAAAACGTGGAGCGGCTATTTTGTCGTTGGCGACGTTAACATTGTTTGTCGCAACATCTGTAGCATCAGCATCAGCATCAGCATCAGCCTCAACGACCAACGAGTCATTACTTTCCCTGAAAAAAGACCGCCTGAAAAAAGACATTACTTTTTTCTTACCGAATGAAAACTATAACGCGTCAATTCCTACGCCAGAGTCTGTTTTGGGCGCGCAAGTTGGTGAATGGCATGTTCGTCACGACCAGCTAGTTAATTACTTTAAAGCCTTAGGTACTGCAAGTGAACGAGTAACGGTTAAAACGATTGGTCGTTCGCATCAAAATAGAGAACTACTTCACGTTATTATTTCAAGTCCAGAACGTCAGTCACAATTAGATAACATCAAACAACAACGAGCCGCATTTTTTGAACAGAATAATCGCTCTACAAACAATGAAGCACCGCTTATTGTTAACCTAAACTACAGTGTTCATGGTGATGAGTCGTCGGGCAGCAACGCGTCGTTATTAGTGGCGTATTACTTAGCGGCGTCAAACAGCGAAACCGTCAAAAAATATTTGCAAGACATGGTCATTATTATTGACCCAAGCCTAAATCCTGATGGTTTGAGCCGTTTTGCATTGTGGGCAAACCAGCATAAAGGTAAAAACCTAAATTCAGATTCAAACAATCGTGAACACAATCAAGACTGGATTCGCGGTCGAGTCAATCAATACTGGTTTGACTTAAATCGTGATTGGTTATTGTTACAACACCCTGAATCACAAGCACGAATTCGTGAATATCAACAATGGCGACCTCATGTATTAACGGATCATCACGAGATGGGCACCGACAGTACGTTTTTCTTTCAGCCAGGTATTGCATCACGTAAAAACCCATTAACACCAAACAAAAATGTGACGTTAACCAAACAGTTGGCGACTTATCACGCTAAGGCCTTTGATGCCGAAAACAAACTGTATTTTACCGAAGAAGCCTTTGATGATTTTTATGCCGGTAAAGGCTCTACCTATCCAGACTTGCACGGCAGTATAGGTATATTATTTGAACAAGCCTCTAGCCGTGGTCATCTACAAGACTCAATAAACGGTGTTCTAGACTTTCCAACAACGATAAAACATCAAGTCATCTCAACAATGTCGACGTTAGAAGGTAGCTGGGCAAGCGCGAATGATTTAAAAGCGTTTCAAAACGAATTTAAAAGCAACGTTAAGAAGTTAGCCAAAGAGGCTAAATTTGATGGTTATATATTGTCAGAAGAAAAAGACCAAACTCGATTTAATGCCTTGCTACATTTATTGGCCGCGCACCAAATAAAAGCCTATGCACTAGAACAAGACTTTAAAGCGGATAAAACCTATAAAAAAGGTGCTTCGGTTTATATTCCTTTAGATCAACCTCAAACGCGTTTAATTCAATCTGTGTTTTCTACTCAAACTTCGTTTAATGACAACACTTTCTACGATGTATCTAGCTGGAATTTAGGTTACGCCTTTGATATCAACTTTGAAAAAGTTAAGTCATCTAGAAAATTAAAAGTAGCTAATCAGGCTTGGGGAAGTCAAAACGTCAGACAGGACAACAAGCAAGTTAAGTCTTCATTCGTTAATGCAACTTCAGTTTATAGCATCGCCATCGACTGGCATGACTACAACGCGCCAGCATTAGTATATAAAATGCTGAATGACGGCTTAGTATTACGTACTGCACTTAAACCATTTACGGCCAGTACAGAAAACGGAGAGAAACACTTTGCAGCGGGAACGGTACTAGTGAACGCTGGATTACAAAACGGTAATGACTGGCAATTAACACTGAACCAAGCATTGCAACAATACCCAGTAGAAACATCGGCGATAAAAAGTGGACTATCTGCAAAAGGTATCGACTTAGGAAGCCGAGCGATGATGCCATTAACCATGCCAAAGGTGCTTATGGTGGGTGGTAGCGGAAGCAACTTATATGAAGTAGGCGAAACTTGGTACCTGTTAGATAAACACGTTGGCTTCTCTCCAACGATTGTTGATAAAGACCGTTTAAAATACGTCGACTTTGATGAATATACTCACATCGTTTTAACCGATGGCAGTTACTCGAAAAAAGACGAAGCATTAAGCAAAAATCTTAAAAGCTTCGCTAAACAAGGTGGCATTATTTGGGGCCAAAAGCGCGCTGCAATGTGGCTTGCCAGTGAAGAACTTCTTAAAGCAGAGACAATTTCACAAAGTGACATGTATAAACGTTTTGATAATAAAAACTTAAGTTTTGGCGACAAAGAAGCCTTAGGTGGAAAACAACGTGTTGCGGGTGCATTTTTTAATGCTGAATTAGACATGACACACCCGTTAACTTTTGGTTTGTCTGACAATAAGATTGCGTTATTTAAAAACCGTACTGACTTGTTGTTAGAAAGCAAACTGCCATTTAGTACTGTAGCAGCCTATAGCAAATCACCATTGTTAGCGGGTTATGCTGACGCTAAAAACGTTGAAAAAATTGCTCAAGCAAATGGTCTTATTGCGCAACAGTATGGACGTGGAGCTGTGATAGGCATGACGGATAATCCAAACTTTAGAGCCATTACGTATGGTTCAAGTCGTTTGTTCATTAATAGCTTGTTCTTAGGGGCAGCCGTTAGCAACTAATGGGCAGTTAGTACGCTAATTTAGTGAACGATTAATGTAAAATTCTAAAGGCGCCGCAAGTCACATACACCTTGTTGGCGCCAGCATTTTTTAATGCTCTACACGCATCATTTACACTCGATCCTGTTGTAATCACATCATCAACTAGCAACACATTTTTATTATCAATTGGTGTTACACCTACAAAGGCATTGTTGGTATTGTTTAACCGCTCAAGTCTATTTAATTTAGATTGTGGCAGGGTTGATTTTATTCGAACTAGACCTGAAAAAATGGGAATCGAAAGCTCTCTTTGAATGGCTTCAGTTAATAACAACGCCTGATTGTACCCTCTCATTAACCAACGATCTGAATGCAAGGGCAAAGCACATAGTAAATCAATGTTTAGCCACTCTTGTTGTTCAATTTGACGAGCCATATAAAAACCCAATAACGGCGCAACATATAAATGCCGTTGAAATTTTAGTCCGGGCAACCATAAGTTATAAGGCCAATCATATAACCCGACGATGGCTAAACCATCATAAAATTCACATTTTAGTTGCTCAGCAGCTGCAGAGTTTAAAACATCGGTTCCATAAGCTAAACGTGGTAATTCTCGATGACACAAGGTGCATAACAGCGGCGGATTGAGTTTACTAATACGATGAATTTTATTACCACACAAACAGCACGGCGACTGACTTTGTATCCATTGTTTAAGCGCGGTAAACTGCATCTGATTTTCCATATTATGAAAGTGAATTAAAGGTATATGACACAGGTTGATAATGCGCCAATAATCCTGATCCACGGTTGGGGTATGAATAAACAAATTTGGAACGGGATCATAGAAGCCGCGCCGCTTTCACTGAGGTCTAGATTAATTCCGCTAGACATGCCGGGTTATGGCGAGAACGAAGCGGTTCTGCAGCCTTATAACTTTGAAAACTTGGTTGATTGGTTTTCCAATTGGCTTGAAACAAACGTATCTGACAACGTATCTATTGTTGGTTGGTCGTTAGGTGGCTTAGTCGCTCAACAGCTTGCCTTATTACACCCAAACAAAGTTTGTTCATTGGGCCTAGTTGCAACGTCGCCGCGTTTTATTGAAGGTGCAGATTGGCCAGGTATTAAACCAGAAGTTTTAAATATGTTTGCGCAACAACTTACGGTAAGTCATGACAAAACCGTGGATCGATTCTTAAAAATTCAAGCCATGGGCAGTGAAAGCGCAAGGCAAGACATGAAACAAATTAAAGAGTGGATATTTTCCGTAAATTCGCCGCGGCCAGACGCATTAAAGTCAGGGCTAGACATGTTAAGAGATGTGGATTTACGGGACCAAATCAAAGATTTATCTGTGCCGGTTAAGGGTATCTTTGGCAAATTAGACTCTTTGGTTCCAATAAAAATGCTCGATCAATTGAAAGAGTTGCTTCCAGATAGTGAGATAAATGTTATAGAAAAAGTATCTCACGCGCCTTTTATTTCAGAAAAACAAGCATTTATTGAATGGTTAAAAAAAGTATAAAAAACACTCGTTTTATAAGAATTAAGACTTTCTAATTCAGGATATTTGGTTGATAATTATACATGGGTAAAGCTATATCGAATTTTCGATAATTTAATAGGCGGCAACATGGATTTAAAATCAATTCCATCAGCAGTTCAATCTGTTTAGCAGGGTATCAAACTGCAGAACGAGGAATCGCGAAGGCTGCCGACAACATTAGTAAATTAAATACCGAACGTT
>CAWUUQ010000048.1:0-6429 GCA_963925625.1 uncultured Psychrosphaera sp.
AAATTGCAGCAAATCCGAGAACAAAAATAAAACGAGATGAAAAACAAAGGGCTAACAATAGACTCAAAATCGCAAAAATTAAGAAGTGACCCAGTTTATCCAAATGTGGGATAGTTTCGCCTTCAATTTCAACAGGTACAAAAAATGAATATGTGGCTAAAATGAAGGCCAATATGAATGCGAATCGGTAGGCATTTTTACTAAATATCATGTTTTTCTATGGCTTGTTACAAAGTACGAAAAGTGTAACAAAAGTACATGTGAACGTCGATTTATATGAAAGTAAATTAGACAAATTCATCAATGACCGGTGGTCATTTATATAAAAGTGCTTACATATTTATAATAATCAAAATTATTATAAATATCTGTAAATAATATCCCATTTAGAACTTTCTTATTAATTACAATGGTTTGATTGCTTTAGTCCACGTTGGTTTTGATGCTAATTTCATCGAAAAAAATAAAATACGATTATCAATAAAATTACTAGATATTTCCAAGGATTTCAAAGCCCTGTTTGTTCTATATTTGGCTTGGGGCGTAAGTCCCAGGAGGGCATGACTCCCGTCGACGTGGCTACTTCCAGCGTTGGCTCATGCCCTCCAACTAAACGTTCAGTTTAGGAATAAACTTTCATCATACTTCATCAATTTTTCAACAAACATTCTTGTTTTAGTGAGTGCCTAACCTATTTAAGCCAATCTTTGAACTGAGCTTTAAATTTATCCAGTTTGGGGCTAATCAATAATGCACAATAGGGTTGATTTGGATTATTCTCCGCGTAACCTTGATGATAGTCATCAGCAATATAAAAGGCATCAAAGTCTTTAATTTCCGTGACAATGTTTTGCTCCCAAATGCCCAATACATCCAGATTATTAATTTTATTTGCAGCAAGATGCCTTTGGTTATCTGAGTGGCTTAAGATTATAGATCGATACTGGGTACCAACATCATTACCTTGTCGGTTTAGTTGTGTTGGATCGTGAAGTTGAAAAAATATATCGAGAATTAATTCATAAGAAATTATATTTGGGTCGTAAGTTACCTGTACCACTTCAGCGTGTCCGGTTTGACCAGAAATTATTTGATGATAGGTAGGGTTTATTATATGTCCACCTGCAAAGCCAGACAATGCTGAACTTACCCCTTTCACTTTATTAAACGCCGCTTCTAAGCACCAGAAACAACCGCCACCTAATGTTGCTAATTCATTATTTTCCATTAAGATAAGTTGCCTTTTAGTTAAAATTTAATCTACAGTATCATCATCAATATTTTAAAGATCAGCATAATTGATCAAAATTAGAGATAATTAGTAATCATCGAATGAACTTTAAAACAAATTGTCCATATTGCAATAAACTACGTCCAATCATAGCTTGGGCGATCATATGTTTAGCGATATATTTTATCTTTAAACCCTTTTAGTGTTTGGTGGGTTAAAAAGTAGGCAAAACACGTCTGAATTTGACCAATCTCTTGATCAATTTAGCTCAAAAGGCTAAGGTTAAATCAGATTAAAGTTAATTAAAATTTTTGGTAGAACACCATTATGACAGATACTCCATATATACGTAGCGGCAGAAATACGATCATACATAAGATTAGAAAATTAGATCTATTGTTAGTGAATGATATTGAACATCCAGTAGTAAAAGTTACTCAAAATGGAGTTGTAGAACATACAGATGCGGTTCCACGTAATAGAAGAGAAGCTAAAGACGCCTATGTAGAAGTTGTACATATATCAAGCCCAGAGGTGTTTGGTGAGCCTAAAACGTTGTTATTCATTCAATGCTTAAATGGTAAAGAATATAAAGTTGATTTTAGTAAGATTGGTACACCTTTATTTATAAGAGTTCATCAACAAAGTTTCTTTTAATATTGCACTCGAAATATCAAAATGCTCAAAACATAAAAAGTCGCTTCTGCGACTTTTTTGCTTTTAATTCTACTTATCTTTCTTGTTTATAATTGGATTTGATATTTATCTAGCAAAAATTGGTACTCATTACTCTCTTTGAAACTAACAAAGGCATCATTAAATATTGGCACTAAAGAAGGGTCTTTAAATGCCAAACTATATGGGCTCATGGGAAAAATGTGATGAATGGTAATCTCTGGCGGTGAACCAAAATTTTCAGACACTTGTTTAAAGATATGATGAAATATATTGATATCCATAATAACAACATCAACACGCTTCTCGAGTAACAACTTTACCTGTTGGAATTGATTCGGTAACTCTATGTAATCGGGATTTTTCTTGATAACTCTAGCGTAGTCTTTTCCTAGGTATTTATGAGCATGCTGGAAGGCCGCTACTTTTCTTTGCGATATATGTGAAATGTTATCTAGGGTTATTTGAGCCTCGGACAAACTAATCGCTACATTCTGATAAGTTATATATGGCATAGTTCGAATTGTATTATTAGGAACTATATGTTCGTTAATCGTCATCAAAGCATCTCCCATGCCTTGGTCAAGTAACTTCAGGCTGCGACCTAAAGGGACATAGATAAACCTTGGCTGTAACTCTATTGTCGCTAAAGTAGCCCTGATTAAGTCTAGCTCAAAGCCTGAATCTTGTTCTTGTATGACATAAGGTGGTTTGGTTAAACCAACAACAACATCAATTGTCACTTTTTTTAATGGAGCACTTAAAGAGTCTGGGTAGTGGAATAAGTTACTTTCAGCTGACCAAGCATTGGCAGACAAAGTAAGTAAAAACAAAGTGAAGATAAAAATAGTATTTAATTTCTTAAATATACTTGAGGGAGTTAGGTAACAAAAATTTCTATAACGAGTAAAACTATTATAATGTTGCATATTAAAATCAACTTCAATTGGTGACTGGAAGCAACTACTGCATCCCTGTTGTCGCCAGTAGATTAGATAATGTCCAAATTGACGGGTTTAAGCAAGAACTATTTGGCGTTGAGGATCATTAAATGAAATTAAAAAAACTAAAGTGGGCACTTTATTTAAGCCCAATAGTAATGTTTTCTTTTTTAAGTCAATTAGCTATGGCTGACGTGATGGAAAATGAAAAAACCGTAGTTATTAGAAAGGGCAGTGCGCCGTTTGATAACGAACTTCAAAAATTTGAAAATTACCTAGGCGGTTGGTCGGCAGAATTTTCTGTTCGAGCTGGAGAACCACCAGTAAAGGACGTTACTTTATTTGAAAAAGTCTTAAATGGTAAGGCTCTACGAACAACTCATTCTGTTAATAATGGCGCATATGGTGGCGAGTCCTACGTGTTATGGAATGCTAAAGCATCTCGTCTAGAGTTTTATTATTTTACTACTGCGAATTTTTTTACAACAGGCTGGATGGAGTTTACAGGCCCTAACACCTTTGTCGCCTATGAAAATGTAACGGGTGAAAGCAAAACAAGCAGTGGTATTACACAGGTTAAATCAACGTCGGAATTAGGGGGAGACAAAATGACGGTTTCAACCTCTTATCTGAAAAATGGCGAGTGGACACCCGCGGAAAAAAGGCAATACACGAGAACGAATAAACCAGTAATTTTTGAATAGTAGAAAAGCTAATTTAAAATTAAAGCCAAATAAAGCTCGAAAAACAGTCGCTTTTTGTGTAATATTCGCGCCCTTAATTTAAGAGGTGAGAAAATGTTGTACATTGCAGTTTTTATATTGGTTTTAGTTTCAGCATGTATTATGACTGTCGAAGCGATGAAAAATGGGCTTGGGAAAAAGCGTTGGTTTTTTTCTGGTTTGGTTTTGGGGCCGTTAGTTTGGCCAATGCTCAATGTAAAAAAACAAATGACGTTAAGAAAGCAACAGGGAATGAACATCGTTTTTCTTAATGCTTAAAGCTAGTATTACAAGCGACGGGCTTTAGATTCACTCTTTTTAAGCAGATTCAATTAAGTCAGGTTCACTAAACTTTAGCTTTTCTCTTTGCGCAAATTGTATAAATTCAATCCTGTTCAAAGGTTTAGAGTATAAATAACCCTGCAATACGTCGCACTCCATTGATAACATAAAGTTTTGTTGCAACTCTGTTTCTACACCTTCAGCGACGGTAGACAGACCTAAATTTCGTGCGATCGTTACAATCGTATCAATCATCGCCTTACCAATCTCAGACTCAGCGTCATCAACAAATGCTTTGTCTATTTTAAGCGTATTTAAAGGGAATTTTCTTAAATAAGATAAGCTTGAATAACCGGTACCAAAGTCATCTATTGCCAAATGAATACCTCGATCGCGAATTTGATGCATAGTATCAATAGCATGTTTTGGGTTATTCATTACTGTACCTTCAGTAATCTCTAACTCTAAGTTTAATGGGTTTAATTGAGTTTCAAAGAGTATTCGATCAATGCGTTGCATTAGATTAGGTAAATTAAACTGCCTGGCTGAAAGGTTAACAGCAACACGGCCCGTTAATAAACCTTCGTCTATCCATTTTTTCATGTCCATACAGGCTTTGCGTAATACAAGATCGCCAATCTCTACTATCTGACCGGTTTCTTCTGCAATTGGAATGAAGGTAACAGGACTTACAAGGCCTTTTTGCGGCGTTATAAAACGAACTAGCGCTTCCATCCCAACTAACTTACCATCGACTAAGCTCATTTTGGGTTGGTAATAGACGTGGAAGAAGTCTTCTTTCAGGCCTAAACGAATTAAATTTTCAACTTGCAGACGCTTAACGGCCTTTTTATTCATGTCTTCACTAAAGAATAAATAACGGTTACCGACTTCTTTCGCATGATACATCGCCGTATCTGCATTTCTTAATAATGTTTCCGGCTGCTTGCCGTCGTCTGGATACAGAACGATGCCTATACTACCCGCTACGACAAACTCATGTTTTGCAATCTTAAATGGCGTAGACAGTTCCAATAACACTCGTTTTGCTGCATTTGTAACGGCTTGAATATCATTGGTTTTTTCCATCACTAGGGCAAATTCATCACCGCCAAGCCTGAATAGGGTGTTGTTGTTATTGGTTAATGGTCGAATACGTTTGGCAATTTCAATTAATAGTGTGTCGCCTAACTGGTGACCTAAAGAGTCATTTATTTTCTTAAAGTCATCTAGATCAAAGACTAATACTGCTGTTTCTGATTTTTTATCAACACACTCTTGGAGTTTAGAGAAGAACACGTTTCTATTTGGAAGATCCGTCAAGGAGTCGGTGCTAGCAAGCTTTAATAGTTTTGCTTCTACATTCTTACGGCGCGTTGTATCGGAAATAATAGCAACATAATTGGTAATGTTGCCAGCTTCGTCTCTGATACAGTTTGCAGTCACATAAGCCAGGAACATATCCCCGCCTTTATGCTGTCCAGTGATATCACCTCGCCATATTCCATTTTGGTCAACTTCTGAACGAATGTCATTGATGAACGAGGAGCTCATGCTGGTAAACTGAATACGGTCACCAACGAGATCTTTGGAATAATATCCCGTTATTTTTGTATAACCAGGATTAATATGTACAACATTTAATTGAGGGTCGAAGATGATTACACCTTCTGAAATATTTTCAATACTCTTTGCAAAGATCTCTAATTCTGACTCTGCCTTTTTAAGCTGCTGAATATCTTTAAAAATACCAGTCATACGTAAGGGTTGACCGTTTTCATTGCGAATAACAATTCGGCCTTTATCTAAAACCCAGCGCCATTCATTATTAATGTTTAATCGATATACACATTCGAAGGCATCTGTATCGCCATTAATATGGCTAGCTAGTTTAAGCTTTACTCTTTCAATGTCATTTGGATGAACGTGCGTTTTATTAGGAGGGAATAAATTAGGGTTTACTTTAGCAAGAGGATAAGTGCCAAGACTGTTTGTTCTAAATAATTGGCCTTCATTTATATGCCAATCCCAAAGTTCATCTCCACTTGCCCATAACGAAAAGCTAAGTCGTTGATCGCTATGCGTCATTGCGTTTTTATAACGTTTAAATTTGATTACGCCGTACAAGCCAAATGAAGCAAGGATTATAATAAGTACAAAAAGGAGAGATATTAAAATGCTGTTACCAGCAAGAGCAACCTCGCTAGTAGTTTGAATTGGTTGTGAAGGCATTGTCTGTGCGGCCATTGTTTGGTTAAAAACAATGAAAGGACTTAATAATGCAATCAGTAATTTTGTTTTATTATTATTATTATATTGGCACACAGAAAATCTTAGATACAGCGATTAAAATGCCCGACCAAGATAACTAATGGTTTGCGATGTGTCAAAAAAAATAACCTTAAATCGCTTAAACGCTGCTCACTTGAATACCTTTGCTTAAATTTGGTGCGAATTGAGAGGAGTACCAAGCAATTAAAGGGCGCAACTCTAAGTTTTCTAACTCTTGGACAATTTTAGACTTATGATCAAAGTCATAATCTTTATTACCAATAGCTATCCAAAGTTGTTGGCTTTG
>CAWUUQ010000049.1:0-5999 GCA_963925625.1 uncultured Psychrosphaera sp.
CAAGGCTTGTTGCGCCGCAATAGTTGCATCAAAAGATTTAGGTGGATCGAGGCAAATGTCACAGTTTCCACAGGCATCTGCACTAAATTCGTTAAAGTAATTAAGAAGTACTTGTCGACGGCACGTTTGTGCGTCGGCCAAAGCAACCATGGCATTAAAACGCTGAGTTTCTACTTCAACACGTTCTTCATTTGGGTTGTTGGCAATCATTCGTTTAATTCTAGGTGCATCACCAGAATCAAAAAACAGTAAACACTCTGCCGGTAAGCCGTCTCGTCCAGCTCGACCGGTTTCTTGGTAATAACTTTCTATTGTTTTTGGTAAATCATAATGCACCACAAAGCGAATGTTAGGTTTGTTAATGCCCATACCAAATGCGACGGTAGCAACAACTATCTGAATATGATCTCGTTGGAATTGTTCTTGAACATGATTGCGCACAGAGTTATCTAAGCCTGCATGATACGCAGCAGCTCTATAACCTTTAGCAATTAATTTCTCAGCGATGTCGTCAACTCGAGCTCGACTGGAGCAATAGATAATTCCACTATTGTCGGTTTGCGTTTTTAAGAACGTCATTAACTGACTTAACGGTTTGAATTTTTCTTCTATGGTAAAACGAAGGTTAGGGCGGTCAAAACTACCAATATGTATAAATGGAGATTGTAATTGCAACTGCCCCGCAATGTCATGACGAGTCGCTCGATCGGCCGTTGCCGTTAACGCCATGATAGGCACATTTGGAAAATGCAATTTAATGTTATTTAGGCGTAAATAGTCTTGTCTAAAATCATGTCCCCAATGAGACAAACAATGTGCTTCATCAATGGCAAACAAGCCAACACCACAATGTTTTATATGTTCTAAAAAGGTGTATTGTAGAAGTCGTTCAGGAGAAACATAAAGAATTTTAATTTCGTTGTGTTGAAGTTGGTTTAAGACCTCTGACTGTTGCTCTCTTGATTGCTGGCTATTTAAAAATGCCGCGGCCACACCGGATTCTAATAGCTGATCTACCTGGTCTTTCATTAACGACAACAACGGCGTTACAACGATGGTCACTTTATCTAAAAGTAACGCAGGGATTTGATAACAAAGGCTTTTGCCGCCACCTGTGGGCATTAAAACCATTACGTCTTGGCCATTCAAACTGGCATCAATAACGGCTTGTTGACCATCACGAAATTCGGGATAACCAAACACTTGTTTAAGTACGCTTTGTGGGGTGTTTGTTAATTCAGACAAAAAGATTCTTATTTATGGTGTGACACAACTTGGAGCGCATTGTACCATCTCCATCTCAAATCTGGGCAGGTAAAATTATGATATCGAATGAACAAATTCAGCAATGGTTAACAAACGTATTTAACGGTTTGAACTTTAACCAAAATTTGGGATTAAAAATTACGGTTTGTGAAGCCGATAAAGCTGAAATTCGTTTTGCGTGGGACGACAAATTAATGGGCAACCCGATGCAAAAAATATTGCACGGTGGAGTTACGGCATCAGCCTTGGACACCGTTGGTGGTGTGTTGGCGATATACAGTCGATTATTTAATGCGTCCATAGATGATGAAGCCCAATTAGTTGAATTTACCAAACGAGTCGGTACGATTGATTTAAGAACCGACTATCTGCGCCCAGGTCGTGGTGAAGAATTTATAGCATCAGCAAAATTGATCCGTTCAGGCAGTCGTGTATGCGTTTGTCGAATGGAATTACATAATCAAAAAGGTGATCAAATTGCATTTGGCACCGGCACATACTTAGTAGGATAAGTCGATGATTCCACAAGCCAAACAAGGCGCAATTTTCGCAGTTCTTGCATTTGTAATGTGGGGATTAGCCCCGCTTTATTTTAAACAACTGCAATACATGCCATCGGTAGAAATCCTAGCCCATCGAGTTATTTGGTCTGCCTTATTGTTAGCGGTGCTCATTGGTATGCGTCAGCACTGGTCAAAAATTAAAGATATTATTTCCAACAAAAAGACACTTGGAATATTGGTAATAAGCGCCTCCTTACTCGGTTTTAATTGGTGGTTATTTATTTGGGCTATTAATACCAATCACATTCTCGATGCAAGTTTAGGGTATTACATAAACCCGCTATTAAATATTGCACTAGGGATGGTGTTCCTAAAAGAACGATTATCTAAGTTACAACAAAGTGCCGTGTTGTTAGCAATTATAGGCGTGACGATTCAGGTCGTGACCTTTGGTTCGTTTCCAGTGATTGCATTTAGTTTAGCCATTTCATTCTCAATTTATGGATTGATTCGAAAAACCGTTTCTGTTGACGCTGTGCCGGGCTTACTTATTGAATCTCTAGTACTTATTATTCCAGCAGTTGTTTATTGGTATGGATTCGCCGACAGTCCAGCAGCGAATTTCTTGGAGAATAATTGGTCTACTAACGCACTAAATATAGGCGCTGGATTAGTGACAACCGCACCGTTACTTTGTTTTGTAGAAGCGGCTCGTCGATTAAATTATTCAACACTTGGCTTTTTCCAGTTCATTGGACCAAGCATTATGTTTATGTTTGCCGTGTTCTATTACATGGAAGAGTTTGGGCAAGATCGCTGGGTCACCTTTGGCTTTATATGGGCGGCACTCGCCCTTTATTGTTATTCGAGCTATCGCAATATGAAAAAGCTTAAAGCTTAAATTTCAGAGTCGAGTATTTGACTTGATTTATACCGTTAGTGCTTGTGGTAGAGAAAAACACATAGAGGTTTTTAATGGAAAATAATATTCAGCAAACACAAAGCAGTAAAATTAAAATAGACATTATTTCGGACGTTGTTTGTCCGTGGTGCATCGTTGGGTATAAAAATTTAACCCAAGCGATAAAAGAACTGGGTGTTGAAGACCGAGTTGAAATTGAGTGGCAACCCTTTGAGCTAAACCCTGATATGCCATCAGAAGGTGAAGACTTACAAGCCCATTTAGCTCGAAAATACGGCTCGACACCACAAAGCAGTGCAGAAGCGAGAGCGATGTTAACTCAGCGTGGTAAAGACGTTGGTTTTACTTTCAATTATTTTGAAGGCATGAAAATCGTTAATACACGTGATGTACATGTACTGCTGGACTATGCAAAGGACTTTAATCTTCAAACGGAATTAAAACTTAGATTGTTCTCAGCCTTTTTCACTGAACAGAAAGACGTATCTAACCGTGAAGTATTGGAAAACGAATTAAAAGTTGTAGGCTTAAATGTGACTGAAGCCATGACTAGACTTGATGATGAAGAGGCCATAAGAACGATTCAGAATAAAGAGTCAGACTGGCAACGCATGGGCGTTTCGTCCGTTCCAACGGTAGTGATCAATCGTAGCAACGGAATATCAGGTGCGCATCCGGTAGATGGATTTAAGCAGTTTATTACTTCTTTTTTGTAAGCTGAATGTAATTGTTTAATATGATTTATGCCGGTCTTGGCAATTGGCCATTAACAAGAAAGTCAGACTTATAAAAACTATGCATGACGCGCTCCGATGAGCGGATCACCAGCTTGTCGAACTCCGTTTGAAAGGTCCATTTTATTTGTTCTTGAGGTTTTTTTGAGGTAATAACGGAGTGACTGATTATTGCAACGTTTATTGCCTCGTTACACCTTGCCGAAGGAAAACGTATAAGATCAACCTCCTCAGTATTCACCAAATATTCACCTATTGCCTGGCATAATGAATGACTAGACTTGTCTTGTAGTTGCGCTAATAAATCACCATTGTCGATGTTTGTTAATTGCATAGCACTGCCTGAATGGGCATTTACACTAAACGACAGATGTTGAGAAATAATGGCGGAATCATAGGCTATTTGCATGTCATCGATAAATAAAAAACGATAATATGCGGATTCAGATAATGCCGTGTGTAACGATTCACTTGCATAAAAAAAGCTATGCATTAGTTGATGACCATACCGAGAACCGTGTTTAAGCGGGGGATATCGAAACGGAGTCGAAATAAGATAATGACGCTGTTCAGATCCAGCCTGATATGGCGGCTTCACACCATCAAGTAGTGACTCCAATATGTCTTGTTCATCAAGACTATCAACTAAAGATAAAGTGCCTGCATCTTCTTGAGATTCCACAATGCGAAACACTTTTCCCTTGTAGTCACTTTTATCTGGTAGGGCTTTTATGAGCCTCTGCAGGGAATTCAGACTTTCCCTCTCATTGCGTCTAGGTATTGATTAACTCGAACTAATCCAAGTATTGTTTGGCATAAATCTGCAGGAGCACCATGTAAGGCTTTGTTGTCAGTTTTATACCAATGTTTCATGAACTTTTTATCGCCACCTGCAATGGCATATAACGAGCGATATACGCGGATAAAGTTAAGTTGCAGTTCACATTCTTTTGAATCGAGAGCAAATCCAACCGCCTTTTTGCGACTCAGTGTGGAAGGGTCTTTGCCTATCAACTTTGAACGCTCGATATTAGATACAGCCAATGCTTCACAAGCATTTAAGAAGGCTTTCATGACAACAACAGATTGGTCTGGTTTTTGGTCAACGTGCATAGCTTGCATAACAACACCGGCAAAATTTTGTAGGCTCTGTTTAGTAAGGTTATATGCAGATGCACTATTTTGCAATTCATAATTGTAAATGCATGGCTTTTGATTTGGAGACTTATCATTCATAACTTCAGTATTGATTATAGAAGTTGATTAGCCTAGTCCAGTTTTGAGGTTACGTATTTACGTTGCTTGTCACTCCAAAATACCGCTTTCAATAGCGGTTAATACGGCTCTTGTTCGGTCGCGAACACCAAACTTAGATAGAATACTAGAAACATGATTTTTGATGGTGCCTTCAGATTTAAATAAGGCATCAGATATCTCTTTATTCGAAAAGCCACAGGCCATTAAACGAAGGACTTCGATTTCTTTTTTGGACAGATCTTTTTTTAATAAGTCAGTCGGCCCAGTTTGAAAACTAAATTTATCGGTTTTGGTTTTTATTCCTGCAACTAAACGTTCTGTGATTGCCGGTTGAATTAATGTATTCCCCTCATAAACAGATTGAATAGAGGAACATAATGACTCTAAGAAACATCTTTTAATAAATAGCCTTTTGCTCCTGCGGCCAAACCTTCAAGCACCAATTGATGGTCATCAAAGGTCGTAAGAATGATGACCGGTGTAGAGATGTTATTCTTCTGAAGAATTTTTAAGGTCTCTATGCCATCGACTTTAGGCATGGATAAGTCTAATAAAATCAAATCCACATCCATTGTGGTTAATTGTTGTAACACACCACTACCATCTGGCGCCTCCGCGACCACTCTTACAGATTCAGAAAGCGACAGTAGGCTTTTAATGCCTTCGCGTACCAGCATTTGGTCATCAACCAGCAATACCTTAATGCTCATTATCGACACTCACTGCTTGTTGTTTTTCATTTAATTGCCGTGTATTTAGAGGCAAAAAGAGGTGAATATTTAGTCCTTTGTTGGCCTCATCAATACGAACCAATCCGCCGTGCGGAGCCAGTCGTTCTTGCATGCCAATGAGTCCATTGCCTTTGATCACACCTTTTGCGGCTTTTCCATTATTGGTTATGTCGAAGGTTAAGCCATTGTCACCTTGAATGCAGGTTATTATTACTTGTTTTGCGTTGCCGTGTTTGACTGCATTGGTAACCGCTTCTTGAATACAACGTAAAATGTCGTGTACGAGCTCAATGTTTTCACTACATAAGGGCTGCCCTTTAAACTCAATGAGTAGATCTGGGAAAGAAGACTCTAATAATTTAATCGCGTTTGTGATGTCCACAAATCTATTTTCCCTAATCATCGATACGGCTTCACGCACATCACTTATGAGGAGTTTTGCCAAAAAATAACTCTTTTCAACAGGCACTTTAATTTCATCAAGCGGCTTTTCGTTTTGTAATAAATGGGTGGCTACCTGCAAATTTATGTTTAGAGCAGTTAAATGATGTCCTAATAAATCATGTAACTCGCGAGCGATACGAGT
>CAWUUQ010000050.1:0-11327 GCA_963925625.1 uncultured Psychrosphaera sp.
GTTGCTAAAGCGATTACACAGCTGGTATTTGCAATGGGTGGTAATGCCTTAAATGCACCTGATAGTGACTTGAAAAAAACCACTGAAGATACGGTGCTAATGGTTAAGTTTATTCTTAAAGGCGCATCAAAAACCAAAAATTAGCCTTTCATTTAAGTTTGTTAGTTTTAAATTATTGCCATAAAAAAAGGACAGTGATTTACATCAATGTCCTTCTTCTAAAAACATAAAAACTAAAGTTAATTAAGCGCGTCCAACAAACTTCATTTCTTCTGTATTAATTTTGATTTTGTCGCCTGTAGAAATGTGCTCAGGTACATTTATAACTAAACCCGTTGTCAATGTGGCTGGCTTTGTACGAGCGGTAGCTGAACCACCTTTTAATGCTGGTGCCGTTTCAGTAATTTCTAACTCTACGGTCATCGGTACTTCAACCGTTGCTGCAACATCAGCAATGATTAATACATGTAAACCTTGAGTTTCTTCATTAATAAATTGCAACTGCTCTTCAATGGTGTCTTTGTTTAAGTGATACGGCGTGTAGTCTTCATTGTCCATAAAGATATATTCATCACCATCTGTATAGGAAAACATAACCGCACGGCGAGAGTAATCTGCAGCAGGTAACATGTCTGAGTCTTTAAAGGTTTCGTCGGTTTTTGCACCCGTTACAATGTCGTACATTCTCATGCGGTAGATACTTCCACCCGCTCGACCTTGCGGAACTGAACGTTCAATATCTTTAACTAATACAACACGACCATTATGTTCAATAGCTGAATTCTTTTTTACATCACTTGCCTTTGGCATGACTTGCTCCTGATAGCGCATTTATTCTTGTTTTAATGCCGAGGACTTTAACTGTACCGTCGGCATTTTGCAAAAAATTCTATTTATAAAACTTTTGATAACATCCACAGGCCTGCAACAACCATAATAATGTTCTCGGTTAATGAAACAAAACCAAGTGGCACCTTACTATCACCACCAACACATGCACATTTTAATTCACGCTTGTCGATGTACACGGCTTTATAAACAGAAATTCCACCTATCGTACCAATAAACAGAGATACCGGTGCGACAACCAACGGTGGGAATCCAGCGAGCATACCTAAGCCTGCATAGGCTTCTAAAAATGGATACAAGGCACCATATCGAACAAACTTCATGGCTAACAAGTCATAGGTTATGAATGAGTTAGTGAAACTATAAAGGTCTTTAAGTTTTTGTAACGCCAAAAACACCATCGACATAGCGACAAACCACTCTGCCGTTTTCATCGACAATAATGAATGTCCCATCGCCGTTAGTGCCGCTATAGTTGTTAACAAGGCCATCACAAAAATCATTATAACTGGACGATAACTTAAGCCCGGCTTTACGGCAGGACCCATGCCTAAAAAAGTTCTTAAGTCGTCATAACCACCAATGCGCTGATCGTCAATAAACACTTGTGGAGTTGTTTTAACGTCGTGCATTGATTTAAAAGCATCTGTTTCCTCTCTGCTTTTTAAATGATTATCTTCAACTTGAAAGCCTTCTCGTTTAAGTAAATCTAATGAACGAATGCCAAACGGGCAAATGTGCTTTTCATTAACCATACGAAATAAAATAGCGTTTTTTTTCATCTTATCGTCTCCTTACTAATAATAAATATACAACGGGCAGTACTAATAATGTCAGTAACACAGCACTCGCCATGCCGCCGACCATAGGCGCTGCAATTCGGCTCATTACTTCTGACCCCGTTCCTGAACCATATAGAATTGGCAATAAGCCTAGTATAATTGCGGTAGCCGTCATCATTACTGGGCGAACGCGCTGACTTGCGCCTTCAAGAACGGCATTATGTAGGTCATCATTCTTGAGTTCTGCCGCTTGTTTTGATCTGGCTTCATCAATTGATTTATTAATATAAACCAACATGATCACGCCAATTTCAACGGCAACGCCCGCTAACGCAATAAAACCAACTCCAACGGCTACTGAAAAATTAAAACCTTGTAAATACATCAGCCAAATACTGCCAATCATTGCAAAGGGTAACGTCACCATGATGACCAATACTTCCTGCCATCGCTTAAAGTTCAAATAAAGCAACAGCACAATAATTGCTAAAGTAAGAGGGATCACATAACTAAGTTTTTCTTTTGCACGTAACATGTACTCATATTGACCAGACCAATTAATAGAATATCCCGCTGGCAGTATCAATTGCTCTTTAACCGTTGCCTGTGCGGCTTCAACATAACGGCCAATATCGCTGTCGTTAATATCGACATAGACCCAACCATTGATGCGAGCATTCTCACTTTTTATACCTGGAGGACCATCTTCTACTCTAATATCTGCAACCGCTCCTAAACCAATATGCTGACCACTCGGCGTTAGTATTGGCAATGAGGCCAGTTTCTCTGGTGTGTCTCTATAATCCTGAGGGTAACGAATGTTGACGGGATAACGAGCCTGTCCTTCAACGGTTTGTGTTACCGACATGCCACCAATCGCAGAAGAAATAACGCTTTGTACATCAGCAATATTTAAACCAAAACGAGCGGCCTTAAACCTGTCGATATCAACTTTAATATAACGACCGCCCGCCACTCGCTCAGAGTAAACCGATGCCGTACCTTCAACATCACCAAGGATCACTTCAAGTTGCTGACCGATATCTTGAATAACCGACAACTCTGGCCCAGCTATTTTAATCCCGACCGGTGTTTTGATGCCGGTTGCTAACATATCGATTCGTGTTTTTATTGGCATGACCCAAGCATTAGAAAGCCCAGGAATTTGAACAATTTTATTAAGCTCTTCTTTTATAGACTCTAATGTTTGTCCTTCTCGCCATTCTTCCTTTGGTTTAAATTGAATAATCGTTTCAATCATGGTTAGTGGCGCAGGATCCGTAGCGGTTTCTGCTCGACCTATTTTACCAAATACCGTTTTGATCTCAGGAATGGTTTTTATCAACTTGTCTGTTTGTTGCAAAAGCTCTCTTGCTTTACCTATGGATACGCCCTGATAAGTCGTCGGCATATACATCAAATCACCTTCATCCAGAGTCGGCATAAACTCACTACCAATCTTATCAATTGGCCAAAAACCCACAACCGTAGTTATTAGCGCAATGGCCAGTGTTGCTTTTGGATAGTTCAATGCCGCTTTTAACGCGGGTGTATAGATAGCTGTCAATAATCTGTTTAACGGGTTTTTATGTTCAGGCATCACTTTGCCCCGAATAAAGTAGCCCATTAGCACCGGCACTAACGTAATGGCTAAAGCCGCTGAAGCTGCCATTGCATATGTTTTTGTGTATGCAAGCGGTGAAAACAGTCGCCCTTCCTGTGCTTCAAGTGTAAATACAGGCACAAAACTGACAGTAATGATCAATAAGCTAAAGAACAATGAAGGCCCGACTTCCGTTGCAGACTGAGTAACAATTTGCCAACGGTTCTCTTTAGTCAGAGGTGTTTTTTCCATATGTTTGTGCATATTTTCAATCATGACAATCGCACCATCTATCATCGCCCCAATGGCGATGGCAATGCCGCCTAACGACATTATATTGGCGTTAATACCTTGCCAATGCATGATGATAAACGCCGTTAATATGCCAACCGGCAGACTAATAATGGCAACCAATGACGAACGCACATGAAACAAGAATGCAATACACACTAAAGCAACAACCAAAAACTCTTCCAACAACTTAGTCCAAAGGTTTTCTATGGCAGAAGCAATTAATCCAGAACGATCGTAAACCGTTACAATTTCAACTCCCGCAGGAAGGCCTTTTTTAAGGTCAGACAATTTTTCCTTAACACGATCAATAGTCAGCTGAGCATTTTCTCCATAACGCATAATTACGATGCCACCAACCACTTCACCTTCACCGTTTAACTCAGCGATGCCACGACGCATTTGTGGGCCAATAGTAACAGTTGAAATATCGCCAATTGTTAACGGTGTACCATTCACATTTGTACCTAAAGGAATAGCCTCAATGTCAGCCGTATTTTTAATGTATCCCGTTGAAGTGACCATGTACTCAGCTTCAGCCATTTCCAATACAGACGCGCCGGTTTCTTGATTGCCATTTTTTAACGCCATTTGCACATGACTTAAAGGAACTTTATAAGCTCGCAATTTGTTAGGATCAACCTGAACTTGGTACTGTTTCACCATGCCGCCAACGGCAGCAACTTCTGAAACACCGGCAACGCTTTGCAATTCAAATTTTAGGAACCAATCTTGAATACTTCGTAATTCACTAATATCGTGTTGGCCCGTTTTATCTATCAATGCATATTGGTAAACCCAACCAACCCCTGTTGCATCTGGGCCTAATTGAGTTTTAGCTGTATCAGGTAACGATGGTGCAACTTGCCCTAAATACTCTAATACGCGACTTCTTGCCCAATAAAGGTCGGTATTTTCATCAAAAATAACGTAAACAAAAGAGTCGCCAAAAAAGGAAAAGCCTCGTACTGTTTCTGCACCTGGTACAGATAACATCGCGGTGGTTATTGGATAAGTTACTTGATCCTGTACAACCTGCGGCGCCTGGCCTGGATAGCTTGTTTTAATGATGACTTGCACATCTGACAAATCAGGAATGGCATCAACCGGCGTATTTTTTAGCGAATACAAGCCTGACAAAATGAGCATTAATGTCGCCAAAATAACTAAAAAACGATTGCCAATAGACCAACGAATAACAGAATTAATCATGTTTCATAATCTCCACGATGACTAAGTCGTCTTGAACTTCAAAGGTAAAGTGAACCTTGTCGCCAGCAATCAAATTGGCCGCAAACTGGTCGAAGTTAATGTGCCTTGAGACTTTAAAGTCCATAGTGGCTGCAGGCCTATCCCATTTTTCAATGGGCCCACGTGAAATATTTAACGTACGGGCATCGGTATTTATTGAATTGACAACTCCCATCACAGTAGCAGTTGGAAATGACTCCTGTTCTTCAACTTCCATTCTCTTAAAGTCTGAAGACTTACTTGACTCTGAGTCAATGAGGAATTGTGCAGACGTCACTACAATATCGTCCTTTAACAGGCCTTTTAAGATTTCATATTGAGTATCGTTGTTATTGCCTAATGTAACCGACACTGACTTAAACTGACCATCACCTAATGCGATTACAACACGATCTTGGCTTCCTGTTCTAATGACAGCTTCCTTTGGCACCAATATAGCCGCTTCATTTGAAATATAATTAAGTTCAATTTGAGCGAACATATTGGGTTTTAGTAAGCCCTTATAATTGTCAAACTTTAGTCTGACACGCAATGTTCTAGTTTCAGAATTAAGGCTAGGGTAAATATAATCGACTAGGCCTTTCCATGTGCGACCTGGTAAATAATCTAAAGTCATTTTTACCGGTTGGCCAACGAATACTTTAGATGAATCATGTTCAAAGACTTCTGCTTGAACCCAAACTTGATCAAGTTTAGCGATACTCATCATGGTTGTACCTGGCTTAACAAAAAAGCCTTCACGTACTTTTAAGTCACCTATAACCCCAGTTTGAGGTGCGTAGAAGGTAATGTTTTGTTTAACTTCTCTATTTTTTTCAATCCACTGAATAAGACTTGCATCAATTTGTAACGCCATTAGCCGGTCTTTTGCGCCTTTTATCAACATTTGGTTTGTTTGATTAAGGGCCATAATAAACTCTTGTTGGGCAGTAACTAACTGAGGCGAATACAAGGTATAAAGAGGATCACCTTTTTTTACTTCAGCACCCTGTGACTTTACAAATAACTGTTCAACCCAGCCTTCCACACGAGGGTGAATATGCATTAGGCGATCTTCATCAAATTGCACATAACCTACGGTTTTAATGGTTTGAGTTAACGTCACAAAAGTAACAGGCTGAGTTTTTACGCCCAAATTGTTGATCACCGCTGAAGATATTCTAACGGCGCCTACTTCAGATTCACCCGCACTTACATCGTCTGCATAAACAGGTATTAAATCCATACCCATAGGCGACTTGCCTGGCTTGTCACGCTTAAAATTTGCATCCATTGGAGCGACCCAATAAAGCGGCTTATTTGGATCAGTGGTTAACGATTGCTGATTTGTCGAATCCCAAAGCACTGAATTAACGGCCGTAGCAACAACGCCCCCTAATAAAGTAAAAGCAATTGCTGTTATTAAAAAGCGTGATTTTTTTGTTTGAGAATTATTAGAAGTCATAACCAGTTCCTACAAAATAATAATTGATTCTTGCGATGGTTTTTAAGCGTTGTACATCTACCGTTAACGACGATATTTGCGCATTAAGCTCTGTAATATTGGCCAGCAATACATCGGTAATTGGGCCACTTGCATTTGTGTAAGACGTTAATGTTGCTGCACTTTGTTGCGTAGCTTGATTTAGCAATCGTGTATTATAGAGCGCCTTACGCTGCTCTAGGCGCGCCAACTGACGAAGCTCTTGCTGCAGCTGCCCGTACATTTTTCTAAACATTAGCTCTTTGTCGGTTTTAATCGCCTCAGATTGAGCTTTTGCTGCGATAACCTCTTGATCTTGTTTGTTGTCTGTAAATAAAGGTAAATCAAGCGTTACGCCTACAGACAAAAAATCAGGGCGTTGCATATTGTTATCAGAGTCATCGCGTAGCGCATAACTGGCATTAAATGACCATTGTGGTTTATAACCTTGTTCAGCAACTTCAATCCCTTTTTTCAAAATTTGATGTTTTTTATCGTAAGTTTGAAGCCCCGGATGTTTTAATAACATAGGTGCCAGATGTTGAATACTTTGGTCGTGATAACTAGCGCTTAATTCAAATTCCGGTAATTGCTCGGAAACTAACTCAGCAATAACATTACTAGCCTCATCTCCACGAGTTTGAACTGGTAGTCTTAACCAGCGATTCAACTTTTCCCAAATGACTTCTTGATTTGATTGGGCTGAAATAATTCGGTCTTCAATTTGAATTAACTGAAGCTGTGCTCCTAACACGTCTTGTTGCTGAGTATTTCCTGATGCATTGCCATAGTTTGACTCAACAACATTTACCAATTGCGCCACTAGCTCTTTATTCTTAACAAGCAACTCTATGGTTTTGTTCGCTAATAATAGATCTAACCACAGTTGTGTAACTTCTACTGCTACTTTCGCTTGGCGATCTTTTCGCATTAATGGGTATTGGCTAGCGTCGATTGCAAGTTGTTCTTGCTGTAATTTGTTTATATCGCCCCGTGGCAACATTTGTGTCACGCCCACTTTAAACTGTGTCATAGCTTCTTGATTAAAGTCGAAACTATCAACTGGCATATTCGCCAATGCTAAACTTATCTTCGGATCTGGAAGCGTATCTGCCGCAATACTTTTCGCTGATACTGCCGACTCTCGGCTTATATTACTTTGTTGCCAAGGGTCTTGTGCTTGAGCCATTTGAATAGCACGTGACAAAGTCAGATCTGCACCAGTAATGTATGTCGTATTATCAGCAGCCCAAAGTGTTTGAGAAAACAAGCATACTGACAATATAAATGGCAAAGTGGGAAATTTAGCCACTTAACTCTCCTAATAATTCATTCGGTTTGTTTTATTCTAAAGGTGATTTTAGAGCTATGTAATTTTAGAACTATGTAATTTAGAGCTCTGTAATTTGTAAACAGACAGTTCGTAAACAGGTCGTTTGTAAATTACAAACTTGAATGGGATTGCTAACTATTTAATAAGCAAGGCATCAAATTTTAGATGCAATAATCCCGTGTTAGGCAAATATCGGCGGGCGATATAGGTTGGACTGGTGTGGTAAAAATGTATTTGGACTTAATGTAATAAATTTTGTGGAATCGGCTCGAACCGCAATGTAATTTAGGCCGAAGGACATTAATTGTCCCGCATGATACATGTTCATTGGACACTGGCAGTCAGTATCACAGCAGTCTTGCATGTTCATGTTTGATGTTGATTGATTAAGAGCTTCTGACATTGACTCATGTGACATTGAACTGTGTGAATGATCATTCATCGCCGCGTCGTTATTTGCGGCTTTTTTTTCAACCAACGGTAATGAATGTTCACAATCAGCCATTTCCATCGCCATCACAGACGCAGTTTGGCCTACCAGCACAAACAGCAGCGATACAAAAATGATTAAGTTTTTAGCTAATTGCGACATTTTTCTCTATTTAGTTTTTCTAAAAAATTGTTTGTCATATCCGTATTAAGACTGACGTTTTAATATCGATTTTGGCACACATTGTTAATGCACCCATAAACTATGACCGCCATTCTAACCAATTTCTTTCAAGCAGGACAAGTCATACTGCGTTGGATCATGATAAATAGCAAATCCGAAGCGAAGTCTATCACCTCGATAGTCAGTTTTAATGCCCTGTTTCGCAAGTGATTTTGCTAGATAGTCAACGATATCAGGCGGTAATTTAAAGGTTAGAAAATGGCCATGAACGTTATTTTCCCATTGAATTTTATCGCCCTGAACATTCAGCATTAAGTTATCTTTATTTAAGTGCCCATGATTAAAACTATATAAAAGATCTAAAAATACCCGCTGACACTCAACCACATAATCATGTATGCCTTGCACCGACAACCCTTCTTTTTTAAACAAGCTTAAACTGGCATGCAAACGATACATTGCCGACATATCAATGGTCGCGCCTGCAAACTGCTGCCCATCTTTAGCATAAGCTACTTGACCTTCTTGACGCTTATGCAGATCACCAAACTCGGCAAACCAGCCTGTATAACTTGGTTCGAAGTTTCCGTCTGGAACAACAGCAAAACAAGCGCCTTCGCCGCCCTGAGCATATTTATAACTGCCCGCTAAATAAAAAATTTTATGTTCTATTGTGCTAAGGTCTGTCGGTATTGCATAAAATCCGTGATAGCCATCGATAGTAATCAAAGGCGATTTAGGCAATTGATTTACAAAAGCCGGTAAGTCTTGAATGGCATATCCCGAATTAAAAAACACCTGACTGACAAAGACCCAATCAAATTCATCTTCTTGAGACGCTTTTATAAAACGTTCCTCAAAAGTAGAAAACGGCTCGGTGGGTACTCGAACCACTTTTACAACTTCTTCTTGTTCCCAACGTTCTGACTGCCTTTGAAAAGAATAAAACTCGCTGTCTGTGGTGAGAATTTTTATCTTTTTTTGGGATGGAAAAGAGCTATAGACCCGATACAAAAGTTCGTGGGTGTTAGGTGCAAAGACTATTCTTTCAGGTTTGGAAATCCCCAGTGACTCTGCAACCAACGCCTGAGTTTCAGGCATTTTAGTGCCAAACATATAATCCCACTTATCGTCAACCATCTTGGCAGTATCATCCCAATATTCAAGCATTGCATCACGAGTAACGTCTGGCCAATAATGATGACTATGGCAAGCAAAGTGCTGAACATTAGGTCTTGCTTGCAAAAATCGCAGATAAAGGTGTCTGTAATGTTGGTGATAACCCAGACTGTTGAATGATTGGGACATAGGTTTTTTCTTTCACATGAAACTATAACTAAAGCAACCATATATAATTGCCTACCATTAAGCAACCTTATTTAGTTGCCTTTCAAAAAGCAACCATATATAGTTGCCTAGCAACGCAAGATATAGGTGAAATTATGATTGCAGTACTAACTGGCGATATTGTTAATTCGACTCAAATGAGCAATGCGCAATATCAAGCAACTCTTACTGAATTAAAGCAGTTAATTGATGACATTCAAAACACAGGCTATGCTGCTGGTGAAGTTTACCGTGGTGACGCTTTTCAAATACAATTCTCAGATCCCGTTGTAGCACTTAAAGAGTCGTTACTGTTAAAAATCGCCCTACAAAGCTCTGCAGTTTCTGATAAGCCGATTCACTGTACTCTTTCACTTGCTTACGGCAACGCCGACAAAATTGCAACTCGGCCAAGTGAGTCATCAGGGCCTGTTTTTGTTGCTTCAGGTCATGGCTTAGACAATAATCAAAGTAATGAATTTTCACTCGTTATTAAAAACAATCCCATTAATAATGAACTTGGGTTACTAACCAAACTCATCAATCATCAGCTTAATAGGTTAACAAAATCACAAGCTCAACTTCTTTATCAATATATTAAAAGTGATTTTAGTGAACACAAGCACCTAGCAAAAATAACTAATACAACAAGGCAGAATATCAGTAACCGGTTAAACAATATTGGTGCATCCCTTGTGAAAGAATATATTAATACCGTTAATTATCGTGTAAGTGAGTCACTAAAACACTAATCATTGAACCGGAGACATAAAGATGGAACTACTGATTATATTAGTGGTTTAGTCTTAGCATTTATATTTACGGGAAATTTTACTGGAGTCGGCTTTTTAGTAGCAGCAAAAACAATATTCAGAATTGGCGATCTAACTAAAAACAATGATATGAAATTAACCGAGTACATGATGTTAGGCACATTAATGAGCTTTAGTATTGCGCTGATAGTGGGCTGGGGAACACTAAACCTCATTCATTTATTTATTTAAAGTCATCTAACTCTAAATAGGATGGCATTATTGATAAACACTCATAGATTGCGCTGGAAATCATTACGTCGTCATTAATGTTGTTAACGTTACAAGTCTTTTTTGCGGTCTCGTTATTAGGCCCCAAATCGCCTGTATTAATCATCCACACCAATGCGTCAAAACTCGGCTTTTTATCAATAACATGAATGGCGAGTTGAGTGTCTTTAGATACGTATGTTATATCAAATTGTGTTTCAGAATAACTGTCATTCAAAATAATCTGACGGACATAAACCGCTTTTTCAAAATTAATATTGGTTGTAAACAGGGCCTTACCACCTCGTTCAAAATGACCATCATAAATGGTGGCGTTTATTGAAAATGAGTTTTTATCGATTAATCGTTTAAGATCAAAATTATCAGGAAGAATGGTTACTAAGCCGTTGGCTGCCATCTCTGAAATGATGTCGTTATTTTCTGTAAAAGACACTTTGTACAATATTTGATAGTCATGCGGCGCACGATATAGTGGTAAATGATGCGCAATCAAGTCATCAAATGGCGATAACAATAAGGCCATACCATGACTGCCCATATACTTACTTGATTGTTGTGAATCATGACTAGCATGGCTTGTAGTACCAGATGCCTGAATAGTCCCTGAGTTGTTACTAAAAATAAGAAACATTAAAACCGCAAAAAGTATCAGAGCAATGGAACTGGCAATTTTAATCATAACGTCGGCCGCTTAATTTTGAGGAGAGTAAGGAGGTAATGATACTAAGAAGCCTAAAACAAATCTATATCACCAATTGACTCTTCATCTGTGTT
>CAWUUQ010000051.1:0-15636 GCA_963925625.1 uncultured Psychrosphaera sp.
AAACAACGGTAAAAGAACAGAAATCTAATAGCATTCATGCACAAAAACCATTAAATTAGAACAATCTAATAAACTAAGTTTTGCGTCGTGGAGTGTTTATGAATGAGGCATTTGCTGTAGAAGCCTTTTTGGACAAAGAAAGTGAAACGTTTACTTACGTTGTTTTTGATAAAAAAACTAAAAAAGCCATCGTCATTGATCCCGTGTTGGACTTTGATGTTAAGTCTGGGCGTACTTCCACCAAAAGCTCAGAAAAAATTGCTGCCTTCATTGAGCAAAACTCATTAAGTCTTGAGTGGGTGCTAGAAACGCACGCTCATGCAGACCATTTGTCGTCTGCCATATATTTTAAAGAGCGATTTGATGCGCCTATAGGTATTGGCGAACATATTATTGAAGTGCAACGCGTCTTTAAAGAGGTATTTAATTTAGATAAAGAGTTTTTGCCAAACGGTGAACATTTTGATCATTTGTTTAAAGATGGCGAAACGTTTCAAGTAGGCGAGTTAACAATTAAAGTGATGCATGCGCCAGGTCATACACCCGCAGATATCGTGTTTGTCATTAATGACCAAGTTGCCTTTGTCGGTGATACGTTATTCATGCCTGATGTGGGTACAGCTCGTTGCGACTTCCCTGGTGGCAGCGCTGCAACGCTTTATGATTCCATTCAAAAAATTCTATCGCTACCAGACAACACCGAGGTTTATGTTTGTCATGACTATCCACCGGAAGGCCGTGATTACCAATGTAAAACAACGGTAAAAGAACAGAAATCTAATAGCATTCATGTTAATGGGAATATTACCAAAGAGCAGTTTATTCAGAATAGAGAAAAACGTGATGCAACGTTAGCAATGCCAAAGCTTATTTTACCGTCAATTCAGATTAATATTAGGGCAGGTAAAATGCCGCCAGCGGAAGAAAATGGCAGTCGATATTTAAAAATTCCGATTAACCTTTTATAAACAGTAAAAAGGACTCACATGTTTCAAGCGATTTTAGGCGCATTGTTAATAGGACTAACGCTTAGCGTATTTGGTTCTGGCGGCTCTATACTTACAGTTCCAGTGCTAATGTATTTAGTGGGAATGGAGCCTCAAATGGCTATCGCCTCATCAATGTTGGTGGTGGGCGGTATCGCCTTTATGGGCAGCTTGTCGTTTATAAAACGAAAAGAAATTTCCTGGCCGCACGTATTTTTGTTTGGTATTCCTGGCATGATAGGCACCTATTTAGGAGCCTGGTTGACGGTGTTAGCAAATGCCAAAATTCAATTGTCGGTGCTAATTGTGCTAATGATAATTGGTGCTTATATGATGTGGAGAAACAAGAAACCAACAGCACCTGAAGAAACTAAAAAAGATGGTACGGCGTCAACAACTGAAACCAACAACTTGAATGTTGCCAAAGTAATACTCGACGGACTAGTCGTTGGCACTATTACTGGATTTGTTGGCGTAGGCGGTGGGTTTTTAATTGTACCTGCTTTAGTATTATTAGGCGGTGTTTCGTTTTCGTTGGCAATTGGCACAAGCTTAATAATTATTGCGATGAAGTCTTTTGTCGGCTTTTATAAATATTTTGACCTAATGACAATACAAGGCTTCAGTTTCGACTGGTTAGTCATAGGTATTATGATTGTAGGTGGGTTCACTGGCAGTTTAATTGGAAATGTGGTTAACAAACATCTACCGAAGGCGACGTTACAAAAAGGCTTCGCGGTATTCTTGATTGTTATGGCCGCCTTTATACTTATTAAATCAATATTATAGGAACTAAAAATGAAAACAGCTCAACAACTTGTAGCCGAAGTTCAAGGTAGTATTAACCAAGTTACAACTACTGAACTGAAAAACAAATTAGCAAGTGACGATATTGTAGTAATTGATGTGCGTGAACCTGGTGAATACTCAGGCGGGCACATTGCTGATGCCGTTAACTTTCCGCGCGGTGTATTGGAAATGAAAATTCATATGCATCCAAAAGTGAACAACGAGTCTAGCCCAGAAGTGGCAATGGAAACATTAGCAAAAGAAGATATTTATTTGATTTGTCGTTCTGGTGCACGTTCAGCCTTAGCAACAGAGTCGTTAAAAAGACTTGGTTTTGAAAAGGTGACGTCGGTTGCTGGTGGCATGGCTGAGTGGGAAAAACTTGGCTTTGAAACGGTAAAATAAAATTTTATAAACATAAAAAAAGCGGAGACTCATTTAAACTGAACTCCGCTTTTTTATTGCGTATTGTTTTCAAAGCCACGTAAATAAAGCTACGTAAATAAATCTATGTAAATAAGCGAACGGTTACATTTGTGCTTGTAGGTAGTTTTGTAAACCAATCGTTTTAATTAAACGTAATTGCTGTTCTAACCAATACGCATGGTCCGACTCAGTATCGTCAATTAAAACTTGAAGCATATTACGAGTAACAAAATCTTGTTCTTTTTCACATAGTGCCATGGCAGACTTAAGCGCCTTACAAACTGCATATTCTACGCGCAAGTCACTTTCTAACATTTCAGGAACATCTTTACCGATATATAGGCCATCACGAGTGACCATATCTGGCGTGCCTTCTAAAAACAAAATGCGCTCAATCAATAATGAAGCATGACCTTTTTCGTCGTCAAACTCATGGTCAATACGTTCAAACAACTTTTTAAAGCCCCAATCGTCATACATGCGCGAGTGAATGAAGTATTGGTCCATCGCAGCGAGTTCAAACGCTAATAGGCCATTTAGTGCGGCGATTACATTTTTATTGCCTTTCATGATGGGCTCCTTAAAGCTGTGCTTGTAAATATTTTTCGATACCAAGATTTTCAATTTGATAATCTTGAGTTTCTAACCAATCTAGGTGCTCTTCTTCGTGTTCTAAAATTTGAGTCAATAAATCACGAGTTACGTAGTCTTGTTGTTCTTCACAAACCGCAACGGCGGCACGCATTTGAGTAATTTGAGTTAACTGGAATTGAGCATCACACTTTATCATTTCGACAGTATGTTCGCCGATAGACAGAGCGCCTAGACGTTGCAAGTTTGGAAGTCCTTCTAAAAATAAAATACGCTCGATAAGTTTATCGGCCTGTTTCATATCTAGGATGGATTTTTTGTAACACTTGTCATTAAGCTTAGAAAAACCCCAGTTTTTATACATTCTGGCGTGTAAAAAGTACTGGTTTATTGACGTAAGTTCCACGGTAAGAATGTCATTCAACGTGGTAAGTATGGTTCGATTGGCTTGCATAAAAAAATCCTACTAGTGGCGATTAGGATTATTATAGTTGATTTGGCGGGATTTGCAAAAATTTTCAATAAAAACAACGAGTTAATAATGATAATCATTATTACTTAGATTTCGATTTGGTAACTAACTGACTTCCTTGAATAAAGACTCGTCAATAATAGTCATGTCGATAACGTGCTGTGCAACTTTAGTACAATTTCCACACTCAGAACCCACAGGTAAGTGCATTTTAAGATCACGCAAATTACCAACGCCATGCTCTCGCACTACGTCTTGGATATCTTTATCTGTTATACCTTTACACAAACACACGTACATGGAAATAAAACCTCTTACTTTGATGCAAGTGATAATAGTTCGCATTAAGGTTAAAGGCAAGTGCTTTTTAAGTTGGAAACGAATTATTTTTAAACAATTATCGGTTCATTATTGTTAAATCGTTAACATCGATAGAATTAATCGAATTTTCACCTTGGTTTCTATAAGTTAGTCTATATATACTGTTTCAAATCATTCTTATTAACTGTCACAACTTTGGAGAATACCATGGGCGTATTAGTAGGCCGTCAGGCACCAGACTTCACAGCAGCAGCTGTATTAGGCAACGGCGAAATCGTTGATAGCTTTAACTTTGCTGAAGCAACTAAAGGTAAAAAAGCAGTTGTTTTCTTTTACCCATTAGACTTCACTTTTGTATGTCCTTCAGAGCTAATCGCTTTTGACAAACGTCTTGCAGAATTTAACAAACGTGGTGTTGAAGTAATCGGTGTTTCTATCGATTCACAATTCAGCCACAACGCATGGCGTAACACTGCTGTTGCTGACGGTGGTATTGGCCAAGTTGGTTACACACTAGCAGCAGACGTTAAACATGAAATCTGTAAAGCATACGACGTTGAGCATCCAGAAGCGGGCGTTGCATTCCGTGCATCATTCTTAATTGATGAAGCTGGCATGGTTCGTCACCAAGTAGTAAACGATTTACCACTTGGTCGTAACATTGATGAAATGTTACGTATGGTTGACGCATTAAACTTCCACACTGAGCACGGCGAACTATGTCCTGCTGGTTGGGAAGAAGGCAAAAAAGGTATGGACGCTTCACCAGCGGGTGTTGCAGCATTCTTATCTGAAAACGCTGACTCTCTATAATTTAAGCCTTAGGGCGTGTTTTGAATTAGTAATTTAAAACATAAATTAAAGATTAAAACTCTCAGTTCACGCTGGGAGTTTTTTTATGCCCGTTTATAAATGGTAAATTTTAGCGCTACATTTTTTAACTAAGACAGTTATGAACCCAACTGAGTTCTGATAAACTGTTGGTCGTTTAATTTTTTATTTGAGATCGTGCGTGAAACAAACTGTAAATCAATGCTTTTCAGATGAAGGTGCATTAGCAAAAGCAATCCCAGGATTTAAAGCTCGGCAGTCTCAACTCGATATGGCTGTAGCCGTAGCTGGTGCAATTAAAGATAAAAAACAACTTGTTGTTGAAGCCGGAACCGGCACAGGTAAAACCTTTGCGTATTTAGCGCCTGCTATATTAGACGGTCGGAAAATTATTGTTTCTACAGGGACAAAGGCATTACAAGAGCAGTTGTTTCACCGTGACCTTCCATTAGTAAAACAAGCCATCAAACCTAGACTTAAAACAGCATTATTAAAAGGCCGTAGCAATTACCTTTGCATTTATAGAATGAATCAAAATGGCCAACACCCTCCGTTTAGTGATGACGAGTTTATTACGGATTTATCGAAAGTCCGACGTTGGAGTTCAGAAACCGACAGTGGTGACCTAGGTGAACTAACGTCAATAGAAGAAAACAGCCGCGCTATTCCTTATGTCACTAGTAGTGTTGATAATTGTTTAAGCAAAGACTGCCCTAACATTGGCGAATGTCACGTGGTTAATGCACGCAAGAATGCGTTAGAAGCTGACTTGATTGTTGTTAATCATCATTTGTTTTTTGCTGATATGGCACTTAAAGATACTGGTTTTGGTGAACTGATCCCTGAAACAGATGTTATTATTTTTGATGAAGCACATCAGATCCCAGACATTGCTGCCGAGTACTTTGGAGAGCACTTCTCCTCTCGACAAGTTTTTGATTTAAGCAAAGATATTCAGGCAGAATACCAAGCAAATTTAAGAGACTTGTCGCAACTAAATAAAGCGGCAATGAACCTAGAAAAGAATATTCTCGACATGCGTTTAGCCTTTGCCTTTGATCCTGAGAGGGGCAATTGGCGCGACAAATCAAGAGAACCAGATATTCAAGCGGCCATGAAAATGGTGCATAAGTCCTTCGAGTTTTTATACGATGTTTTAAAATTAGCGGTTTCTAGAACAGATGCCATCGACGCTTGTTTTGAACGATTGGTACAATTACGCGGGAAGTTTGATCGAGTTAATCAGATTGAAGAGTCGGGTTATAGCTATTGGTACGATACCAGCAAACGTCATTTCACCTTACACAGCACACCATTGTCGATAGCCGATAAGTTTGGTGGTTATGTTGAAGAATCTGACTCAAGTTGGATATTTACTTCGGCTACTGTGTCGGTTGATGGCGAGTTTGGACATTATACGTCACAATTAGGTTTGCCAGATGCTCGCACGCAAATATTAGGCAGTCCCTTCGATTATCAAAAACAGGCGCTATTTTGTGTACCTCGATATTTTCCAGAACCCAATGATAAGTCTGCGGTACGCGCATTTGCTGAGTTAGCCTTAGAGCTTGTAGAAGCGAGTGAAGGTCGCGCATTTTTGCTGTTTACTAGTCATCGTGTTATGTCTCTAGTAGCAAAAATGTTAGAAGATCAAACTGAATTGCCTTTATTGGTTCAGGGCACAACAAGTAAGCGCTTGTTATTGGACAAATTTACTAAACTTGGCAATGCAGTCTTGTTGGGTACAAGTTCTTTCTGGGAAGGGGTTGACGTTCGCGGCGATGCACTTTCCTTAGTGATGATAGATAAGCTACCTTTCGCCTCTCCCGATGAGCCCTTATTACAAGCCCGCATGGAAGACTGCAAACTAAAAGGACAAGATCCGTTTAAACAAGTACAAATTCCGCAAGCCGTTATTTCGTTAAAGCAGGGTGTAGGACGTTTAATTAGAGATGTTACCGACCAAGGTGCTTTGGTAATATGTGACCCAAGACTTGTCACAAGGCAATACGGTGAAGTGTTTATGCGAAGTTTACCTGATATGAAACGTACTCGAGATACTGACCGAGTCGTTAACTTTTTAAAAACGTTATAGTGTGAATAAAATGAAATTATTAGCTTTAGATGCCGCAACCGAAGCCTGTTCAGTTGCTATAAAAGTGGACCCGTCGATCAACAAAAGCGGCGTTGTTTCGTACTATGAAGTGTGCCCTCAGCAACATTCGCAAAAACTATTACCAGCGGTTCATGAAGTTCTTGAATCGGCTAATCTGAAACTCTCAGATCTTGATGGTTTTATCTACGGTCGTGGCCCTGGCAGCTTTACAGGGGTAAGAATAGGCGTGTCTATAACACAAGGTTTAGCATTTGGCGCAGACTTAAAAGTAGTCGGTGTTTCAAATTTAGCGCTGATGGCCCAACAAGCAATAGATGAACAGGGTGCTGACATTGTTATTGCGGCGATAGATGCAAGGATGTCTGAGATTTATTTTGCAATTTATAAAAACGTTGAAGGTGTTGCGACGGAAGTATTTGGTGAATGTGTTTGTAAACCAGAAAATTTATCTGCAATTTTGAAAGGTGCGACAGAGGGTGACACCCAGATAAACATTGAACAACTAAGTGCAAAAGATTCAAAAAACGAAAACAAGACAATATGTGCAGTTGGTACTGGTTGGCAGGCTTATGCTGGGATATTGCCTTCGGCGGTGTCATCTATTGTTGATTCAGAGTCGTTAAAAATTACCGATATACTTTTGCCAGATGTAAAGTTTGGATTTAAATTAGCCGAACCTGATTTTGCTAATGGTTTAGCTCAAAATGCAGAGCACGCACAACCTAATTATGTTCGTGATGAAGTGACTTGGAAAAAATTACCTGGTCGATAATTGAACTTTATAGGTTTGAAATAGACTAATAGTTTATATTGATACCGACCGGTTGGTAGAGTTGGCAGCAACGTTTTTAAACTTGTTGTGATTAATGTTTTGTGACAACTAAGTAGAAAGGAATATAAAAGATGGCTTTGCGTGATCCAGATAAAACCCGCCAAAACCTGTTAGGGATTGCAGCCTGCATGTTCCAGCAAAAAGGCTATAACGGTACTAGTTTGTCGGACATCATTAATCGTGCAGAAGTCTCAAAAGGCGCTTTATATCATCACTTTTCTAATAAACAAGAGCTATTGTACGCCGTTGTTGATGAGTTATACCGTGAAAAGTTTTTAAGCCGTTGGAAAAAGTTAGAGCAATCAGAAGATCCCATCGAGTCTATGGCGTTGTCCATTGAGTCAATGGTTATAGAAGTTTCAGAAGAAGATATGTGTAATGGTTGTCCAATTCATAATTTGTTGGCGGAGTTAGGCTCAACAGATGATGGTTTGAGATCTCGAGTAAATTCTATTTTCTGCGATGCCAAAACAATGATAAGCACAGCACTAGAAAGTGCACAATTAGACGGGCAAATTGCCTCGTGCGTCGACTGCAAAAGGGTCGCATTATTCTTTATGTGTAGTTTAAATGGTATGCCGCAAATGGTAACAAGTTGTCAAAATAGAGAAGTCTTTACAGAATTGACTGCGGCGTGAGCTGATTATATTCGCAGTTTTAAAATCGTTAGCTAAACTTAATTGTAAACAACTTATTTATTACCAAATTAGTATTACTAACATAAATATCAAAAGGGGAAAATTATGCCTGAAGGTATAGGTTACGGACCCAATTCAAACTCTATCCAGTCAGATCAACAGTTTATTCAGCGCCAAGCTCAATCACGAGATACAGAAGTTGCTAAGCAGGCCACACAAGAGCAAAGAGTTGATAACCGCCAGTCCACTGAGAATGTTGAGGCTCAAGAAGCATTGCGAGCCGACACTGTCAGAACTGATCAAAACCAGCAAACAGAAAACGTTAGGCAAGAAGCGCCAGTTGTAAGCAGTCAGCTACAAGCTCCAGATGCAAATACTATACGCCAATTAGAGTCAAACGCAGCGGACAAGCGACAACAATCGCAAGGTGCTTCGGGGTTAGGTCAGACTGCTTTAAACTCTTATAATCGTCTCCAAGCAGATGAATCGTCTAATTATTTTAGTAAAAAAATAAAGGTTGATATTACTGCTTAACATGCCTAATACTAGAGCTGTATTAATACTAGGAGGTATAATGAAAATACTAAAAATAAGTTCCAGTCTTTTAATCGGATTATTTGTTTTGTCTGGATGTGCGAGTTACCCAGAATACGTAAAAGTTCCAGACGGCACGAATTTAGTTTCATATGATATTGTCAAAACGGATGGCAACGAACTACAAGGTTTAAAAGCTCGCTGGAGCGGTATTATAGCTGGCGTAGTTAATAAAGCTCGGCAAACTCAATTCGATATCCTTTATTATCCATCAAATGGTGTTGGTCGACCTAAAATCAAAGATGAGCCTTTAGGTCGTTTTAGAGTTTACGTTGATGCATTTTTAGACCCTGAGATTTACCAGAAGGGCAGAGAAGTTATTGTTCTAGGTACCGTTACTCAGAAAGAAACTCAAAAAATTGGTGAATATGATTACGAGTACCCGACGTTAAAAGACGCAAAAATTCATTTATGGAAAAAGAATCAAGATTCAACAGATGAAAAGTTCTTTTTTGGTTGGTATGGAAAGAACCCACATGGATATTGGGACAATGGTAACCGTCATCATCACATTATTAGAGTAATAAAAAATGATGAAACTAAGAGACCAGTTACTAAAAATAATTAATAAAACTGATATTTTGTAATTAAGGTAAAACACGCATATGGCGTTAAAAATTATTTCACTGGCGCTGGTTATCAGCGCCTGTTTGTTCGCCCAAGACTCTGCAGCACATTCAACCAGCACTGATCTTGATAAAATTCTTTTATCAGAACATAGAAGTGAAGAAAATAAAGTTCGCGATGATTATCGTCAACCAACAAAAGTTATAGAGTTTTTTGGCATCAAACCAACCGACACTGTATTAGAAGTATGGCCCGGTAATGGTTGGTACAGTGAAATATTAGGTCCTTATTTAAAAGACCATGGACAATTAATTGCGGCAACTTTTGCGCAAAACAACCAAAATTCTAAAGATAAACGACTGGCTTTTTGGAGTAAGATCGCGATTGAATATCGCGAAAAAATGTCTGATGAGTTGTTATACGGGAAGGTTAAATTTACTGAGTTTGAACCACCAAAAAGTTTGGAAATAGCGCAAGAAAATTCAATTGATGCAGCTTTAGTCATTCGGTCATTACATATTTGGGACGAAGATGGTCAGCTACAAGGTGGTCTTGAAGCAATTTTTAAAGCACTAAAAAAAGGCGGAACACTGGGCGTTATTCAGCACCGAGCAGAACGTTTTTCTTCAGTATCATCGTCGGCTCCAGAAGGTTATTTAGCAGAAAGTTATGTAATAAAAGCCGCAGAAAATGCTGGTTTTCAATTAGTTGATACCAGTGAGATAAATAGTAATCCAAAAGATACAAAAGACTATTCTAGAGGCGTATATACTTTACCGCCGACATTGGCGATGGGCGCATTGGATCAAGATATTTATTTAGCTATTGGTGAGAGTGACCGAATGACGCTTAAGTTCAAAAAACCATAACAGACTGATTCCTTTAACTAACATTCAATTCGTATTGGGTGTTAGTTATTAGATTAGAAGCATTAAATTAATATCGCTAAATAAAGCCAGTAGGTTTAAACCATTAGGTTAATTCTTGAAAAATATATCAATTAAAATTCCCTCAGCCAATATATCTGCCATTCAACATGGTAATAATCAAAACCAACCAACCATTATAGCAGTGCATGGCTGGTTAGATAATGCCGCTTCTTTTATACCTCTGATGTCGCAACTACCAGAATATAATTGGATAGCAATCGACCTCCCTGGCCATGGTGCTTCAGACCATCGACCGGATGGTTGTTATTATCACTTTATAGACTGGGTAGATGACTTGGTACAAATCATAAAGTCACTAAAGATAGATAAACCTGTGTTATTAGGGCATTCGTTAGGTGGTTTTTTATCTACGGTGGTAGCGGGCCTATATCCGGAACTACTTTCAAAACTAATACTAATAGATGCAGCAGGATTAATTACCCAAGATGAAACAAATGTAATAGGTCAAATGCGACAAGCGTTTGAGAGTAGAAGTTTAGTCCGCTCAAAAAACAAAAGAACCCACAAGAATATTGAGTCTGCGATAAAAGCGCGCCAAAAAGCCGGAGGGATTTCTGCTGAAAGTGCTCAATTACTGGTTGCGCGTAATACCCATGAAATCAGTGGAGAAATAGTGTGGAAAACGGATATAAGACTTAATACCGGTTCACCATTGCGAGTCAATAGATTTGCCGCAGAGCAGATTATCGCAGCAATCACGGCAGAGACTTTAATTGTCTTAGCAAAAGATGGTTTTGAGTCAATGCGCGAAGGTTATGCGCAGTATAAGAGCTTTTATAAAACAGCATCAAAAGTTGAAGTGGCAGGTCATCATCATTGCCATTTAGATAATAGCGCTGAGACAGCAGAACAAATTAAGTTATTTTTACTATAATTGCGTTAATCACCGTCTATTGAGATGGTTTGATGTTTTTTTAAACGTTTCAATTTGTCTGATCGGATGAGTTGGAGTATGGTAGCGCATAATTTTTACATCGATAATATTAATGAATAAAATTTATTCAGGAGAGCGTTTTGGACAAGATCTGGTTAAATAAATATCCAAAAAATGTAGCTACGGAAATAGAACTAGATCCGCAACGTTCTTTGTTAAACGTTGTGCGCGAAAGTGTAGAAAAATTTTCGGATAAACCTTCGTTCACAAACATGGGTAAATCTATTTCTTATCGTGAATTAGATGAAAAAGCCGAAGCCTTTGCTGCCTATTTGCAAAATACGTTAGGGATCAAAAAAGGCGATGCTGTCGCTATTATGATGCCAAACTTATTACAGTATCCAGTTGCCCTAATCGCTGTACATCGAATTGGTGCCGTTGTTGTTAATGTAAATCCATTATATACGCCTCGAGAGCTTGAACACCAACTTAATGATAGTGGTGCCAAAACGATTGTGATTGTAGATAATTTTGCCTGCACTCTAACGCAAGTCATTAAAAGAACGTCCGTTGAACACGTTATATTAACAAAGATGGGCGACATGTTAGGTGCAAAAGGCTTTGTAGTTAATTTCGTTGTTAAGTATCTCAAAAAGATGGTTCCAGAGTATAACTTACCCAACGCAATTGCTTTTAATGACGTTTTATCAGAAGGCCAGCAACAAACGGTAACACCCGTAGAAGTTGTGGGCGAAGACTTAGCGTTTTTACAATATACAGGTGGCACAACGGGTGTCTCAAAAGGTGCTATGTTAACGCATAGTAATATGGTCGCCAATTTAGAACAGGTTTCAGCTTTATTGGGCCCTTGCCTTGTTGAAGGTAAAGATACCATTATCACAGCATTGCCGCTTTATCATATTTTTGCGTTAACGGCGAATTGCCTGTTGTTCTTAAAATTTGGTGGTACAAACGTATTAATTACTAATCCACGTGACATGCCAGGTTTTGTTAAAGAACTTAGCAATATAAAATTTACCGCCATAAGTGGTGTAAATACATTGTTTAATGGCTTATTAAATACGCCTGGTTTTTCAGAAATTGATTTTTCATCGCTTAATTTAAGTATTGGCGGTGGAATGGCGGTACAACGTGCCGTCGCAGAACGTTGGCATAGCGTAACAGGTTGTGATTTATTAGAAGGTTATGGCCTAACAGAGTGTGCACCAGTCGTTTCTTTTGTTCCTTATGATATTGGCAAATATACAGGTAGCATCGGAGTTGCCACACCATCTACTGATATTCGATTAGTTAATGACGAAGGTGATGATGTGACTAAAGGGGAATCTGGAGAATTGTGGGTCAAAGGTCCACAAGTTATGAAAGGATATTTAGGTCTTAAAGAAGCGACAGCTGAAGTATTAAATGACGGCTGGTTAGCGACGGGCGACATTGCTCGTATGGACGATGAAGGCTTGTTATATATAGTTGATCGTAAAAAAGACATGATTTTAGTGTCTGGTTTTAACGTTTTTCCTAACGAAATTGAAGATGAAGTTGTAGCGCATGAAGGTGTTCTAGAAGTTGCAGCCGTTGGTATTCCGCATGAAGTATCTGGTGAAGTGGTAAAGATTTTTGTAGTAAAAAAAGATCCAAACCTTACTGAAGAATCAATAATTGAACATTGCCGTGAAAGATTAACAGGATATAAAGTTCCTAAACTGGTAGAATTCAGAGACGAATTACCAAAATCAAATGTTGGTAAGATCTTACGTCGCAAGCTTAAAGAATAGCCAGGTATTGGATGAATTTAAGAAGCTGACTAAGGTCAGCTTTTTTTGTTTTTAAGAGTGGACTCACGAGTGAACAGTACCCAATCAGAATGTAATAACCAAACAGAATATAGTTATATCGATACTCAAGAAGCTTTAGATGCTTTTTGTGCGCAAGCGAATAACGCACCCGTTTTGGCCTTAGATACAGAGTTTGTAAGAACAAGAACATTTTATGCACAACTGGGCTTAATTCAAGCCTATGATGGCAAATCCATGGTGTTAATCGACCCTCTAGTAGAGCTAGATTTAGAACCATTTTGGGACTTATTGACCAATACCAATATCGTAAAAGTCTTACATTCATGTCACGAAGATCTAGAAGTATTTAAAGTTTATTCAGGTCGTTTACCACAGCCATTATTTGATACTCAAATAGCCGGGCAGTTTTTGAATGAAGGGACTGTTTTAGGTTTTGGTGCGGCGGTTGAGAAAACAACGGGCGTCATTTTAGATAAAGGCGAAGCAAGAACCAACTGGTTAAAGCGTCCTTTAGAAACCACCCAATTGCAATACGCGGCAAATGACGTTAAATATCTATTACCGCTTTATCATGCCTTTAACGATGAACTTAAGTCTCGAGGTCTAGATAGTTATAATCTTATTGAAGCTGAGCTTAAAGTAGAACAAAAACGCCAAGATAAAAATCCTGAGCTTTTATACTTAGACTTTGGCAATGCTTGGCAGTTATCTCGTCGAGAACTTGCTGTATTACAAGAGCTAAGCCAATGGCGATACGACGTTGCAATAAAGAAAAATTTAGCGCTTGGTTTTGTGGCCAAAGATGCGACCTTGTTCACCTTATGTCAGCGCCGCCCAACAGATCTTAACAGTTTAAAGAACATTCCTGATATTCACCCAAGTGAAGTTAGAATTCATGGTAAAGCTATGCTGGATTGCATTGCTAAAGGTAAACAAATTGAACTTGAAGATTGCCCGCAGGTCATACCTAGACTAACGGATTTTCCAGATTACAAACAAGCGTTTAAAATGCTTAAGCAATTGGTTACTGAGGCAAGTATTAAACATCAAGTTCCACTGCCTCTATTGGCCACTAAAAAGCAGTTAAATCAATGGATAAAATGGGTTTGGCAAGTGCCATATCAAGGCGAGCCAGATTTTGCAATGCCGTGGCGTAATAAGTTACTAAAAGAGTATTTATTACAGTGGAATGAGAAATACGATGTTGAGTTATTATCAAGTAACCCGCTAGTTAAAAATTCGAATGGTAAAAAAGGATAACTCATGCAGTTATGTACTATTTATAAAAGCACCAAAAAAGCTGAAACATATTTGTATATTGAGAAAAATGGTGACTTTGACAAGGTTCCTAAACCGTTGTTAGAAGTAATGGGCAAACCGTCACTCGTCATGACTTTAGACCTAGACCGTCGTAAATTCCTTGCAATTGCAGACTTGGATAAAGTAAAAAAAGAATTATCGGAAAAGGGTTTTTACTTGCAAATCCCACCTCCACAAGAAAATTTGTTAGAAACATTTAGAAAGAATCAACCCGATCCTGAAATGGAAAATTAAGAGAGGTTTCATGAAACTTAGAAATGTTATTGCTGGATTAATTTTGTCGTCGCCTATGTTAAGTGCTTTTGCGGCAGACAAACCAACTTTTGAGCAATATGTTGAAGGCTTAAAAATTGAAGCAATGGAAAAGGGCTTTAAAAAGGAGTTTGTTGACGAACATTTATCAAACTTAACGTACCTTAAGCGTGCGGTTAAGGCAGATAAAAACCAGCCTGAATTCATAGAAACATTGGATACGTATTTGCCAAAACGTGTGCCTGAATGGAAAGTTAAGAAAGCGCGTGAAGCGTACGCGGAAAACAAAACACTATTAGAAAAAATTGCTGCAGAATATGGCGTGCAAGCTCGTTTTATTGTTTCACTATGGGCGTTAGAAACAAACTTTGGTCGTATTCAAGGCAAGATGCCAATCATAGATTCGATAACCACATTGAGTTATGACGGCCGCCGAGAGACATTTTTTAAGCGTCAATTATGGGCATCTTTAAAAATATTAGAAGAAGGGCATATTAGCGCCGATAAATTTGTTGGTTCTTGGGCAGGTGCAATGGGGCAATGTCAGTTTATTCCTACTTCATTTTTAGCCTATGCCGCTGACGGCGACAAAGATGGAAAAAAAGATATTTGGACTAATAAAACGGATGTATTTGCATCTATTGCAAATTACCTAAAACAAGAAGGCTGGGATAAGAACAAAACCTGGGGCCGTCAAGTTATGCTTCCTGCAGGTTTTGATTCAAACAATATCATGGCAAAAAACAGTAAAGGTCGTAGTGGGTGGTTAAAGAACTTTAAAGCGAACGAACGTTCTTTACAGGAATGGAGTGATTTAGGCATTACTCGCATGGATGGAAAACCTTTACCTAAAGCCAATTTAACTGCCGCGCTTATTATGCCAGATGATGCAAAGGGTAGAATGTATTTAGCTTATGACAATTATAAGTCGTTAATGCACTGGAATCGCTCATACTACTTTGTAACCTCGGTGGGTTATTTAGCCGATCGTATTGGGTATCCTAAAATTGAACTACAAGCAGATTGAGCAATAAACATTGAGCAAAGTAAACTTTTGGGAAACTAAATCATTAACAGATATGACTCGCCAAGAGTGGGAGTCAGTTTGTGATGGTTGCGCTAAGTGTTGTCTACATAAGTTAATTGATGACGACGAACAAGAAGAAACAATCACGACTGCAGTCATAAACGAACAAGAAGAGCTACATTTTACAAATATTGCCTGTCGTTATTTAAATGACAAAAAATGTGAGTGCTCTGTTT
>CAWUUQ010000052.1:0-8683 GCA_963925625.1 uncultured Psychrosphaera sp.
TTGGCCTTGAGTAAACACTGGGTCATGCTCAACAATCCATAACTCATCTGTGACAGAGTCATCTCGAGTGTCAGTAAAGTGTTGCATCGCCTGCCAAATAGCTTGGTAATTACCGGTGTCTATTTGACGGATAACGATGTGTTCGTTTAAGTCAGGCATGAATATTCAGTCTTTACAGTACAACACGGACGATATCTATTTCGCCCAGTTTATTATAAACAAGTTCCATATGTTCTTTGCTAGTAACAGTAACGCTTATAGACACAGATTTATAGTTACCTTTAGAACTTGGTTTTTCTTTAGGCACAAAATCACCTGGTGCAATCTCTTGCAATACTTCAATGATTTTTACTGTTAAGTCTTCTTGAGCTAAACCCATGATTTTAAATGTTTGATTACATGGAAATTCCAACAACTCATCAAACTTTGTATCTTTAACCGTCATTACTAAACCCTTTTATAGCTCAAACTTTTTACGGAAATAGTCCGTCACTTGTTTAATTAACCCACCTTCGTTAACTTGATCTAAAGCAACTAGCGGATAAGTAGCCACAACGTCTTCTTCAATTTTTAACGTTAAAGTGCCAACTACTTCGCCCTTGTTAATAGGGGCTTCTAATGGCTTATCAAGGGTAAAAGAAGCTTTTAGTTTTTCTCTATAACCACGAGGAATGGTAATTTGTGAAGACTGATTAATTCCTAAGCGAACTTGGTCTTTGTCACCCATATAAATACGTTGTTTGGCAAACTCAGTGCCTGCTTCATAAGCAGTTAACGTTTCAAAAAAACGGAATCCATAATTAAGTAACTTTTTACTTTCTGTTTTACGGCCACGTTGACTGTTTGTGCCCATAACAACAGAGATTAATCGCATATTGCCTTCAACCGCTGACGCCACCAACGAGTATCCCGCTGCGTCTGTATGACCAGTTTTGATACCATCAACATTTAAGCTCTTATCCCATAACAGGCTGTTACGGTTTATTTGAGAAATATTGTTATAAGTAAAATCTTTTTCTTTATATATTGCATATTCTTCAGGTACATCACGAATTAAAGCCATACCAATTTTTGCCATGTCGCGTGCCGTCGATAAATGACCTTCCGCTGTTAGACCGTGACTATTTACAAAAGTTGAGTCTGATAGACCAATATCAGCACCATATAAATTCATTAACTGTGCAAATTGTTCTTCGCTACCAGCAATATGTTCAGCCATTGCTACACAAGCATCGTTGCCAGATTGAATGATAATGCCACGATTTAAGTCAGCAACAGATACTTCTTTGCCAACTTCAATAAACATTTTAGATGACTCAGGGAAGTTTTTTGCCCAAGCATTGCGACTTACCGTCACCATGTCTGTTAAGGCTATATTGCCCTTTTTAATTTCTTGCCCGATAACATAACTTGTCATCATTTTAGTAAGACTAGCTGGGTTTAACAGCTCATCTGCATTTTCTTCTGCAAGTACTTTACCAGTGTCAAAATCCATAAGGATATACGCTTTGGCATTAATGCTTGGCGGGTTAGGAATTAGCACTTTTGCGTCGGCTAAACATGATAAAGCAAGGGACGAAAGGCTAACCAAAGAGAGTAGAAGTTTTTTCATTGTATTCCATTTGTATAAAAGTGACTAAAAGAAAAATATCTTAGAGGGCGGTATTATCCATATGCAAGCGGGCAGTGTCCAGTTTATGGGGCTAATAGGCTTTCAAGGTTTACCGTTTGATAGCCAAACTGTCTAATTTTTTGTACTAATTCATCAGCAAGTTGCTTTTCTTTAAAAGGACCAAACACTAATTTGTGTTTTTCATCCGACGTATCAAGCTTTGCGTCGCTGTCTAACATAATGGATAAACCTTTGAGTGACTCTTCAGCTTCGGTGTTTGTAGAGAAACCTGCAAGGATCACTTGGTATAGATTTTTTTTGGCTGGCGTTTGCGCGACTATTTTGTCATTTAACGTGTCTTTTAGATCGTCAGAAAGGTTGCCAGGCAAAATGACTTCCACTTTTACATCAGCGGTACCCGTATCATAAACACCAATTTTAAACGCCGCAGCATAAGATAAATCGATAATTCGGTCTTGGTGAAAAGGGCCTCGGTCGTTAACTCTAACTATAGCTGATTTGTTATTTTTTAAATTGGTAACTTTGACATAACTTGGCAAAGGTAAAGTCTTGTGAGCAGCAGACATTCCAAACATATTATAAACCTCACCATTTGAGGTTAAATGACCATGAAATTTCTTGCCGTACCACGACGCCGTTCCTCTTTGTATAAACGGCTTTCGGTCCCGCATTGGTGTATATTTTTTGCCAAAAACTTCATAAGGTAAATTCCCGCGCCCAACGGGTTCTAGCAGCACTTCAGGGTCTTGTTGTTCTGTTAATGTGGGTGGACGAACTGGCGCACTGTCATGTTTATCGGCATATCGACCTGTTGGAGCACAACTAATCAAAAATAAGGACGTTGTTAATAATATAAGGTTCACAAAAACGTGGTTGTTAAACTTGATGAAACCAGAAAACATTATTTGTTGCTCGCTAAAAGTCGTTTATTTGTTGCAATGGCCATTAACATGCCAAAGCTTGCCATTAATGTCACTACCGATGTACCGCCATAGCTGACAAGTGGCAAAGGCACTCCGACAACAGGTAACAGTCCAGAAACCATACCAATATTTACAAATAAATATACAAAAAAGGTTAAGGTCAAGCTTCCCGCCAGTAACTTAGTGAAGGCTTCTTGAGCACGAGCGGCGATCATTAATCCTCGAATAATAATAAACGCGTAAACGGCAAGCAATAACAACACACCGATAAACCCAAACTCTTCACTAAAGACAGAAAAAATAAAATCTGTGTGACGTTCTGGTAAAAACTCTAATTGAGATTGAGTACCATCTAACCAGCCTTTGCCGTGTGTGCCACCAGAACCAATGGCAATTTTTGATTGAATAATGTGGTAACCAGAACCTAGTGGGTCACTCTCTGGGTTTAGAAACGTCAATACTCTTTGTTTTTGGTAGTCGCGCATCAGATAAAACCAAAGTATTGGTAAAAATGCACCAATTGATACAACAAGGCCTACTAAAAAACGAATGCTTAACCCGGCTAGAAACATAACAAAAAAACCACTACTAGCAACAAGAATTGAAGTCCCTAAGTCAGGTTGTTTTGCAATTAAAAGGGTAGGGACCGCAATAAGTACAAAACCTAAAAAAGTGTGTTTCATTGAAGGAGGCAATGTGTGGCGGCTTAAAAACCAGGCCATCGTCATCGGTAACGATAACTTCATAATTTCAGAAGGTTGAAACTTAACGACACCTAAATCTAACCAGCGCTGTGCGCCTTTACCCATGTCGCCCACGAGCAGTACAGCAATTAGAAGTGAGACGCCGCCCACAAAAATATGTGGAGCCCATTTTTGATAAGTAAAAGGTGAAATTTGAGCAACCATCAACATGACAGCGAGCCCCAAACCCATGCGAATCATTTGGCGAATGACCATATCCATGTTTTGTCCGCCCGCGCTGTATACAACAAATAGGCTTAATAACATTAACGTTAAAATACCAGCTAACAGCGGTAAATCGATATGAAACCGAAACAAAAAAGAACTACGGCGACGTTCATTTTCAGTTTGTGCCATCTACAATGTCTCCTTGTTCATCGTCAATGTTTATAATTTCTGACGATATTTTGCGTTTATTGGCAATGCCTAAAGCAAAGTATAAATCCATGATCTGACGAGCGATTGGAGCTGCGTTAGAACCACCACCGCCAGCATTTTCAACTGCGACAACAATAACGATTGTAGGGTCATCATAAGGGGCAAAACCAACATACATGGCGTTATCTCGACGACGTTCGGTAATTTTTTCTGCGTCGTATTCTTCGTCTTCACCAAGGCTAAATAACTGAGCGGTTCCGGTTTTTCCTGCACTTGAATAAACAGCATCAACAAAAGCGGTACGTGCCGTGCCATCTAATGCATTAACGGTTTCATACATTGCATCAAGAATCGTGTCCCAATGTTTGTCGTTACTTAACTTTACAGGTGTGCGTTTTTTAATAGGTGTTGGTTGGAATTCACCATCAGTGACGATGCCCGTTACGACCTTAGGTTCAATAACTTCACCTCGGTTTACAAGCACGGTGGTTGCCATAGCTAATTGAATGGGAGTTGACGTCCAATATCCTTGTCCAATACCAATTGAGATAGTGTCACCCTGATACCATGGCTGCTTAAAGCGATCTTTTTTCCACTCTCTAGAAGGCATAATCGCGCGTGACTCTTCTTGTAAATCAATACCGGTATAATCACCAAAACCAAATCCAGTTAAAAATGGACTTATTTCGTCTATGCCTAAACGGTACGCCAAGTCATAATAATAGATGTCGCATGATTGTTTAATGGATGTTTCTAAGTCTACCCAACCGTGGCCCTTTGGCTTCCAGTCTCGGAAATTACGTTGGCTATCAATATTAGGGAATCGCCAATAGCCGGGATCCCAAACCGTCGTATCTGAAGTAATTAACTTTTTATGCAGGCCTAATAATGCCAACTGAGGTTTTATTGTGGATGCTGGCGGGTACTGGCCTTGCGTGGCTCGGTTTAACATTGGTTTGTCTTTTGACTGTATAATCTCGGAGTAGTCTTTCTGGGAAATGCCGCTGACAAACAAATTAGGGTCATAACTAGGGTTAGAATATAGTGCCAAAAGTGCGCCATCTCTAGGGTCCATCGCTACAATAGCGCCTCGATTTTTACCAAGGGCTTTTTGGGCTAGTTGTTGTATTTCTGCCGACAGGGCTAGCTGTAAATCAGCGCCAGGACTTGGTGGTTCTATACTAAGTTGTCTTAATACCCGACTACGGTGATTTACTTCTACTTCTTCACTGCCTGTTGTACCGTGAAGTTCACGCTCATAAAAACGCTCAATCCCTAACTTTCCTATACTTCGTGTGGCTGCATAATTGTTTAGCTGTTCGGTTTCTTCAAGTCTTGTAAGGTCTTTTTTATTGATCTTACCCACATATCCTAAAACATGCGTAAAAGCTTCTGAGAAAGGATAGTGCCTATTTAAACGAGCTTCTATAGCAACGCCTGGAAACAGGTGTTGTCGAACCGAAAATTCTGCGACTTCTAACTCTGAAAGGTTTGTTTTAAGAGGGATACTTTTAAAGCGGCGTTGATATTTTGAAGTTGCTAAAAACTGCTCAATTTGTTCATCAGAGATTTTAATAATTTTTTGAATGTCACTTAACGTAACATCCATGTCTTTAACGGCTTCGGGCACAATTTCCAAAGAGAAGCTTGGTTCATTAGCGGCAAGAATATTATCGTTAACATCACGAATGATGCCTCGATTTGGCACAACTGGTTGCAATTTAATACGGTTTTCATTTGAACGTGTTTGATAGGTCTGAAACTTTGAAATTTGCAAATAATACATATTTGCAATTAGCACACCCATTAATATCATTACCGCTAATAGTGCGATAACGGCACGTCTTGCAAAAAGTTTTGCCTCAGCAGAATGATCTTGAATGTGGTAACTTTTACGGCGCATTGTTATTCGCGATGATATGGGTGGTTGTTATTTAAACTCCACGCGCGATATAGACTTTCTGCAACAACAACTCGGACTAAAGGGTGTGGCAAGGTAAGTGCTGATAACGACCACTTTTGTTCGGAACGAGCGATACAAGCTGGCGCCAATCCTTCAGGACCACCAACGAGTAGACTCACATCTCTGCCATCCATTTGCCAAGATGAAAGCTGTTTTGCTAGATTATGAGTCGTCCAAGGTTTACCCGTTACTTCAAGGGTTACGATGCGATTAGACTTTGGTACAGCGGCTAACATTTTTTCGCCTTCTATTTCTAGAATTCGGGCAATATCGGCATTTTTACCACGTTTACCTGCAGTAATTTCTACAAGTTCAAAAGAGCAGTCTTTAGGAAATCGGCGCTGATATTCTTGAAATCCTTCTGTAATCCAACTCGGCATTTTAGTACCGACGGCAACCAATTGAATTTTCATAATCTAAATAATTACTCTTGTTCTTGCCAAAGTTTCTCTAATTGGTAGAAATCTCTAGTTGAGTCTTGTAAAACGTGAAGAACCACAGGGCCCAAATCAACAAGTACCCATTCGCCTTCAGTCATGCCTTCATAACCCAATGCTGGATCGTCAGTTAATTTGGCTTCAGCTAAAACGTGTTCTGCAATAGATTGAACGTGTTTTTTAGATGTACCTGAACAAACAACCATATAGTCAGTAATTGTAGAAACACGACCAACATTAAAGGTTTGGACGTCTTTGGCTTTTAAGTCATCGATTTTATCAAGAACGAATTCTAAAATTTGTTTATTTTGCAAAGTGCTATTTACTCATTAGGTATTTTTTGGCCGATCATTCTACCTTTACCACGCTTTTTAGTACAGAACTGAAAGGTGAAATTGCCAACAAATCCACTCTTATTAAAGCAGGTCAAACGCTGTTTGTTACTTCAAATTATGTTTTTTCAAAACGGCGCTTAAACGGCCAGTTAAAAAATCTTTTAACATAACCCAATCTGCCAACAAGCTATAGAAGGGATACGTGAAGGTTGCCGGTCTGTTTTTTTCGATAAAAAAGTGTCCAACCCAAGCAAAGCCATAACCAATAACCGGTAATAACGCTAGATAGATATATTTTTGAAAGGCTAGACTATAAAAAATTACAAAAAGCACTAGGATGCTGCCTATATAATGTAAACCTCGGCAGATTGGGTTTTGATGTTCTGACAAATAATAAGGATAAAACTCTTCAAAACTTTTGTATGCTTTGGGTTGATTCATTTTTAGCTATTGCCTTTGTTTACTTTTTTCTAAACATGAGTGTGCCGGTTACATCACCAATTTGAATATTGGTTAACTCTTTATAATCATCGTCATCGAACAATGGTTTGTTTTTATCAGCGGTTACAAAAACGGCGACTCCGCTAGAAAGTTCATTTTCGTTAACAATAGAATCAACGGCTTTTATTAGATAATGGCCTAAACCATGATGTTGGTGATCTGGATGTATCGCAATAAAAGTTAACAAATGGTAATGATCATAAGGAATTTCTTGTGCGACTTTTTTTTCTTTTTCAATCATGTTTCGGGTACTTAAATAACCCGCATGTAACATCATTTTTAAACGCCAATGCCAAAACCGCTCTGGTTCTAAGCCTTTCTCAGGCTCAATTAAACAGGCGACGCCCAACAGATGTTGTCCTGAAAATAATCCAACCATTGGTTGTTGAGTTTGCCAGAAAGCGGCAAGTTCCTCTCTAATTGCACTGCGTAATCGTGTATCGTAATCAGGCTTTTCTGCGTTAAAGATATCTTCAAAAATAGGATCTTTATGATAGGCAACATATAACAATGATGCTGCTAAATTAATGTCTTCAGCTGAAAGTAGTACTGCTTTGATACCTTCGCTTTCTGTTAATGATTGTGTAACGTCCATTAAAACCAAACTCATTCTGTCGTTATTTTAATCAACTTATCAACATCTTGTTAAATAGCCAAGAATATTTTTAGTATTGCCCTTGAAACAAACCAATTTGTATATAGAGTAAATTAAGAATAGTTAACTGAACGATGAGGAATATGAAATGGATACATCTCTACACACAATCTCAAATTTGTTTGAACAACTAGGATTAGACGGCTCAACTTCAGGCATAACCGATTTCATTAAGGACCATTCGATACCGGCCCATGTTGCTATCAATGACGCAGAGTTTTGGAATCGCTCACAAGCCTCTTTTATCAAGGATTCGTTACAAGAAGATGGAGATTGGAGTGAAGTTGTTGATCAACTTGACGCTATGCTTCGCCAAAACTAATAGTGCTGATTAATCGTGGGTCTTTAGTTAATAAGTTTTAATGGAAGGCTTGTAAAAAAAACGTGCGCCCTCGAAGGAAGGCGCATTGGGGGTTATTATTTAGGTAAAGGAATTAATCAACATAGAATTTTTTCTGGAACTTAATATTTTCAGTGCGGTTACCGTGCTGTACATCGATTGAAAAATTAAATATCTCTTCATTTGTGTACTTTAACTGGGCCAAGTAATAAATCGCTGGTCCTTCTACAACACGTTTAAATTCTAATTGAGTTGTTTGTCCTAACAAGTTTTTTGCTGAACCACTAAGGCTTACTCTTTGAGCTGACTGATCTGCGTTATCAAGTACTGAAATATTAATTAATGCCATATAACGACTGCGTTCTACACGGTAGGCCTTAGCCGTTTCAGGTTTAATAAATGTACTTGGAAATGCAATATAATGAATATCCCAATTTCCTTTAACGAATTTTTGTTCGGCATTACTGTTGTTGGCATAAAGTAAGCTACACAATAGTGTTGTTGCGATTACTGCTTTTAATAACCATGATTTATTCATTATCTATCCTTTTGCTACAAGTGAGACTATTAAACTAACTTTCCAACTAACTCTTGCACTAATAGCTGTAAAAATTGCAGACCAATTAAAAAAACCAAAAGACTTAAGTCTAAACCACCAAGAGGAGGAATGATTTTTCTAATTGGTGCAAGCACAGGTTCTGTTAACTGATGTAATAAGGCTTCGATAGGGTTATAACCTTGGCTAATCCAGCTTAAAACAGCACGAATTACAACA
>CAWUUQ010000053.1:0-9119 GCA_963925625.1 uncultured Psychrosphaera sp.
GCCTCAACCAACTCTGGACGTCCTTCCAAGACTGGGCTTAAACTCTCCAATACCTCCAGTACAGCCTGATGAAACTCAGGTTGGTCCGGATCTCTTTGCAATACCTTATCATAAACATCTTTCAAATGTTGGTGCATTTAATAAACAATTGGCATTTATCACCACTAACAATATCCACCAACTTAATTAATTCCATAAAATTCAATGGATTAACAATGGCACAAAAGTTGATACTTGTGTAATAGTCATTTATCAATAACACTAAATTATCAAATTAAAAAAGGACAGGGTCATGGGTCAATTCGGTATATTAATTCCAATCATCGCCATCATAGGTGGTTTATTATATGCGGCTTACGAGCAAAACGTAAAACTAAAGATCGCGCAATCAAAAGCAAACTCACATAAATTAGATGATGCTGCAGCAGAGCAAATTAAAAATCTTCAATCTCGCGTTGCTGTTTTAGAAAAAATTGTCACTGATAAAAGTTATTCATTAAAAGATGAAATAGATTCACTAAATAAAGCGAGTTAGGGAAATTGGGATGTTATTAGCAAACCCTATTAACAATACCTTCCTAACGATGCTTTCTTAACATTGCATTATTAACAACACCTTTTTAATAAACCTTTTTGACAAGACAATGTTTTTAAAATAAAAAAGGCGCCTTAATTACAAGGCGCCTTTTTATAACATTTCTCACAACAAGAATAATTAACTATTAATAGTTATTCCCATTCAATAGTTGCAGGCGGCTTGCCGCTAATGTCATAAACAACACGAGAAATGCCTTCAATTTCATTAATAATACGATTAGACACTTTACCTAAAAAGTCATACGGTAAATGCGCCCAATGTGCGGTCATAAAATCGATTGTCTCTACTGCTCTTAGGCTAACAACCCAGTCGTATTTACGACCGTCGCCCATCACCCCTACTGAACGTACAGGCAAGAATACCGTAAAGGCCTGACTTACTTTATTATATAAGTCAGCAGCATGTAGTTCTTCAATAAAAATAGCGTCTGCACGGCGTAATAAGTCAGCGTATTCTTTTTTCACTTCACCTAATATACGCACACCTAATCCTGGTCCTGGGAATGGATGGCGATATAACATGTTATAAGGCAAACCAAGCTCTAAACCGATTTTACGTACTTCATCTTTAAATAATTCGCGTAATGGTTCAACTAAGCCCATTTTCATATGTTCCGGTAAACCGCCAACATTATGGTGAGACTTAATCACGTGTGCTTTGCCCGTTGCCGAGGCTGCAGACTCAATAACGTCAGGGTAAATGGTTCCCTGTGCTAACCATTTTGCGTTATCAAGTTTTGAGGCTTCTTCATCAAACACTTCAACAAACACGTTACCAATTATTTTACGTTTTTTCTCTGGGTCATTTTCGCCTTTTAATCTATCTAAAAAGCGTTGTTCTGCATTCACATGGATGATATTTAATCCAAAGTGATCACCAAACATTTCCATCACTTGTTCGCCTTCATTAAGACGTAATAAACCATTATCCACAAATACACAGGTAAGTTGTTTGCCAATAGCACGGTGCAATAACATAGCAACAACGGATGAATCTACACCACCAGAAAGACCAAGTATGACTTGATCATCACCAACCTGTTCTTTCATTTTTTCAATCGCATCTTCAATGATAGACGCAGATGTCCAAAGTTTTTCACAACCACTGATATTGCATACAAAGTTCTCTAGTAAACGAAGGCCTTGTTTAGTGTGGGTTACTTCCGGATGGAACTGTACGCCATAAAAACGTTTTTCTTCGTTTGACATAATTGCATATGGGCAATTATCTGTTTTAGCTATTGTGGTAAACCCTTCTGGAATGGCGCTGACTTTGTCGCCATGACTCATCCATACATCTAACATTGGATTGCCAGCTGCACTGATGGAGTCTTCAATATTCTTTAATAATGCAGATTCAGCAACAACTTCAACACTTGCATAACCAAATTCGCGTTCCATTGAAATTTCAACTGAACCACCCATTTGTTGTGACATAGTTTGCATGCCATAACATATGCCTAAAACTGGAACGCCAGCTTCAAAAACATACTCAGGCGCACGTGGCGAATTATGTTCTGTCACTGATTCTGGCCCACCCGCTAAAATGATGCCGTTTGGCGCAAATTCTTTAATCTGCTCAGCGGTAACGTCCCAAGCCCATAGTTCGCAATAAACGCCTATTTCACGCACGCGTCTGGCAATTAATTGAGTATATTGGGAGCCAAAATCTAGAATTAAAATTTTATGCTGGTGAATGTCTTTCTCGATGGACATGTTTTAGCCTTTTAATTGTTGGTTAACACAGCCGTTTATAAACGCTTGTTAACGAGGTGTAAAAAGACCGAGCTAGAGTTAGCTCGGCCAGAAAATAAAATAGTTTGAATTAACCTAAACGGTAATTCGGTGCTTCCTTGGTGATCTGTACATCATGAACATGGGATTCACCCATGCCAGCAGACGTTACTCTCACAAATTGAGGCTTTGTATTCATTTCTTGAATATTATGACAACCTGTAAGGCCCATTGCTGAACGAATGCCACCAAGTTGTTGATGTATAATGTTTTCAATCGGCCCCTTGTAAGCAACTCGACCTTCAATGCCTTCTGGTACTAACTTTTCATTACTGTCCGACTTTTGGAAATAACGATCAGAAGAGCCATGACTTTGATTCATCGCACCTAAACTACCCATACCACGATAAGACTTGTAATAACGGCCTTGATAAAGCTCTACTTCACCCGGCGCTTCTTCAGTGCCCGCTAACATAGAACCAACCATCACGCAGCTTGCGCCAGCAACGAGCGCTTTTGAAATGTCACCTGAAAAACGAATGCCGCCATCTGCAATAACCGGGATATTTTTACCGGCAACGGCGTCAACCGCATCAGCAATAGCAGTAATTTGTGGAACGCCACAACCCGTAACGATACGTGTAGTACAAATTGAGCCTGGGCCAATTCCTACTTTTACTGCATTTACACCAGCTTCAACCAGGGCCAATGCACCATCTGCCGTTGCAACGTTACCACCAACAATCTGTAGATCTGGATAGTTTTCACGTGCCCATTTTACTCGATCTAAAACGCCTTGCGAGTGGCCATGTGAAGTATCAATTAATAAAACATCTACACCCGCTTTAACTAATGCATCAATTCGTTCGTCAGTACCTGGACCGACGCCAACGGCAGCACCCACTCTAAGGCTTCCGCGTTCGTCTTTACATGCGTTTGGTTTGCTGTCTGCTTTTTGGAAATCTTTAACGGTGATCAAGCCTTTAAGTTTAAAGGCGTCATCTACCACTAGAATTTTTTCGATACGATGCTCATGCATTAACGCCATAACATCATTACGTTTGGCAGACTCATGAACCGTCACTAGTTTTTCTTTTGGCGTCATTACTGAACTAACTTTCGCTTTTAAGTTTGTTTCAAAACGAAGATCTCGTCCTGTTACTATGCCTAAAAGGTTTTTGTTGTCGTCTACAACGGGGAATCCAGAAAATCCGTGTTCATTAGCTAACGCCATTACTTGGCGTAAGGTAATTTCTGAAGAAACGGTAACGGGATCTGAAACAACTCCACTTTCGAATTTTTTTACACGGCGAACTTCATTCGCTTGAGCTTGAACGGACATATTTTTATGGATAAAGCCGATACCACCTTCTTGAGCTAACGCAATCGCTAGTCGAGATTCGGTAACAGTATCCATTGCTGAAGATACCATGGGTATATTCAACTCAATAGTTTGGGTTAAGCGTGTTTTTAAATTGGCTTCGTGAGGAAGAACGGTGGAGTGACCTGGAACTAATAAAACGTCGTCAAACGTTAGGGCTTCTTTGACTATCCGCAACATGGCAATTGGTACCTAAAAAGTAGATGGAATGTTGCGGTCGCATTTTAATTGAAATGGCCGCTCAGGTAAACATTTATTTCACTTTAGCCACTTATTTATTTAACAATAGTTGACTAGTTTAAGGCATTCATTAGACTTCAATAATCTAACTCGTTATAACTCACCAAAATATTGAGAACTAAGTGTTAAACACCTCTGAACAAACTAATTCTATGCAACAACAAAAAATTTACCAAGTTTCTGAGTTAAATCAGAAAGTACGGATGTTGCTTGAAACAGAGTTCATGAACGTTTGGATCAGTGGTGAAGTTTCTAACTTAGTTAAAGCAACCAGTGGACATTGGTATTTCACTTTAAAGGACAAAAAAGCTCAAATAAAAGGGGCGATGTTTAAGGGGAACAATAGACATGTTCGTGCGGCAATTGAAAATGGCACACAAGTTCTGGTACGTGGGCGCTTAAGTCTTTATGAGCCGCGAGGTGATTACCAACTTATTGTAGAGGTCATGGAGCCTGCCGGCGAAGGTTTGTTAAAACAGCAGTTTGAGCAACTTAAAAATAATCTCTCACAAATGGGCTTATTTGATATAGATGCCAAACAAGCCATTCCAAAAGAGCCTAAACGAGTCGGTTTAGTGACAAGTCCTACGGGCGCCGCAGTACACGACATCCTAACGGTGTTGCAGCGTCGTTCGCCACAAACTGAAGTCATACTGTACCCCACTATGGTTCAAGGCCAACAAGCTGCTGATAACATAATGTGGGCTATTAATACCGCTAACGTACGACAAGAAGTCGATGTATTGATTGTGGGGCGGGGCGGCGGTTCACTTGAAGACTTGTGGTGTTTTAATGATGAAGGCTTAGCGCATACCATCTACAATTCCGCGATTCCCATTATCAGTGCCGTTGGACACGAGGTGGATGTTTCCATTTCTGACTTTGTCGCTGATTTAAGGGCTCCTACTCCTTCTGCTGCTGCTGAAATTGTATCTACAGACAATTCTGAACTTGTGACTAAAGTTCGCAATTTACATAACCGTTTAATTCGCGCATACGCACACCAGCACCAAGCCAACAAAAATCAGTTTATTCAACTAAAACGAACCTTGTCTTTGTTACATCCAAGCTATCAACTGCAATTAGCCCAGCAAAAAACCGATGAGTTAAACATAGCGCTAAATCGTGTCATGAAAGAAAAGGTTCAACACGCCAAACAACGTGGCGAATTGGGCAAAGAACGCTTATTAAATCAATCGCCTAAACATGCTTTATCGCTTGCTAAGCAACGGTTGAATTATGTTCAATTAGCCTTGCCTAAACTTATTCAACAACAAGTGGTTAACAATCAACGTCGGTTTAGTGCAACCACTGAAAAACTTAATATTGTTAGCCCTCTTGCAACATTAACACGAGGTTATTCAATAGCTACTGCTGAAAATGGACAAGTGATTACACAGGCTAAACAAGTTAAATCAGGCGATTTATTAAATGTTAAGTTAGCGGACGGCGAAATAACAGCGAACGTGCAATAATGAAATCGTTTGTTAAAAACACGTCTTCCCTTAGCCCAAATGTTGCTAGTTTATGCATTGGCATTCTGTTGTTTTTTTTCGCATCGACAAGTTACGCAGTAATCGATGAATCACTAGAACCCTCCTTATATTGGAGTACTAGTTACCGTTATTCACCGAGTAAACAACCCGTACTGGCTGAGTCATCCGAAAACTCAATAGATACGTCCTATCAGGCTTTTAGTATTGATGGCGGTACTTATGTTGAGGAAGTAAACACTGATAAAACAAGCGGCGGTTGGTCTTGGGGTGTCGCATATGGCTTTACTAACAACAATAAAAGTTGGGAAGACGTTACTAATCCTAACCGAGTCTTGGTTGAATCTTCTGAAATTAATGGTAAAGATTACAGTGCCCACATTGGTAAGCAACTAGGCGATTGGCAATACTCAGTATCGGTTTTCCGCAGCCTTAATAAATCTACCTCGCAATTTACACGCCTGTTACCGAATCAACGCCAAAATTACTTAAATGTTAATTTGGCACAAACCTTCGATTACCAAGAAACGGCGATTTTAAATAGCCTTTCTTACGGTCATTATTTGCAGCCTAATCTGCAAAACTGGTGGATAAATATCACATTAAGTGTTGGTTTTCATGACTCAAAGTCCATCCAAAAGTCAAAACTGGAAAATGTATTATTGGTCGACAATGTCATAACACGCCTTTATGTGGACTCTATTCCTTCATTAAAACCGGGCGTGTTACGTAACGATAATTTAACTGAAAAGAATAAATTTTGGAGTCAGGAATTATCCATTAGTCTTGATTATGAGCTTGAAGTTGCCGAAAAAATGTTATCCATTTCACCTTGGCTAACTTATCAAAATTACTCAGCCCCTGAAGGCTCGTTGGCTTATGCGAGAAATATTCGAGGAAACCGGCCTATATCAAGAACCGTGACGTTAGATGACAATAATGAATTCGCTTCTTCGACTAATGGCTGGTTTATTGGCGCCGATTTAAATGTCAGTCTTTCGGATGATGCTGCGCTAAGTATTGGCGTTAGTAAAGCGCAGCAAGTTGACTATTCGTGGTCATTCGGGTTTCAGTATTGGTTTTAACCGCCATTACCCTTGCGACGCTGACGTAACTTTTTACGTATTTTCTTTTTCTGCTCTGGCGATAAAGACTGCCAACGTTTTTTTAATTGCTGCTTTTTATCCGCAGGCAATTTTTTAAAGTTAGAGAATGCCGACCTCATATTTTGCCTTTGTTCAGGCGTTAACTTTTTAAATTGCTCAAATTTATTCCTTAAATTTGCCTTTTCAGATGGCGATGCATTGCGCCACTTTTGCATACGATTTTTAAGCTGTTCACGTTGCGAAGGAGTGGCCGTTAACCAATGATCAGCGCCTTTAATTAACTTGTTCTTTTGAGTATCTGCTAAGCTAGACCATTTATTTTCTAATTTGCCCAACACTTGTTTCTGCTCTGCAGTTAAAGACTGCCAGCTTGGATTGGTCACCGCAGCTAATGAGTGAGTATTGAAGGCAAACAAACCAATTAATAAAACACATAATTGAAAACTATATTTATTGTTCATCTTTAATTACCTTAGTTACCTTTTTCGAATTTTCTGTCATTACGTCTTTTACGGTTTCTTCCGCATCAATGGGGTGCAGCAATTCACCTTCTACTTCTTCTAACTCAGCCAAAAAAAGTAAAAACATTTCGTCTAATGGTTCAACGGTTTTATGTTTGTTTAATGTTTCTTTATCTTTACTTTGTGACGCTTCATTTTTAGCCACATCTTTTGCTTGCACCGGAAAACAACATTGGGCACCGAGTACAAAAATCCATGTGATTAAACCTGATATTACCGTCGACTTTTTAACTGCCATCATTTGACCGATTCTAACAACGTTGATTGTTCTGAAAGCCATAATGCAAATTCAATATCATTTAACATGTCTAAGTCTTCACTTAATTCAGCGTCTAACAACGACAAACCACCGTCATTTGCAATTAAAGCGTCTTCTGAAATTCCACTATTACTTCCTGCATTCAATTGACTAAATAACAAAACCGCCACGAGTGTCACTGAAGCAAACGATGCACTCGCTTGCCAACCACCAAAACGACTAAAACTCAAAATGGACGTTTTTTCTGTCACTTTAGGTTTAGCCTGTTTTGATTGTTGAGAGTTAGTATTTAAAGCGTTCACCCTTGCAGCTTGTAACTCGTTAATGACACTTGCCGGTAAACGATCCGTTTGGTCATCTAACGCTTTATTTATTATTGACGAAAAGTCTTCAGAAGATTTATTCATCACCCTTTCCTCTTTTGATTAACATAAATGTTTGGTTGAAAATCAACAGAACTATTCTGACATTTCATAAACGCCCTTAAGTTTCGCTGATGCTCTGCTCATATGGGTTTTTACGGTACCTTCTGAACATTTCATTGCAAGTGCCGTGTCTTTTACTGACAATCCTTCCCAGCTTCGTAACAAAAAGCATTGCTGTTGTTTTAATGGCAATTCACTCAATACTGATAATAGCTGCTGTGATAATTGCTGGTTTTCCAGTATCTGCTCAGGTGAATGAGTGCTACGGCTAACATTCTCAAAGCCATTGCCATCTACATTGTCGTTTTGAGAGTGGTTGTCTATATTGTTATCAATGTTGCTGTCATTCGTATAAACATCCAGCCCAGTAAATTTCTTAGTAAAAAACCATTTCGAAATTAACGATTGTTTTTTTGCCCAATTTTTTATTTCGTTTTGTAATATTCGATAAAACAAAGGCTTCCACTCTTCGCTTGTTTTATCTGAGTAAGCTTTCACAAGACTAATCATAGTATTTTGAACGATATCCAATGCGTCCTGTTGATGGTGAGTCGCCATCATCGCCATATTAAACGCCTTTTTTTCAACCGACTGAAGAAATTGTTCCATTGTCATGTACTGCCAATTGCCTCTTCGACATAAAAGATAGTCGCTTAATGTTCCAACTTGAAACAAAAAGCGACGCGTTATATTGCAAATTTATTTAAGTTTAACCACAAGTCCGCTTGCTGCAAATACCGTTAAGTCGTCCGATAACTGTCCCGATGCTAACACCGACTTTATTGAAAAACCATCTTCTAGGCTTGTATTTAAAGCACTCAACATTTCAATATAACTTGAGAAATGTACGTTGTTGCCCGATGACTTTCGAATGATAAAGTGGCGTGTTTGATCTGCCTCTATAACGGTTAGCGAAGAAACATCAGGCATTACATTATCTCTTTGAAAGCGATATTTCATAAACTGGCGACCTTCAGCTGTATTTAACGTCATAGAACCAGCACTCAGATCTATGGTTGGAACTGTGCCAGCTTCACCCCAAAAACCTATATAACCTAGGTCCTTATCGGTAACTTTATGCAATGTGATTGTTTGTGCTGTTAAGTCGGTTGTTGCCTCTGCAGGATTGATATATCCCGTAGCGCTGATCACATCACCAACGGATACCGTTAATGCATCTAGTTCACTAATATCAATCGTTACATTTTTGGTATTAGCTTTCGCTCTTGTTTTTGCTTTTAGAAGCGAAAATGGACGATGGTTTAAGCGTTTTGCTTCTACAATAACAATGTTTTCTGATTCAAAACCTACAACTTTACCTTGTAGAATTGTTGTCAAGATACGAATCACGTCGCCGTCTTTT
>CAWUUQ010000054.1:0-2975 GCA_963925625.1 uncultured Psychrosphaera sp.
ATCTATAGGCATAAAGTAACCAATGAACGTCAGTGACGTTAGTAATGAAACAGCCCACCATGACGTGTGTTTTAAGGTCTTTTTCCAAATCTTGTTAACACTCAATGGCATGGCATCTAAACGTTTACGCTTATTGGCAGAACCTTCAATTTTTTCTTCGAACCAAATGAACATAAAAGTCCAAATAGTTTGTGGGCACATATAACCACACCATACGCGACCGTAAAATGCCGTTACAAAAAATAGCAGAAAGGCCGATACAATAATCAAAGAAGAAAATATACTTAAGTCTTGAGGCCATAACGTTAGGCCAAAGATATTAAATTGTTGATTAACGATATCTAACAAAATAGCTTGATTGCCATTCCAAGACATCCAAGGCAAAACAGCAAAAAGGCCTAAGAAAAAGATGCCCATTCTGCGCCTGATAAGTTGGTGTAACCCATTGACTGCGCGAACATAAATTCGATTCCGAAGGTTGTAACTACCCGCAGGTGCGGCTTTAGGTTTGTAGACCTTGACGTCGGCTGGAATGTTTTTAATATCAATGCGGTTATTCATACGGGTTTCCGTTGTGTTGCCTCATGGCAAATTATAAGCTAATTATTGATATATTTTTGGAAATATATCGGGTAACGTTCAACTCAATTTTTATTTATTAACCAATATTATTAAACGTTGTTTTTAAATGATGTTAAATAATATTAAATTTGAAGCCGGTTCACGATTGCATCGGTTGATGTTCAAATTTGGAGTAATCATGAAGTTTTTTTTATTTGTCATATTAGTCATCACCCTACTTACTGTTGACCAACCGCAGATTAATCAAGTGCGTCATTATCTTGTTAATTTCATTGGCCAAGCCGCTGAAAGCGAATACTCACGTGGCAAAGTATCAAAACGAATTTACGACGAATTAAGCGGTAAATTTGATACCTTTAAGCCACATGAAGAAGAATACGTGAAAAAAATAACGGCTTCTTCGCAAGACCTCATCACGTTTTATGATACTTATTGTCTCGAAAGCGAATTTAATGGAAAAATGTCGGCTTACAATGTTAGCGTTGTGTGCACAATTGTTGCTGAACAATTTAACGATTTAGAAAATGAAGTTATTCGCACTCGAAATAAAAAGTCGTAATTAAAACAGTTTAATCAAATTAAAAATCATCATACGGGGCAATTTCTACGCCCTGCATGGTGTAGCCAACTTGGGCCAATTCACCTTTCCACGTTTCAGTAGAAATTTTTCCAGTCACCCAAATAGGGTCATACATTGCTGATGCTGGTGCACCTTTTTTAAAGGTGACATGAATTATTTGATTCGACGGAGGAGGCGGTACATGCAAACAAGCGCCAAAATACGGAACCAATAAAAACTCAGTCACCAGTTCATCGTCACCTTCTAAAGGCACTACAAAACCAGGTATTTTTATTGTTTTACCGTCTAACTCTTTTACAACGGGAGCGTTTATTGATTGTGGGCCAGCCATAGCTTGACCAATATGCTCAATGGTAGGAGTTTCTTGAACAAGACCTTTAGGCGCAAGATCAGACCATTCATATTCTTTGACGTCATCGGCAGATCCGGAGAAGGACAGGGCAGTGATAAAAACGATCATTAACGACTTTAAAAAGACATGATTTACAGATTGCATATTGCTCTACCTAAATGGTTGTTTGAACGGGCGCAGGATAACGCACCACGCTTTAAAAAACCAAGGCAAACTGTTATTTTTGCGACAAACGTGATTACATAAACGGCAAGTTAAATTTCCAAGTTAAAGGCCTTATGAACAAAATAACAATCGACTGGCAGATAATGCCATTTTCTGAGCTCTCCAATTACCAACTTTATGACCTATTAAAGGCCCGTTCGGACGTATTTGTGGTAGAACAAACCTGCATATATTCAGACATGGACGACATCGATACATTAGACTCGACGCTCCATTTAGTGGGTTATTCTGATGGTAAATTTGTTGGCACATGTCGATTATTAGCGCCGGGTGTTGCCTATGAAAATTACAGTGCAATAGGCCGTGTATTAATAAGCGAAGCCTTTAGAGGCCAGCAATTGGCTGCACCTATGATGCAAGCTGCCATCGATAGAACCGTAACAGAATGGCCTAGTCATCAATGTAAGATATCTGCGCAGCAGCATTTAGAGCGTTTTTATCAATCACTTGGTTTTAAAACGGTAACAGACATGTATTTAGAAGATGATATTCCACACATTGGAATGTTATTGGCCAAAAGTTAACAACGACTTATAAAAATTTTTAAAGCAGGGCTAGTATTTTTTATTTAGATCAATAGAATGGCGCCCGAACACCAAGGGGTGTATGCGTAAAGTTTACGACATACTGAGACGAGTTATCGAACCCTTAGAACCTGATCCGGCTTGTACCGGCGTAGGGATGGTAATAAATCCAGACTAATCGCTTACGACCGGGTCTTTTGTTTAAGTACTTACAAGAGATCCTAAAATGAAATTTAGATACACAGCACTCGCGTCCTTAACACTTCTGTCAGCAATGCCTGCTGTCGCCTTTCAATCTGACTCGTTAGAAACCATTGAAGTGAAAGGTGAGTTATTACCAACTCCAGAAAGCAAAGCCACTAATTCACTACAAATTCTACGTCAAGACCAACTAGAACAATCCGGTGCGAGTCATTTACAAGACGCACTACAACAACTTGGTAATGTTAACTTTGCCGCTGGTGCATCACGCGCTCGATTCATTCAAATTCGTGGTATTGGCGAACGCAGCCAGTTTGTCGATCCGGTTAATCCTTCTGTGGGTATGGCAATTGATGGCATTGACTATTCGGGCATTGGTACTGCTGCTACGTTATTCGACATTGGTCAGGTGGAAGTCTTTAAAGGCCCACAAGGTAGCAGCATTGGTGCAAACGCAATGGCCGGTTATATCAACATGGTGGGTAATCAGCCAGGTGACGACATTGCCAAT
>CAWUUQ010000055.1:0-4452 GCA_963925625.1 uncultured Psychrosphaera sp.
CGTGAAGTGTCATTGTCTGGTTTAGAATCAATTGGATTTGACGGTTACGCTATTGGTGGCTTGTCGGTGGGTGAGCCTAAAGAAGATATGATGAATATCTTAGATACAACGGCTTATAAACTGCCAGTGAATAAACCTCGTTATTTAATGGGTGTGGGTAAACCAGAAGACTTAGTTGAATCGGTTCGTCGCGGTATTGATATGTTTGACTGCGTTATGCCAACAAGAAACGCGCGTAACGGTCACTTATTTATTACGGGTGGAGTCGTTAAAATTAGAAACGCACGTCATAAAGATGATACCGCTAAGTTAGACGAACATTGTGATTGTTACACCTGTGAAAATTACTCTCGTGCCTATTTACATCATTTAGACAAGTGTAATGAAATACTAGGTGCTCGCCTTAATACTATCCATAACCTTCGTTACTACCAACGAGTAATGCAAAGTTTACGTGATGCGATTGACGAAAATCGTTTAGAAGAATATGTGGCTGAGTTTTATGCTCGCCGTGACTTACCAGTACCACCGCTTTCGACGGAAGGGCTGTAACTTTAACGCTAAAAATATAAATTGGTTAAAAACAGGGTTAGCTATTGTAAGTCAGAAAGCTAATCCCTATATATCAGCTTATATTCAAAAAAATTATAAAAATTCAATTTAGGGGAATTCCAATGAGTTTATTTATTTCTAATGCACAAGCCGCTACTGGTGGAGCACCTGGTGCCGCTGCTGGTCCAGATATGATCATCATGTTAGTTATTTTTGCTTTGATCTTTTATTTCATGATCTATCGTCCACAAGCTAAACGTGTAAAAGAGCATAAGACATTAGTTAGCTCGTTAAGCAAAGGCGACGAAGTGTTAACGGCGGGTGGCTTAATCGGTAAAATCACTAAAGTATCAGACGACAAAGACTTCCTTAAAGTTGAGTTGTCAGAAGGAACGGAAGTGACTGTTCAAAAAGCATCAATCAACACGGTATTGCCAAAAGGCACTATAAAATCAATCTAAACTAAATAACCAGTCGCTAGCGGCTGGTTTTTTGTTAGCTAAATTCGAAAAGGGTTAATTCGTGTTAAACAAATATCCAATGTGGAAATACATCATGGTGGTGATGGTATTGGCTATCGGTGCCTTATACTCCGCCCCTAATTTATATGGCGAAGATCCTGCTATTCAAGTATCAGGACTTCGTGGCGCAGAAGTTAATGAAGTTATATTAGATAACGTGTTAGGCAAGCTAGATGACGCAAACATTAGCTACAAAAAGCCAGAAATAACAGATGGTCGTATTCTTGTTCGTGTTAACAATGGCGAAGATCAGCTAAAAGCAAAAGAAGCGATTGGTGACTCTTTAGGTGAGCAATATATAGTTGCATTAAACTTAGCTCCTGCAACGCCTGAATGGCTACAAGCCTTTGGTGCAAGTCCTTTAAAACTTGGTTTGGACCTACGTGGTGGTGTTCACTTCTTAATGGAAGTTGACATGAACGAAGCGATGAATAAGTCGTTTACGCAAATGGTTCAAGACTTCAGAGCCGACTTACGTGAAGAAAAGCTTCGTTACAGAACAATTAAGCGTGAAATAAAATTAGACGCAGTGCGCGTTGAAATGCGTAGTGAAGAAGACTTAGAAGCTGCTCAAAAATTCATTTCTAAGCGTTATCCTGGATTGGTTCTTTTTGAAGATAGTAATACAGACGCTGCTGACTTCTTAGTAAAAATGAGCGAACAACGTATCAAAGAAACTCGTCAGTATGCTGTTGATCAAAATATTACTATCATTCGAAACCGTGTTAATGAGCTAGGTGTTGCAGAGCCGTTAGTTCAACGTCAGGGTCAAGATCGTATTGTGGTTCAATTGCCTGGTGTACAAGATACTGCTCGTGCAAAAGAAATTTTAGGGGCAACGGCCACGCTAGAATTTAAAATGTTATATGAAAATGGTGACATCGGCGCGGCGCTTAAAGGTCGTGTTCCACCAAAGGCTAAATTATATGAAAACTCAACAAGAGGCCCTGTTCTTCTTGAAAAACGCGTTCGTTTAACGGGCGACCATATTGTTGATGCACAAAGCGGTTTTGACGAATACAACATGCCTCAGGTTATGATTAACCTTGATACTAAAGGCGGCAACAAAATGTCAGCAATGACAAAAGACAACGTTGGCAAGCCAATGGCCGTTGTATTTATTGAATATAAACCGACTGAGCAAAAAGACAAAAACGGTGTAGCAAAACTTAAAAAAGTTGAAGAAGTTATTCAAATTGCAACAATTCAAAGTCGTTTAGGTCGTCGTTTTTCTATTACCGGCATGAGCTCAAGTGCAGAAGCACATAACTTGGCATTAATGTTACGTGCAGGTGCGTTAATTGCGCCAATTCAAATTGTTGAAGAACGCACAGTAGGCCCAAGCTTAGGTCAAGAAAACATTGATGCAGGTATGAGCGCAGTATTACTAGGTTTTGGCTTGGTGCTTATATTTATGTTGGTTTATTACAAAAAGTTTGGTGTTGTTGCCAACATCGCTTTGGCAGCTAACTTAGTGCTAATTATTGGTATTATGTCAATGATTCCTGGCGCAACGTTAACGTTACCAGGCATCGCTGGTATTGTATTAACCGTTGGTATGGCGGTCGATGCAAACGTACTAATATTTGAACGAATTAGAGAAGAGCTGAAGGACAACAGAAGTCCTCAACAAGCGATTCATCATGGTTATGACAGTGCATTTTCAACCATTGCCGATGCCAACATAACGACTTTCATTGCAGCTATCATTTTATTCGCAATCGGTACAGGTCCTGTTAAAGGATTTGCGATTACCTTAGCGATTGGTATTGCAACCTCAATGTTTACTGCAATTGTTGGTACTCGTGCCATTGTAAATGCGGTTTGGGGTGGTAAACGAATTGATAAACTATCAATCTGATTTGGCGGACAAATAATGCAGTTATTAAATTTAGAATCTAGAATAATCAACTTTATGGCAATTCGCCGAATTACCGGCATTTTGTCAATTATTTTAATATTAGGCGCGTTTACTTCATTCGCAACCAAAGGCTTAAACTGGGGGTTAGACTTCACCGGTGGTAGCTTAATTGAAGTGTCTTTTGATAAAAGCGCAGACCTACGCGAAATTCGTAAAGTAATGAACGATATTGGATACGGCGATGCGACGGTTCAAAACTTCGGTTCAAGCAAAGATGTATTGATACGAATTGCACCACGTAAAAAAGAAGCAGCAGAAAGCAATGGTGAAAAAATCAGTTCAGCCATGATTGGTGATGTCATTATGTCAGCGCTACAGGACATGGACTCTACAGCGGTAAAACGCAGAATTGAGTTTGTTGGCCCAAGTGTTGGTGATGAATTAAGAGAACAGGGCGGGTTAGCGATGTTAACTGCGTTAATCTGTATCTTAATTTATGTGGCATTGCGATTTGAATGGCGTTTTGCATTAGGTTCAGTATCAGCGCTAGCGCATGACGTTATCATTACTTTGGGAATGTTTAGCGTACTGGGTATCGAATTTGACTTAACGGTTCTAGCAGCGATTCTGGCCGTAATAGGATACTCGCTGAACGATACTATCGTTGTATCAGACCGTATTCGAGAAAATTTCAGAAAGATGCGTGAAGGCTCACCACAAGAAATTATTGATGTGTCTCTTACACAAACGTTAAATCGTACTATGGTGACTTCAATTACGACGGCGTTAGTATTGATTGCGTTATTAGTAATGGGTGGTGAATTGATTAAAGGCTTCGCAACCGCATTGTTATTTGGTGTTGTTATTGGTACTTATTCTTCTATCTATGTAGCAAGTTCTATTGCGCTAAGCTTAGGAATAAGTAAAGAAGACATGATGCCAACGGTTATTGAAAAAGAAGGTGAAGACCAAGATCAGTTAATGCCATAAGGCTTAATGAGTCAAAGTTTACTTTTTTAGTGAAATGCCAATCAGTTTAACTGGTTGGCTTTTTTGTATGTAACGCTTAAAAATAAGGAGTGATGGATGAATATTAATCGGTTTATGAAGGCAGTAACTCTGTTGGTTTGCGCAAGTTTCTACCCAGCTAACCTGTTAGCCAGTACGATTAAAAACAGTGAAGAGTCATTTACTATTTATTTAGTTCGCCACGCCGAAAAGCAAAGTAAAAATGACGCTAGCGCTTCTCCTAAAATTAAAGACCCTGACTTAACCATCTGTGGCCAAAAGCGCGCTATGTTCCTTGCTAATTTATTAACGGAACTACAAGCTGTTTACAGTACTACCTATAAAAGAACACGTTTAACAGCGGCTCCAACCGCCGAAAAATTTGGACTTAACGTTCAGATTTACAATCCTAAAGTACCAAATGAAATTGTAAAAAAGCTATTGCTAGAAAAATCGAATGCACTTGTAGTAGGGCATAGCAATACAACAAATGTAGTAACGGGTTTATTA
>CAWUUQ010000056.1:0-19793 GCA_963925625.1 uncultured Psychrosphaera sp.
GGTGCTCTGCCCATAGTGGCAATCAATAAATAAGTGTGTTGCTTCAACCCATTGAAATATGTGTTTTGGTACCACTTTTTCAGGAGAAATTAATGGTGTAGGTGGGCTGATTCTTTTTGATTGTTGTTGATTCCAAATTTGCGTAAGTGTGTAAATGTCATGCACTAGCCCGAGGTTATGTTTTGGAAGTAAGTTTTGTGAAATAACGTTGATAGATGCTGCGTTTTTTAAAGCGTTGCTTGATTGCATTTCTAAGTGCCTTAACCGTTTTTCCAACAACAGAACTGACCGGTATACATCTTTAGGTTTAATTGCATCATTATCTAACTGAGAGGTAGCTGGGTTAAATAATGGAGTAAAATGAGAATCGCTAATGACACAGTTATTTCTGACATTAGGAGCACCACTTAAATTGACTTCGTTTACTGTGGCTGATTTATAATTAGCTAGAATAGGGGAGGACAATAGGATTAAGCATAGACCACCAATCACTTTTAAAATGTTAGCGTTCTTAATGTTTATTCTGTTTATTACAGAGGGTGCCATTTAAATATTCCTCAACAAAAAGGTGGTCTAAGTTCATAATATTTCGAATAAGTACAGCTGAAAAGTATAGTAGGAAATTTTTAAAAAGCTCAAGTGTGTGAAATACACAAAATGTACTCAGTTTTGGTTTTATGTTGGTTTTAAGTTGATTTTTGAGTTGTTCCTCAAGTTTATGTTCAAGCTAAATATTTTAATAGTGCTATGTTTATTGTGGATAGTTTAAGAGTAAACGTTGAAAAACATCGCTAACAAAAAGGAGCTCTGCATGTCAGCACCCGACAATAGTTCAAATACTATAAAACAACTTGCTTATATCAGTGAAGCGAGACCGCCAGTAAACGAAAATAGCCTTCTAGAGATTTTAGAATCTTCACGTGACAATAATGTTAGTGCCAACATTACCGGTTTTTTAATGTACGGAGAGCACTGTTTTTTGCAAGTTATTGAAGGCCCGCAGGAAGATATCGATTTGTTATACGCTATTTTGCACAAAGATCCGCGGCATCATAGTCTGATTCGAATTTTATATAGAGACGTGGAAAGCCGCTTATTTTCAGATTGGCGCATGGCATTTAGACGTTTTGAAACGCCAAGAGATGTAAATGTTGAAGGCTTTAGTGAGTTTCTAGAAAACTATTTAGAAAATAGATTGGGCACAGCAATTAGCCAAGACACAAAAATAGAGGATCAACAGGTAGTCATTGATATTATTCAACAAATGAGAACCAGTTATTTAGTGCGCGGTTAAAGAAGCTAACAGTTTGTAACATTTATAGTACGTGCATAAATGCAAATCCGATGTACTCTATAGCTAAGAAATTCCATTTTAGTTTAAATACATCGGATAAAAAATGACATCTCCTACGGATACGCCTCACTCCAGAGCTGAACTTGAAGAAACTGCGTCTTTAGAGTCAAATCAAATAAATCAAAACTATCAATCAAATAACGAAAAAATTAAACCAATCGCCGCTCAGGACCGAATTACCGTGATGGATCTTTTACGAGGTTTTGCGTTGATTGGCATTTTATTTATGAATATAGAATGGTTTAACCGCCCAATTTCAGAATTGTTAAGCTTTGACTTTAGCGAAGTGGGTGCTGATTACGCGTCGAGTTGGTTGGTGATGGTGTTTATACAGGGTAAGTTTTATAAACTGTTTTCTCTTTTGTTCGGAATGGGTTTTGCCGTCATGTTATTGCGAGCTGAAGAAAAGGGCATGCCTTTTAAAGCTTGGTTTACACGGCGAATGTTGGTGTTATATGTCATTGGTATCGCGCATATGACCTTCTTATGGGGTGGCGATATTCTTCATGACTATGCCGTTGGAGGCATGATGATGCTGGGGATTGTTTTGCTAATGCGTACAAAACGTTTTGCGAAGCGTAATCACCCAGCAGCCTATGCAAAAATTGGCTTTTATCTGATACTAGTACCGTGGGTAATCTCGTTATTAGTAGGTGTATTTTTTGGTGCCGTGAATGATCAAGTAGACATGAAAGAAAGCTGGGAAAATAATAAAAAAGTATCCTTTCAGACAGAGCAATTAATCAATAAAGCTAAAGCCGATGGCACTTGGTTGCTTACAAAAGAGCAATATGAAGTGCTAGAAAAAGAATCAGAAGCCTTATCTGAAGAAGCAACGGATGTATCAGAAGTAGCAAGTGAAGAATTATCAACCCTCAGTGCAGAGCCAGAAACACAAGCTTTAGAGACAGCAATAGACGTTACAGAGTTAGTAGTAGAAGAAGTTGTTGAGTTAGCCAGTGACGAAGTGGCTGAATTAGAATCAGAAGGCGCGGTTGTGGAAGAAGAACCAACGTCTGCAGAATTGGCTTTTGAAGCTTTTGAACGGAAACAAAAAAGCCATTATCGCCTAGAAAAAGAACGCACTGCATTTTTGCAAACGAGTTATTGGGATGTTACTGAGTATCGCTGGGCGTACACAGTGAAAAAGTTGCCTCAGTCAATATTCTTTGCGCTATTCGTGTGTTTACCGATATTTTTATTAGGCTACTGGTTAGTAGCCAGTGGTCGAATGCGTGAACCAGCAAAACATAAAAAGTTTTTTGACGTGGTCTGTTGGGGTGGTTTAAGCCTAGGGTTGGTATTAAGCATTGGTGGAGCGATGATCATTAACCATCCTGCAACCACAGATGCTGATCAAATTGCTGGCGCTGCTAATAGCTTATTTTTCTTAGGACAAATGGTGTTATGTGCTGGTTATTTAGGTGGCATTGTAAAGGCAAGCCAAACTGCATTTTTTAATAAAGCGTTTGGTTGGTTAGCCCCATTAGGAAAAATGGCATTAACCAATTACATCATGCATTCAGTGATATTAACGACGCTATTTTACGGTTATGGATTTGGACTCTTTGGTTCAGTGCCTCGTAGTGAACAAATGTTATGGGTTGTTGCGATTATTGCAGTGCAAGCAGTGTTTAGCATCTATTGGTTAAAAGCTTTTCGTTATGGGCCTTTAGAGTGGGTTTGGCGATGCCTGACTTACCTTAAATTACAACCAATGCGCCATGGTGCATAAAACCATGCCAGACAAGATAACGTTTTTCGAACGTTTTGAAGTCGATATTTTGTCTGGTAAAAAAACGATTACTATTCGCGATGAATCGGAACGATTTTATAAAGTCGGTTCGATAGTTGATGTATCGACCTTTGAAGACAATCGTCACTTTGCGAAAATTGGGATAGATTCGGTATCGACATTGATATTTGATGAACTTAATGCGCGTCATGCTGAACAAGAAAACATGACGCTGGTGGAGTTAAAAAGCGTTATTTCGGAAATTTACCCAGGCGTGACTCAGTTTTATGTTATTGAGTTTCACCTGATTTAATCTGGCTTATGTGGCCAGTGTTTCATCAAATACATTTCATGACTCATAGAGCCAGCCGCTATTTCTTGCATGTTTTTATGCATGGCATCTAACATTCGTTTTAAATCAAATTCGTCTTTTCCTGCAACGACGGGCGCAACATGTTGTGGCAGTACATTTTGGCCCGTTAATACAGCGAGCCAGTTTTCATGTTTAAACAACGCTTTATCGGCAATCGTTAAGTGGCCGTGCTCTTTATACAGAGCCAAACGAGCTTCTAAACCGTTAGGTATTGGCATCGACTGGCAATAACGCCAATAATCGCTGTCAGTGCGTTCTGTGGCCTTGTAGTGCAATATTATGAAGTCTCTGATGTCTTCATACTCTTCTACGGTTAACTTATTATATTCATCTTGCAGGTTTTGACTCATTGATGCGTCTGGAAACAATCGCACCAGTCTCATAATGGCAGATTGAATAAGGTGCAGGCTAGTGGACTCAAGCGGCTCTAAAAAACCCGCGGATAAACCAATTGCAACACAGTTTTTTTGCCAAAACTGCTGACGTCGACCCGTTTTAAATTTAATAAAATTAGGCTCTGTGAGTGTAGGGCCTTCAACGGTTGATAATAATATTTCTAAGGCTTCATCATCATTCATAAATTTACTGGAATAGACATTACCGTTGCCCATTCGCGTTTGTAGCGGAATTCGCCACTGCCAGCCAGCATGATGAGCTATTGAACGTGTATAAGGCTTGAGTTGTGTCATATGAGCGGTTTGAATGGCAATGGCACGGTCGTTAAGGAGATATTCAGACCAATCTTCAAATTCAACTTTTAAATTTTGGCCAAGCAAGACGGCACGCTGACCTGTGCAATCAACAAAAAAGTCGGCTTTAATAATTTGCGGCTCTGACCCTTCTAAAAGCAACTCTTTGATATTGCCACTTTGTTCACAATTAACCACTGACTCTACTTTGCCTTCAATACGAGTTACTCCCATATTTTCAGCAAAATTTCTCAGGAAGAGGGCATAACGACCTGCGTCAAAATGGTAGGCATAATCAAACGTCGATGCGAGTGGACTGTGCGCTGAGGTGTTATCTCCTGGTTTCATGAATTTATTGTTGTTTGCCAAATGCCAGGCCATGGAGAACTCTTGTAGAGGTCGTGTTTCGGCGGCCGCTTTTGCTTTTAGCCAATAATAGGGAAATGGCATGTAATCAAAATCAATCCCGAACGTGCCAAAGGGATGCATGTATTTATGATTTTGGGTGGTCCAGTTTTCAAACTCAATAGCGAGCTTAATGCTGCCATTACAAAACGAGACAAAGTCACTTTCGTTAATGCCTAACAACCGATTGAAGTTTTGAATAGGGGGAATAGTTGCTTCGCCAACACCAATTGTGCCAATTTCTTCTGATTCAACAAGGGTTATTTTAACCGAACTTCCTAACTGCTTAGCCAACATTGCTGCTGTCATCCAACCGGCAGAACCGCCACCGACAACAACGAGAGACTGAATGTTCTTTGATGTTTGGAAGGCTTGTTTACTGAGTAATGAAGGTTGTTGGTCAGACATTTTTGAATCCTGATAAATATTGGGGTATTAACTGATACCGGAAAAGTTAACGAATTTATTGTGTAGCCGCAATCAAATTAAATTAAAGTAAAACACTTAAATTTAAGAGCTTAATTCAAAACAAGTAACTCAAAGCACGTTTAATTGAAACAACAAATAACAATTAACAAATAACTTATAAACAAAAACTGCCGCAAAAGCGGCAGTTTTATTTAGGTCTAACTAACTTCTAAATTTATAAATATTAGAATTTAGCGTTTAAGCCAACATAAAATTGACGACCAAAGTACTGTAACGTACCGGTAGCAGCTTGGTTACCAAAGTAAGAACGGTTAGGTTCATCTGTTAGGTTATTAACAGAGAATACACCTTGAAGTTCTTCACTAAATTGGTAAGACGCTTGGAAATCAACAACTAACTCTTCTGCGAAGTAAGCTTTTTGTTCATCACCGATAGCAATCTGGTTGCCAATATACTCTTCACGGTAACGAGCATTAATGCGCGTTGCAAAGGTATCGTCATAGTCATAAAACACAGTTGCAGACCAAACACGTGGTGAAAGGAACGGGTATGGTGTAGTAATCGCACCTAAACCAGATACTGTTTCAAATTCAGACGTTACTTCACTGTCTGTATATGAGTAACTTGCCGCAATACCTAAGCCTTTCCATAAGTCAGGAAGGAAATCGAAAGTTTGCGTATAAGCAATTTCAGCACCGCGGAAATAACCGCCTTTACCATTGTTTAATAGAACCGAGTAGTCACCTGGTACAACTGGAACGCCACTGGTTGGATTGGTAGTCGGAACTTCAATACCCGCACCTTCAAAGTCGTAAGACTCAAGTGTTACGCTCTCAGGGAAGTTTTTAATGTCTTTGTAATAAAGAGCAAAAATAATCGCACCGTCTGTATCAGAGAAATAATGCTCAAATGACAAATCAAACTGGTTTGCATAAAACGGGCGAACTTCTGGAGACGTTGAACGGTTTAAATCAGCTTCTGTAACCGACTCGTCAAACTCATCAGGATTATAAGCCCAAGCACCACTTACTGCCATGTCGTTCATATTTGGACGAGACATAACTTTTGCAGCTGCAAAGCGAATTTGATCTTGATCAGTCACTTGAAGGTTTAAGTTCATTGACGGTAAGTAGTCAGTGTAATCAATACCTAACGTAGTGTATTTATAGGTTGTTTTAGTAACACCAAAGTCATCAGTGATCGGGTCACCATTGTCTTTAATGATTGGATCTTCAACACCTAAGGCTTTTTGGTCAGAATGAATAATACGAAGACCAACATTACCCGTTAACGTCATGCCGCCAACTTCCATGTCTAAGTTAGCTTGGAAATAAGCCGCTAACGTTTCTTCTTTAATTTCACTTTCTTGCCAAATTGTCCAATCATAACGCCAATCTTGACGCGCTTGCGTGTCTTCGTTCGCTAACCAAATATTTTCAATGTAGCTGTTATCTACAGAGATAAACGCAGGGAAGTCAGCAAAATCGCCTTCAAGTTGTACAATTTCATAATCGCCTTCTTGAAGCTGATATGGACGATACGTTTCGCTTTCAATTGGATTGCCATCTGCGTCGTAACCTAAGATATAGTTACCATTACGTAAATTTACACCGTAACCAGCGATATCTGCATAGTTATACGCTTTACGAGCCACTTTGTATTCACGTTGTGACCAACGAATACCGGCCTCTAGACCAGAAAAATAATCGCTGTCTAGAACATAATTAAAGTCTACTCGTGCTGAGTCAGAAGAGTTGTTCTCTAAGTGAGGATACTTTTCTAATGAACCAACCATCATACGGTTAGGGTCAGTTAACGCACTTTCAATATCAGGGTTAAAAGAAAGGTTCGGAAGATCTAAACCATTCGTTTCAATGTTCACTACGATATCGTCAGTGACAACAGGGTTCATTGCTGATGCGTCTTGGAAAATAGCCATACGCATAACTTCGTCACGGTAATCTGATTTACCTTCAGAGTGTGCAATATCAAATTCAACCGTTAACTCTTGGTTAACAATCCACTCGGCATTCATACCAAACGACATTACTTCGCTGTCAGTAGTATTGTCATCGGCTTGTGTTTGAAGCGTTAACGTATTAGAGAAACGAGCATAAGGAGGGTTGTCACGCTGGTCACCACGGTCACGGAAATAAGAACCGCCAACCAAGTATTCGCCATTAGAACCCGCTAAGATTGGATTTTCAAAGTCAATGCTTGAACCGTCTAAGATAGAACCGATACCGTTTACACGATAACCACGGTCAATCCCTTCTGAATCGAATTTAGAATAAAAACCATCGGCTGTGATTGTTAAATCATCACTAGGCTTATAAGTTAAAGAACCCATCATGCCTTGACGTAATTCTTCACCACCACGTGCCATCAATTCAAAACCTTGAGGAACGATGTAATAACCAGACTCTTCGCCGTTTACTTCGCCATTTTCATCATAAGTTGGAACGGTTAAACCGCCATCTTGTGCGCCGTCAAATGGTAATTTACCTAAACGAGGTTGGTAGTTAACAAACTGTGTTGAAATACGAGGTTGTTGTAAACGTGCATAACCTAATGAAACACCTAATGTTTCATCTAGATACTTACCTTGGTAAGACACGCTGAAACGATTACCTAAAGGATCAGCATCTGGATGCTCATCGGCAGAATCGTTATAACTTAATTTTGTTTGGAATGTAAAAGAATGCTCTTTTTCATTATCTAATGCGCTGGCTGTTTGTAATTCAATTGAGCCTGCAACACCGCCTTCTACAAGCGATGCTTTCTGTGATTTGTATACTTGAACTTGATTAATTAGCTCAGAAGGGTATTGGTCAAACTGAACAGAACGACCGCCCTGATCCGTTACGACTTCACGACCATTTAAGGTAGCAAATACAAAACCGCCAGACATACCACGAATGTTTAATTCACTAGACTGGCCGCCTGAACGAACAGCAGTAACACCTGGTAATCTAGAAATTGCATCGGCGATGGAAACGTCAGGTAACGCGCCCATGTCATCAGCAGACACTGCTTCTACAACAGTATCAGAGTAACGTTTAGTATTTAATGATTGAATTAGGCTGCGACGGAAACCTTTAACTTCGATAACTTCCAATTCTTGTGCTGCCGCTTCTTCTTTTTTCGCTTCAGCAATAGCCTTTTTATCTTTGTCAGCATCTTCAGCTGCAAAACTTGGCATAGAAGCAATCGTGACACCACCTAGCATTAACGCGAGTGTGAGTGCACTTGGCTTAAACTTTTTCATGTGTATTCCTCAAAACAAGTTGTTGTTATGTTTTTGAAGAGTGTGGATTCGTCTATCGGACTAAACAATTCACTTTAAATAGCGTTTTTATACACTTATATAAATACTTTTTAATGGCAACGTATGCAACGATAGTGGGTAGTTGATAAATACACAAGTACATAGTTGTACGCATACGTATTCATGGTCTATGCATAGTTAACTGTATATACAAAGCAGGCTAGCTTGTTTAAATTCGTTATGTTGAGTGTATTGCAATCAACGTTTAATCGGACCGGTAATTAAAAAGGTTGTGACCAGGCAACACCAATCACAACAAAAATAATATTAACAGGGTTAATAATTACCTACACCTTATTGTCTAAAAAAGGCGATAAGTGGACATCTATCTTTAATAGCACCTAATAACTAAAACACGAGTTAATTGGAGTTATTTCCTATGAATTTTAAGTTAAAGCCTTTGTCGTTAGCAGCGTTAGCGACAGCTACAATCCTGAGTGGTTGTGGTACAGAGGAAGAAACGATAGTAAAGACAAAAGTTTTTGATGAAGAATCAAAGACCGGTCTATGGTGTAAATTGCCAGATATCGTTCAAACTGTTGACGCAGACTTCCATCCATTAAGTGCTGAAGAAATGACAGCGTTAGAAGCGGTGGCGTTAAGCATTGCCGATCCTGATGATGCCTTCACAGACACTCAAAAAGAACAATTTAGCGCAAGCTTTAATCCTTATACCTTTGACTATGGTACTTATGACTTGTATCAAACGCTTGGTTTAACGATGGAAGAAGAAGCGCGTCAAGCCATTGCAAAAGAAGAGGCACGTGCCTTTAAAATTGGTCAAAAACAAGACGTCATATTTGGCGATGGTTTTGACGAATGGTTCGATGGCTGGTTTGCAACGGTTCCTTACACTGATTATTTAGGTAAGTCTCAACGTTTACCTAAAGCGGCTTTAGGCATGGAATTAACATTGTCTGCAGCTAATAACGGTGAAGAAGCGTGTTATACACCGCCAACAGAATGTCCGAATTACCAAATGGTTGACGAATCTGGCAAATACAACTGTATCGTTCCAGAAGAAAATCCGTTAGCGGACGTGGCTCCTGCATTCCCTCAGCCGGCAATTGATGCTTCTGACGCGGGTAAAGCCGTATTGTTTTATCGTAAAAACGGCCCTCAAACGCCGGCAAATTACGAAAACATCACTATCCACTCGTGGAACAACTCAAACTGTACTGCTTATAACGAAGAGACCAGCACAACAAACTGGGGTTCTGGTAAAGCCGCTCAAGCAATTGATGACAACTATGGTATGTACTGGATTCTTGATCTAGTAGAAAACCCAAGTGCGTGTGGCAATATCATTGTTTATAACAAGTCTACCTCTGAAAAATTCGTGACTCAAAACGATGCGATGATGCCTCTTGGTAACTCAGGTGATGTAGTATTCCACAACCTTGATAAAATCTCATTTTTCCAAGACGGTTTCCCAGCTAATTTATTAGACGGTGCTTATTTAGCTAACCAACATCCATATGCGGGTGCGGCGGCAGGAAGCAAGTCTTGTGAATGGGGTACAACGTTAGACGAAGCAGGCGAAGCGTGTATTGGTCAAGCGATTGATAACTGTCCTGAAGGTGCATACGCGGTTGGTGTTGGTCAAGTCGACATTCCATCTAAATGTGTTGCTGAATTTGACGATGAAACCACATTCTACCTACGTGGCGGATTTAACGGTTGGGGTAATCCTACTGACGGCCAAGAGTTTGAAATGGTTGCAGAGGGTGAGTACCGCAAGATTTTTGCTTATGGCGAACATCCTGAAGGTGCTGAACTGACTTATGCTGACGGCGCTTCTGTAGAAGTAATGACAGCAGCAGGTGCAATGTTTACATTTGTACAGCCTGTAGATGAAGACGGTGAAAACGTTGATTTTGTTTTAGATTTAAACAATATCCCAGCGGGCACAACGTTCAAAATGGCTGATGGGTCAGAAGTTGTTTTAGCGTCTGATAACAACATGCTTACACTACCTGAAGGTGCTGATACTCCTGCGGTTGAAGACTTAATGATGTCTATTCCTGCAGAGTCTAAGTTAACCTTAGCGGCTGGCGCAAACTATGGAGACTTTGCTTGTACTAAAGACTGTATGACAAATTATCTATTTAAAATTGCTGGTGCAGATTGGTCAGAGCCTACAACGTACGGCACAATTAAAGGTGGCGACACTCTTACTGTTGGCGGTAACCCTGTAGGTCTTACGGCGGGTGAAGGCGTTGGTCAAGACATCGGAATTATGATGCAAGACACAAGCTTCTACCAATTTAAGTTTGATGCAAAAAATCCAAGTGCAGCAACGTTAGAAGTTGACCAAGTACCCGTTAATGCGTTCCCTAACCTTGTATTATCTGATGAAGTAATTGCATTAGAATATAAAGGTAAAGGCGTTTACGGCGAAACCAAACGTGTGATGACGGCGGGTACATATACCGTGTCATTCATTGATGAAGCCAATGACTTTGCATTAGGTGCCGATACAGACAATGCAGCAGACGTTAACGAAGAAATTGCGTTAAAAGATGGTGGTTCTGTTATTACGCTAACTATTGCTGAAGACGAAAAGTATGACCTGATATTAGACTTGTCTGATACCAGTGCGCCTAAGTTTAAAGCGCAACCGTCTAAGCCTCTTGGTGCAAACGTGGCATTTATTCGTGGTTCAATAAATGGTTGGGGCGCGCCAGCAACTGATGAAATCATTTATGATGAGAACAAGGTATCGTACTCAGTTATTTATGGTCTAGAAGCGGCAACGGACACTCATGCATTTAAATTTGCATCAGAAGATTGGTCTTCAGTAGATATCGGTTTTAATGCCGTTACTATTTCAGAAGATGATGACGCAATTGCGATCTCGGAAGCGGGTGGCAACATGCAAATCCTTGCGGATGAGTCTACATCATACAAATTTGAATTAACGTATGACGCGGATGACTTCACAATCAAACCGGTTCTAAAAGTGTCTAAACTTCCTATCTTTGTTCGTGGTGGCATGAATGGCTGGGGCGAAGTTGATCAAATGGCATTTAATGCAGTAGATGCAGGTAATACTCGTGAAGCAGGTCATGAATATGTAAGCACTATCGAATTAGGTGCCGACAACGTGTTCTTTAAGGTTGCGACGGGTGATTGGTCAACAATCAATCTTGGGTCAGCAACTGACGGTCCTGAAGCTGTTTCATTAGACTCTCCAGTAGTACTTGGAAGTGCCAATGATAATAACTTAAGCTTTGATCCAGCGGCAGCAGGTACCTTCAAATTTATCTTTAATGATAAGACGAAGACGCTTACCGTTACACAGGATTAATTCTGAAAACGAACTGCTAAACACGCGGCTAGTTATTTTCGATAAATAGCCGTAAGAATTTGCAAAAAAATTAGCAGAAATATAAAACCCAGCCTTGGTAACATCGCTGGGTTTTTTGTTGACTTTTTATTTTGTAACAAATAAATTTACTTTCCCTAAAGAAGGGAATTAAATCAAAAATAAAAAGGAATTCATGATGTTATCAAAACTTGTCATTAGGCTTTATTCAGCGCTATTGGAAATTGGCTTGTGGATGTTTTTACTGTTTGGATTAATTGGTGGCTGGAACGCAGGCGGCTTTTTGGGTGCGATAGGTGGTGTCATCGTATCTGCGATTACAGGGGCCATTATTTTCGGAGCGTTTTTGGTCATTGACGATATTCGTAAAAAGGTAAATGCCATTGAACAAAAAAATCAATCGGACGCATAAAGCTTAAGTTTATGAATTAGCGGGATGTGACTAAACGGTAACTCCGGCTGTATTTTTAAAATAGTGTATAGATAAACGTCGCTAATGCAGATTGTTGTGTTGCTACAACAAGCCCACCTAAAAGACTTAAGATTACTATAATTGGCAACAGCCATATTTTTTTACGAACTCTAAGAAAAGCCCACAAGTCTGTCATAAATTCCCACATTAGAACGGGTTCTCCAAGTTTTGTTTATCTGATTTGGCTTCAACCATAACGTAATTTGAAGCGCACGGTGATTCGTTTTTTAAGGCGCTGGTTTTGGGTTTTAAAGCCCCATTACGGTATTGTAATTTGCCAAACAATCGTAGTATCAAACCAAGTGGTGTGATTAAAATATAAAAACACAAACCAAGTATTAGCCGAGTATTTACCCAACCAATTGCACCACCAACGGTCATCCAAAATTTATAAGGCACGATTAACCAAGTTGGCCGAATAACATAAAACACCAGCAATGCAGCACTGATGTAAAGCGGCCAATATTGCCAATTAAAGTTAAATAACCAAGGGATGATAACGGCAAAAAAGAGCGGTAACGCCCAACTCATGGTTAGAGCAAACTGCTTTAATTCTTTAACCTCGACAGGCTTTAGCCAATCTTGAACTAATAATTTCATTTTAATTAATCCATTTCAAAATGCGTTTGTTTCGCTTTTTCAATCGCGTCAGTTGGCTGCTGTGTTTTTGCTAAAACAATATTGTTCATGATTAGGTAGTCCATTTCCGTTGCCAAAAAACATCGAATAGCGTCTTCTGGTGAACACACTGGCGGTTCGCCTCGTACATTAAAACTAGTATTTACAACAAGACCACATTCAGTTCTAGTTTTAAAAGCACTAATCAGTTTATGAAACTCTGGATTTGTGTCTTCATGCACCGTTTGTATTCTTGCTGAATAATCCACGTGAGTAATAGCAGGTAAGGTAGAGCGATGTTGTAAGAGTTTATCAATGCCAAATAAAGAATTGTCAGTTTGTAATCTAAGTTCCGGCTTAACATCCGCCACCATTAACATATAGGGGCTCGGGCTTGAATGTTCAAAATAATCACTCACATGCTCGGCAAGTACTGCTGGTGCAAAAGGTCGAAATGATTCACGATATTTTATTTTAAGATTCATCGTGCTTTGCATTGTCGTGTTACGAGGATCGCCTATGATGCTGCGGTTGCCTAGTGCGCGTGGGCCAAATTCCATTCGGCCTTGAAACCAACCAATCACGTTACCTTGCTCTAACAATTCGGCAACAAGGTTGTATAGATTGTTACAGTGATCGTTACGGTGAACGTTACAATTTTGTTCAGACACTTCATTTACCGCATCTGTCGGCACTTCTGCAGCGACCAAGTTATTGTTTCTAACGGCCTGCCACACTTCATCATTTGAATAACTAGGGCCTAAATAACTCCCTTGTTGGCTGTCTTGAAGGTGTGTTCGCTCACCGTCGTAATAGTGGTGATACGCCACTAATGCGGCACCTAAAGAACCTCCGGCATCACCGGCTGCTGGTTGTATCCAAATATTTTTATATGGGCCTTCTCGCAATAGACGACCATTGGCGACACAGTTTAGCGCCACACCACCGGCTAGGCATAAGTTTTCACTCGGGGCTAAGGTATACAAATGCTGAACAATTTTTAATACGATTTCCTCTGTCACCACTTGAATAGAGCGCGCTAAATCCATTTGTTTTTGTGAAACTTCTACGTCTTCGTCATGCCTCGGTCCACCAAATAAAGCGTCAAACTTAGCGTTGGTCATCGTACTGCCAACTGCAAAATCAAAGTAAGCCATGTTGAGATCAAAACTACCATCGTCGTGCAAGGTAACTAGGTTTTTAAAAATAAGCTCAACGTACTTCGGTTCGCCATACGGCGCTAGGCCCATTAGTTTGTATTCGCCAGAATTGACTTTAAAACCGCAGTAATAGGTAAAGGCGGAATATAATAATCCTAAGGAATGCGGAAATTGAATTTCCCACAATGGCGTTAATGAATTGTCTTCGCCAGTCCATGCCGTAGACGTTGCCCACTCGCCAACACCATCGAGGCACAACACTGCTGCTTCTTTATAAGGCGATGGAAAAAACGCTGAGCCTGCATGTGATAAGTGATGTTCTGAAAACAACAGCTTTGGAATAGATGCTTTTTTATCGAGCTTAGCTAGGCTTCTAAATTCTCGCCTTAATACGGTTTTTAAATAGAGTTTTTCTTTTAACCAAATAGGCATTGCTCGAATAAATGACTTTAGGCCACGAGGTGCATTGGCGAGGTAAGTTTCTAATAATCGTTCAAACTTAAGGAGGGGTTTGTCGTAAAAGATAATACGGTCGAGTTCGCCGAGCGTTAGGTTGGCTTCAGACAAACAATATTCAATGGCTTGTTTCGGAAAACTGGCGTCGTGTTTTTTACGGGTGAAGCGCTCTTCCTGTGCTGCAGCAACGATTTGCCCGTCGATGATCAATGCGGCGGCACTGTCATGATAGTACGCAGAAATACCTAATATGCGAATTGTCATTAAAACCAAACTTCCTTAAATTTGTGATTAGCTAAACTATCAAATTTAAAGCGGTTTTTATAGCACTTTTGCCTTGCGAGCGCTCTCACAATTGGATACCGTAAGGCTTGACGTTTTTTATAAAAATTGGATTTTAGTTGTGACTGTAAAACGCCGTTCTAACGCTATTTTTTTTGTGATAGCCGTGTTAATTCCTTTTGTATTGTTGGCTATTTTAGAGCTTGGACTTTGGTGGTCTGAGTATGGTAAAAAACAACCACTTTTTATAGCTGCCAGTTTTAATAAGGCTGAAGGGTATGTTCAACCAAATCCAAAATTAATTGAGCGATATTTTGCATCACCAGCTAGTGCGCCTAAGGTAAGTCCTGATACGGTTTATTTTAGAAAGAAAAAGTCACCAGACACTTATCGAATTGTCATTCAAGGTGGTTCGTCCGCGGCCGGTTTTCCTTATGGACGATTTGGCTCGCTGCAAGGCATGTTACAACAACGTTTTAAAGATGCCTTTCCTGATAAAAACATAGAAATAATTAACACTGCAATGGCGGCAGTAAACAGTTATACGCTGATTGATATTCAAGATGAGATATTAGAAATAGATCCTGACTTAGTACTAGTTTATACAGGGCATAATGAATATTTAGGTGTGTTAGGTGCAGGGTCCGTTATCGCAGGTAAGGGCAGTCATGCGGCTACCTTATTGTATTTAAAACTCAAATCGTTACGAGTATTTCGATTGATTGAAGAAGTCATCGTTGCTGGTAGTAGTGCTGCAACGAACGTTTTACCAAATGCATCTTTCAGCGATGTCTTAAATGACGGCGAAACGCTAGGAAATAACTTAAATCACCAAAATGAACGTTCAGTAATGGCAAAAGCAGCCAAGGGCAAAAACATACCTTTGGGTGGAGAGGTTTATCAACGAGGAGTTGACCAGTTTTCTAATAATTTAGATATTCTGCTGTCAAAGTATAACTCGGCCAATATCCCTGTTTTTATTGGTAACCTAGTTAGTATTGAAAATGAATTACCGCCTTTTTCTGGCATGAACAAGTCTGAACAAGCACCTGAAAATTTAGCTTATCAAAAAGCATTAACGTTATTACAAAATCCAGAACTTGCTCTGCAAGCAAAAGTAGCCTTTGTAAAAGCAAAAGATCTCGACGAACTTCGTTTTAGAGCGCCCAGTGAATTTAATGAAATTATCGCCAACAAAGCCTCTGAGCATGGAGCTGTACTTGTCGATGTTGTAGGCACGTTTGAACAAACTCAAGCCATCTTTGATAAACAATTGTTTTTAGAACATGTTCACCCAACAAAACAAGGTTACTTTTTATTAGCAGAAGCCTTTTTTAAAGCGTTTGTCGATTTTTCAGGGAGTGCAGAGTCGCCAATTTTCCGCCAAACAAATAAGCGCTATACAGCAAAAGAAAAAAAATATTTAACAGATAATATCAGTCAAGAATATGCTCAGAAACGAATACCAATTACACAAGTTGATGATTTGTTTGCTGACTTTAAAGTTGCACAATTAACAAATGGTTTTCCATTTAAGCAAGTTAGCGAAACTAAACCTTCCCAAGTTGTATTAAAAACGACGGGAGACAAAACGTTAGATGCTTTGTTAATGAAACGAATTCAAGGTACCGATTGGTTATATCTGCAAAAAGCCCTGTTAAAATACTATTTGTCGACGGGTAAAAGTCACGAAGCGGCCATTGTTTCCGGTATAATCGCCGATGCAATGGTTATGTCTGCCGAAGCACAAAACGAAGCCGCCAAGTTGTTTAGAATGGCGGGTGAACCTAACTTAGCGTTTTATCATCAAAGTCGTGCTGTCGCCTTAGAGCCGAGCAGTGAAAAGTATCAGATGAATCTTGCCTTTGACCTGTATCTAGCAAAACGACTTGAAGATAGTTTGGCTTTGTTGTTAAAAGTGAAAGAGGCTAGTTCTAGTAATGAAGCTCGAATCGACTTTTTTATCAATAAAGTCAAGCAAGAGATTGAGAATCAAACATGAGTAAAAATAATAAAGGGCAGACAGCAGTGAGCCGTCAACGAATTTGGCTATTTAGAGTTATCGCCATCATATTGCCATTTATGTTGTTGGCAATGTTCGAGGGTGGATTAAGACTCGTCGGTTATGGAAAAACGGTGCCATTGTTTATAGAAAACCCTCAAGCACCTGAGTATATGTTGCCTAAACCCGATGTTGTTAGTCGTTATTTTGCAAACCCAGAAGATGGCCCTAATGTGACCATTGAAACCAATTTTTTTCTCAAAGATAAACCTAAAAACGGCCTACGAATTTTTGTTCAGGGCGGTTCGACGGCTGCCGGTTTCCCTTTTGGTTATGGAGCTTCAATAGCAGGTATGCTTGATTACCGACTTAAACAAACCTTTCCAAATAGAGAAGTGGAAGTGATTAATACTGCGCTTTCGGCGGTAAATAGTTATACGTTATTAGATTTTTCAGATGAGATTATTGCACAGCAACCAGACGCTATTTTTATCTACGCAGGTCATAACGAATTTTTAGGCATAATGGGAGTCGGTTCTACCTATTCAGCTTACAACTCGTATAGTGCTAATTTGCTGTATTTAAAACTTAAAGATTTGCGTTTATTTCAATTGGTGCAAAGTCTTTATAACTATTTTAAATCAAGCGATTATAAACAAGGCGATACTGAATCAGCTGACATTGAGGTAAAACAGCAAGACCGGCAGTCACGTACCGTTATGGCGAAGGTCGCGAAACATAAACATATTGACGTTGAAGAACCGCTATTTAAAGCAGGCATTGATCAATTTAGAAATAACATGACGATGTTGATCAAAAAATATCACGCGGCCGGTATTCCAGTATTTATAAGTACCATTGCAAGTAATTTAGCAGACCAACCGCCATTTGAATCCCACGATTTAGAAGAGAAGTTTCAGTCACTTATTAATAAAGCGTCGTCAAAAGAAGGCTTAAATAGTTTTGAGCTTTCAATATTAGAAATAGAAGCGACTAAATCACGTAGTGCTATTGGGTATTATACTGCAGCGAAAATTTTGTATGACAGAGGTCAGTATATAAAAGCGAAGCAGCTATTTATTCTTGCTCGCCAACATGACCTTTTAAGGTTTAGAGCGCCTTTGGAAATCAACCAAGTTATTCGGCAACTCGCTGCGTTAAATGGCGTAACTTTAGTTGAGTCAGAAGCGCAGTTATTTAAAGCCGCGAAAACGAGCATAATCGGTAAAGACTTAATGATCGAACATTTGCATCCGACGGTAAAAGGTTATTTTGAAATATCAGATGCTTTTTATAACGTTTTTGTCGATCATGTCATAGATGGCTTTAATGAAGGCATTAGTGGAACCAGCGCTAATCCTGTTGATAAAAAAACGACTGATTTTGCACGAGTAACTCGTTTTGAAGCAAAACAAGATCTGCCAATTTTTGCGCCTGAGGAATATAAAGGTTATGCCACGATTGCTGGTTTAATGGCCGATTATCCCTTTACGCAAACACCAGAAAAAGTGATGTTGCCAGCGGTAAAATCAGATCATGACAAATTAGGTTTGGCATTGTTTGAGAAAAAAGCGACGTGGATGGATGTCGCTCAAGCAGCATTAAAAGAAGGGCAATTAAAGGGAGACAAACGACTGACCATTAAAGCAGCAAAGTTGCTCTCTGACGCTATACCTTACGACAAAAACTTAGCCTATCAAGCCGGTTCGCTTTTAATTCAAGTTAAACAGCCAAAACAAGCATTTCGTTATTTAAAACGTGCTTTGCGCCACGACAGTAACTTTATCAATGCACAATTAGCTTTAGCACATGCGAGTATTTTAGTGAATGACTTTCAACAAGCTCAACAGTGGTTATTGTCGGTTAAAGCCATTGATCCTAACAATGAAGTAGTTGCTCAAAACTTACCTGAAATAAACAAGGCGCTTAAAGCGCAAACTCATAAAGCCAAAGCGAATAGTGCAATCTAGCTATACCAAGAAGATTTATAAACAAGGCGTATAAATATCGCCAGTTTACATACGTATTCAACAGATTGTTTGCAAGGTTCTTTTTATAGTGTGCTCATAAAAAGAATTATAAGTTCATCAACAGGAATATTTATGGTTAGCAAATCAGGGTTTTTAAACAACTGGCTATGTCGTGTCGTTTTTGTCACTGCGGCTTCAGCAAGTCTTGCTTCATGTGGAGGCGGCGGAGATGATGATGGAATCAAGCCATTAACGTGTGTCGCACCTAAAGTACTAAATGACGCCAAGAATGCGTGTATTAATCCTCCTGTAGACGTGGCAAACAGAGCCCCTTCAATCACATCGGCAAATAGCTTTGATATAGATGAAGGCAGTGCTGATGGTACGTCTGCTTATTCTGCAACAGCAACCGACCCAGATGGTGATGACATCACATGGTCGATGACAGACAGTAATTCTATTTTCAGTATTGACGCAGCAACGGGTGAAATAACCGTATCGGCATCGACGTTACTTATCGCTGAAAATTTAACTAGTTATCAAATTACTATTACCGCGACAGATAATGGTTCTCCTACAGAGTCTGCTTCTCTTATTTTGACGGTAAATGTAAAAGCGGTATTACCAGATGTTCCTGTGCCAGTAGCAACTCCAACGTCTACTCAAGGGGCCGTTTATTATTATCGCCCTGATGGTGAATATACAGGCTTTACATTACATGCTTGGAACAATGGCGAATGTAATGGATATGCAGACTTTGCTGAACCTGATGAAGCCGGCGCCGGTACAGAATGGAATGCTGGTTTAGAACCTTCAGGTAGTGATGACAACTATGGTGTGTACTGGTTGTTTGATACCAAAGCGGGCGCAACTTGCGCGAACTTTATAGTTCATAACGGTGATGTTAAAGACCCTGACGCTGATCAAAAGTTGTCATTAAGCGGTGACCGATGGGCATTTGTAGTATCAGAGGTTGGTGTATTCACTTCACCTGCAGACGTATCTAAAGATGTACCATTTAAAATAGAAAATGCAGCAGCGCACTGGGTTGATGCCGATACTATTTTATTTAATGGCATAAATGGTGATGGCACTGTGAACAGTGCAGCAGATGAGATTCGTTTGGTGTGGTCTTTAGACGGCGACTTAGATGAAGAATTAAGCTTCGAAAACAGCATTACGTTAACCCCAA
>CAWUUQ010000057.1:0-6081 GCA_963925625.1 uncultured Psychrosphaera sp.
GAGCACTAATTGTGCGGTTTCCAACCTGAATTCAGGACTGAAACTCTTACGTGACTTATTCGTCATTATCTTCACCTAATTCTGCTATGAATGAATCATAACATCCTCTAATTAGGTGGCCAAAATCACCGTACCACTACACCCCCGAGATTGTAATGCTCTTAGAGTGCTTTTTGAAAGACTTTGTTTATCGGCCCCTGAATAGATATTTAGGAGAGCAGTTTTCATTGGTATGGTAAGTTTTTGGGACATATTGTGAGGTAGTTAGTCATTATTAAAATAATAAGCTAACGTAAATAGACAAATAATCAAGCTAATTAGTTTGCTATAAAAGTGCTACAAATACAGCTTTTGATATTTTTGTAAGTGGATACTTACTGGAAGAGTCTTGTGGAATGGTGCCCCCTCCCTGACTTGAACAGGGGACCTGCCGATTATGAGTCGGATGCTCTAACCAACTGAGCTAAGGGGGCGTGCAGAGAATGCGAAAAGGAGTATAAGCAAAGTTAAATTGCTTGTCACTCCTTGTTTTTATTTCGCATCATTAAGTGCTTAATGTTTGAGCAATATTAACGTCGGGTTTGCCAAAATCGGCGACGTTGTATAAATATTAAACTAAAGCAGCCGATTAACCACGTTAAAGACATGCTGCCATTAATGGTTTTGGTTTTGGCTCTTGGGGCAGGCGCAACGCTTAGCGTCATATCTGCCGATGCTGATTCACCGAAGCTATCCGTTACGGTAACTCGCACTACATATTCGCCCGTTTCTGTTGCCCAAATGCGAGCAAATTCAGTTTCTTCGTCGGCGAGTCTGGCTGAGCTAGGTCCTGACACAACTTCCCAAAAATAACTATGATCAGAGTCGTCGTCGGTTACCGTAATTCGTGAGCGCAAGTTAAAGTTTTGTAATAATGTTGCTGAGTAATCTGTAGCAACAACCGTTGGTGCAGAATTGCTTTCATCGTCATAAATGGTAATTGTCATCGTGGTACCAAAGTTTGCCTCTGTTGGAGTCGATGAATTTACAAATAACGTAAAGGTTTCTGTGGATTCAACTTCGGTGTCATCTACAACCGTTACTTGAATGGTTTTTTCTCCATTTTCATCAGCTGCCCATGAAGCCATAGGTTGTGTAACCGTGATATCCGTTGGGGCATTGCCATCAACTGGTAACAATCCAATTTCTAATGAAATGGCTTGGTCTGTCGCAAAGGAACGGTTTAACGCGATATCGAAAGTTTTTGCATTGTTACTAAATTCTTTGCCTTCATATACATCTAAATTAGTTTCAGTAAATGACAGAGAACCAAATCCTGAGCCGCCGGCAATGGTTGCCCAAGACATTTTGTGTTGGCCTAACGTTGCGCCGCCTTGAACATTAAACAGCCTCATTGAAAACGTTTCAGCTAGTTCAGTATCATCCGTGTCTAGTGCCACTAAAACTTGAATATCTTTAGTGCCTGTTTCGCCATCGGCCCAAGTAATAAAGCCTTTGCTTGAAGTAAAGTCATCACCACTTGCAGAACCATAATAGGTTTCATATTCAACGGTAATTGCGCCTGTAGATCCATTTACGCGTTCAACGCTAAAATTAACTTCACTACCTTCAGTTACATTATAATTTGCTTCTGTAAACTGTACAGAGCCTTGGCTTACGCTGCGAGTATTGTCTTTAATAACATATAAACCAGAGTTGATGTCGCTGGCTAATATCAAACCACTTGGTAAAAATGGATAAACACCCCACGCACCGTTAAAAACCGTTGTATCGTTAGTTGGGAAAGTATCAAAAAAACCAATTTCAGATGGCGCTTCCGGATTAGTAATATCTAAAACAGTAATGCCTCGTTCATAGTTCGACATGTAATAACGGTTGCCACGTACATAACCATTGTGATCAATTGCAGTTGTAGGGCCTGTCCATGTTGCGGCTAACGATGGCAGTTTTAAATTTGAAACATCAAAAACGCGTACGGTGGTATTTAAGCTATTACGCATTTCATCTAATTCGTCATGTAAAAACACGTAACGCTGATCTTCCGTCCACCAACCTGAATGAACGTATTCTGCGTTCTGATAACTGATAGAAGATAATTGACTGGTTTCAGTAGGAACTGTTTGATCCCAAAGACGCATGCTGCCTTCATTAAAGTCTAAAAATACATCGCATTCATCACCTTCTCGCTCACATTGAGTCGCGACTCGTTCGTCAGTGACCACCATAGAAGAGCCGTCATGGGTGTAGTCATTTCGAGTTTTGTCGGTTGGAACATAAGCTTCAGTGGGTTGTTTTGGTGTTTCAAGAGAATAACTGCGGTGAGCACCACCGTAAACATTAGAGCCTAAAACATGTAAGCGTGCGGTACGATCATTGATGGCCACACCGGTAGAATAATCAACATTGGAGATATAAACATTATGGGCATTGGTATTACGTAGGTCATTCTTAACTAAGGTTGCGGTGCGAGGTAACTCATTTAGATCAATAATAGCAACGCCATCGGCTGCACCATCTGTAGAAACATAGGCATAAGCGAACCATCGAGAGTCTGCTTCGCTGTAATATTGATAAACCTTAATATCACGCCAGCTTGCCACTAAACCTGGAACGGTGGCCACTTCAGTTGGATTTTCCGGATCAGTAAGATTAAAAATTGCGGTACTATTTTTTAGACCAATTAATGCGTACTCAATGCCTGAATTTAAATCAACATGACCCCACACATCATTAGCAGAGTCAGGTCCTGAACTCATTTGGTTTAATGGAAAGTGTGAGACCAAGTCCATGCTATTACAAGGGAATACGTCAGCCATTCCTTTATCACAGGCCACGCCAGATTGTTTTTGTGATAAGGCTTTAACACTCGCTAACATGGCGTTTAATTCGCTAGTTTGTTTCTTAGACATTGATTTCATGTCACTAACAACTCGAAAGCCTTTTTTCTCTATTTGAGCAACATATTGAGCAGGAATGCCTTTCAGATAAGTCGGATAGCGTTTGGTATTTTGCTGTTTATAACCGTCTGTTGTTGAATAACCGCCATTAATTTTTATTAATGAGCTAGTAAGGTAGAAGATATCGGATACATCTTGAAAATGATATTCCCCTTCTGCTACTAAAACAATATCGCCCTTATTTGATTTAGATGCCGCGTAACCTATAGTTAAACAAGGTTTTTTTACTGTATCGCATTGGCCTTCATCAACGCCTGCAGGTGAAACATATCTAGGCTTATCATGCTCTGCGTGAGACCATGCAAATGAGCTAAATAGAGAAAGTAAAACTATCGGTAGGGCGAGTTTCATATTGGCTTCCTTATAATATTTGGGCCATTATTGACCATACTAGACCAAAAATTCTACAATTATTTTTCCAAAGAAGATGCAATTGGCGTATAAACTTGGTTACAATCGTTTTTAGACCTCTCGTACATGCGCGTAAATAGGATGTAATTTGCTTAATTTTAAGTTGTCACAGGAAGATAAGGATATTTTCATTGCATTAGAGTGCAACGCTGAAATGCAACCTATCAAAGAGCCCGCAGCGATGCAGGCTTTTCGCACATCTGAATATGCCGCCGCTTATTTTCTTAAAGAAGAGTTTTCCCAATTTGTTGAATTAGTTAACGCACATATCGAATCTATAAAAAACGGTATTGAAAAAGAATCTCAACTTTCACATAAAATTGCCGAAATCAGAAACGCCAAGGTATCCGTTAGCATTAGCCCAGATAAAATGACGGGTAAATTAAAAGTTGAAGCTGCGTGCGGCGGAGAGTCTCCAGGAATAAATGACGTAAAAGAAGCCTGCAAATTAGAAGGCATTAAATACGGACTAAAACGTTCCAAAGTTGAAGCCTTGTTGGTTAAAAGTGAACAGGCAAAACCAGGCGATATTATCGAAGGTGATATTGCGTTTGGAAAACTCCCAGAAAACGGAAAAAACGCTCGTTTTGAAGCCCTCATAGAATTATTCTCAGACAAACTTCGTAAACCAACGGAACTAGAAGGCGGTAAAGTCGACTTAAGAGATTTAGGCGATATTGATACTGTTAAGCCCGGCCAAAAAGTATTCAAAAAGATTCCACTTACGGAAGGTACACCTGGAAAGAATGTTGTAGGTGATGAGTTGCCTGCAAAACCAGGCAAAGACATTAAGCTTGAGGTTACTCAAGGTACGATATTTGACGACACAGATCCTAATATTCTAGTCGCATCGCGAGAAGGCCTCGCGCGTGTTATTGAAAACCGAATGGAAGTTGACAATGTATATACGTTAGAAGAACTAACACCTAAAGAAGGCCATGTTCAATTTAACGGCACCGTTATTATTAAGGGCGATGTATCACCTGAAATGAAAATTGTGGCGACAGGTGATGTGGTTGTGGGCGGTTTTGTTGAGTCTGCGTCTATCCGTTCGCAAGGAGAAATAACTGTAATGGGCGGCGCTTCCGGCAAAGCATTGCATGAAAGTTTGGAAGGGCGAAAATACAATTGTTTATTAGAGTCTGGCAACAGAATAAATATTGCCTTTGCAAATAATATTGATATTAAAGCGAAAAGAGATGTGTTTGTGCATAAACAATTGTCTCATTGTTTTGTTGTTGCAGGGTCGATTGTGGTTGGACAAGGTTTAACGCCTAATGGGAAGTTAATAGGCGGAACGTTAGAAGTAAGTAAAAGTGTTGAGGTTGGTTATTTAGGCGCGCCAGCCGGAGCCGAAACGAAAATTTCACTTAATAGAACCTACAAAATATTTAAACAAAAAGAAGAAAAGCTGTGGGAAAAAATGCAGCCTTACATGGAAGACTTAGAAAAACTTAAAGTTAAACTAAAAATGCTTATGACCGACGAGCAAAAAGAAAAACCGAAAGCAAAAATAGCGGCACTTGAAGCCTTTGTCGAAAAGCTTACCATTCAACGCAAAAAACTTATTCAACGTCGTCGAGATTACATGGCTTCACTTGAAGTTCAGGTTTATCACACGTTGTATTCAGGCACTCAAATAGAACTTGGTAGTAAAGTGATCAGTAACGATAGAGAACGTGGTCCTTCAATCATAAAACTGAACGAATCTTTATTAGAGGTTGTGCCTAAATAAATACGCATCAATAAAAGCCCCGCAATAAAAGATCATTCTCCAAGGTCTCTTCGTATACTACTCTGGTAGCCCAAAAAAGGTTCTTACGATGAAGACCATTATTCACTGCAGCGTTATGCGATTATTAACGCTATTTATCTTGTTGTTGGTAAGTGCCTGCTCACCCGTTAAGGCATCTAATAATTTGTCATTCCCCTCGTCACTAGATTGGTTTAACGTAAGTCGTGACCTCACCGTTAGCGATGTTAAAGGCAAAGTTGTCATCTTAGATTTTTGGACTTATGGCTGCGTCAATTGTGTTCATGTACTTCCAGATCTAGATCAATTAGAGCGAGACTTTGGCGAAAAGCTTGCGGTCATCTCGGTGCATTCGCCTAAGTTTGATAATGAAAAGAATCCCATCACTTTGAGAAACATTGTTGCCCGATACCAAATAAAACATGCAGTAGCAAATGACATTGATTTTAAAATTTGGCGTAATTATGGCGTGCGCGCTTGGCCTACCTTTGTGGTTTTTGGGCCTGATGGCGAATATGCAGGCCAACTTTCTGGTGAAGGCCAATACTCAAGGCTTAAACAAGTAACACAAATACTGCTCGACCGATTTGAAGGCAAGTTAAATAACAAAGCATTGCCAATTCAATTAGAAAAAATGCCCGCAGGGTATTTAAAAGCGCCGGGTAAAATTACTGCTTCTGAAACGTTATTGGTGATATCTGATTCATTAAATCATCGGATTATTGTTACTGATCACGACGGTAAGGTACTACACGAAATTGGCGGCTTTGCAGACCAAAACATAAACAATAGAATGCAAGATGGTGACTTTAAATCAGCTACGTTTTTTCAACCGCAGGGCGTGATTTTTGGCGATGCTAGTGTTAATAACGACCAAATAATTTTTGTTGCCGACACGGGCAATCACGCCATTCGTAAAATTGACTTACAAACCAAAACCGTTTCAACGATTGCAGGAAC
>CAWUUQ010000058.1:0-5997 GCA_963925625.1 uncultured Psychrosphaera sp.
TGACCAAGGATTCTACCAAAGATGCGGCATCTAATAATCCTAAATTAACACCCTGTCCTGCTTGTGGATGAATGGTATGAGCCGCATCACCAATATAAACAACACGTTCATCAACCCACTGTTGGGTGTAACGCATGGTTAATGGAAAACGTACTCGCTGTGTTGTTACTGTACACACACCTAACACACTGTCAGTCGCTGCGGTAACGGCTTTTGCAAAATCTTCATCGCTTGCGGCCATAAGCTGATCTGCATGATCGGGATGTGTTGACCATACAATGCTGCAACTTGAGTCATACAGAGGTAATAAGGCTAACGGGCCGTCTTTTAAAAAGACTTGTCGAGCGCAATTTTGATGAGGTTGTTCCGTTGTGATGTTCGCTACGATGGCATGATGATCATAATCTGAAAACGTGGTAGACGCATTTAGCTGCTTTTTAACCCAGCTATTTGCGCCGTCGGCGGCAATCAATAACTTAGCGATTATCGGCGAGCCACCTGAGGACAGTGTCAGTAGCACTTGTTCAGGGCTGTTGTGCAAGCTCGTTATTTCAGTATCAAATAACAACTGAATATTTGTTTCAGCCTCAGCTGCTTTAATTAAGCCTAGGCGAATATTGTCATTCTCAACAATATGGCCTAAATGAGTCTGATTAACGGTTTTTGCGTCAAAATTAATGTTACCAAAACTCTCTTTTTCCCATACAGACATTGAGTCATATTGTTGCAATCGGTCTTGTGACATTAATGACCAAGCGCCCAATTTAGAGAGAATGTGCTGGCTAGCCACAGATAACGCACTGACTCTTGCCAATGGTTCAGACAGATTTATTTGCGAAGAGCTTTTGTCAATGACGGTGACTTTATGACCTTGTTTAGCCAAGCCTAAAGCGGCCGTTAATCCGACACATCCACCACCAACAATTACTATATCCGTTGAATTCATTTTGCTCTTCGCTTTTTTTGTTTTGTTTTGTTTTGTTTTGTTAATAGCTAATTGTTTAAGGCAAATTAAACTGTTTATGGCTGCCCATAAAATGCAACGCTAACCACTGTTGAAGTGAGTTGCACTGTTGTAACGACATTAATCCTGCTGTTCGAGTAAGGGCTGGCAATCGACCTGGTAAAGCAAATATACGAACCAAAGAGTCGGTAAACTCGGTAATGCGTGTTATGTCTTCCTGGCGATTTTTTTGATATTCGTTTAATAGGCTAAAAGAGCCTATGCCTTCACATGCCGGTCCGTTCTCTTTATTAATCGCGGCCAGTTGCTCTTTAATTGCAAAGACTAATACCCCAATATCCCGCACACCAAGATTAAAGCCTTGCCCTGCAATAGGATGAATACTATGCGCTGAGTTGCCTAACAAAACGGTATTTTGTGCAACTAGTCTTTCTACTGTTGTTAATGATAATGGATAACAAACGGGCGTTGTAGTTTTTACAATTTTACCTGCTGCAAAACCAAACTCTCTTTGTAATTTGTCACAAAAGTCTTGTTCAGAAAGCGCCATATCTTGCTCAGCTTCTTCTGGCGTTTGTGTCCAAACGACGTTGTATTCGTTTTTACCTATTGGCAAAAATGCCAATGGGCCGTTAGTTGTGAAACGTTCAAAAGCAACCTCACTTGGATCGCCAAAACGTTCGAGTATTTTAGGTGAAGTCGCTAATTTAGAACTTCCGACTTTGACATTAACAACGATGGCAGACTGATTATATTTTTGTGTCGAACTTTGAATATTTAGCAAGTCTCTTGTTGTTGAGTTTCCGCCTTCCGCGACAATTAATAATTGCCCTGAAATTTCAGCGCCCGACGATAACTTAACCTTTACCACGCTAGTCACTGTACTTGCTGTACTTGCTGTACTTGCTAAAGCTTCTTGGCCGGCGTCAGCTGTTTCAGTAACATAACTTAGCTGCTGAATGGTGTCGGGACAAAACCATTGAATTTGTGGTGAATGACTGTTGGTTTCTACTGTTAGTAAGGTTGATTTGAGAGCAACGCCTAAATTATGCATTGACACCACATGCCCCATCGCATTTAAACCGTATTCCTTGGCTTGCATAATCGTTTTGCCAACGTGGCCGCGGTCAGACGTAACAATAGATTTAATGGGCCAACCATTCTTTTTAAGCCGAGGCCATACATTCCAATGATTTAAAAGTTGTAATGTACCGTAAGATAAGGCTAAACAACGTTGGTCAAAGTTACTTTGAATAATTTCATCGCTTGAAGAAACGTTAACAGGCTCAACAATAGCAATTCGCAACAGCGGACATTCGTTTTTAAGCCCGATAGCAGTAAGAAGGCCCGAAAGCCCTCCTCCTGAAATTATTACATCAAAATCGGTTTGCACATTTAGCTCCGTTGCGCGATTACTGGCTATCTAAATCTAGCTATTTAAATAAGGCTTCTATTTCATCTACCGTTTTAGGCACATCAATCGTTAAGTTTTCATATCCGTCTTCTGTGATCAATATGTCATCTTCAATTCGTACACCAATGCCATGCCATTTACTGTCACAATCCGCTTCACTGTCAATATAAATACCTGGCTCAATAGTAAATACCATGCCTGGTTCTAATTTTCTTTGTGCACCCGCTTGATTGTAATCACCAACGTCGTGTACATCTAAACCTATCCAGTGTGAACAACCATGCATATAAAATGCGCGATGTGCATTGTTATGAATGAGTTCGTCAATATCACCTTTTAAAATACCAAGCTTCACTAAGCCTTCTGTTACTTTTCTAATGGATACATTAGTAATTGATTTTAACGATGCTTCTTTTGAAATCGCATCAAGCACCGCTAACTGCGCCTCTAAAACGACGTTATAAACTGCTTTTTGTTCTTCGCTAAACTTGCCATTAACCGGCCATGTTCTTGTAATATCAGCGGCATAACCTTCTAATTCACAGCCAGAATCAATAAGCACTAAATCACCTGGTTTTACTTCATCTTGGTTTTCTGTGTAATGTAAAATACATGCATTTTCACCACCGCCAACAATGGTTCCGTAAGCTGGGTGACGTGCGCCATTCATTGCAAAATGGTGATGAATTTCTGCTTCTAATTGATATTCAAAAACAGGTAAGCCTTGTTTGATCTGTTGCGCTGAAAATTGCATTGCACGTTGATGGGCCTCTGCAGATATTTTGCCCGCACGACGCATAATGGCTATTTCTGCTTCTGACTTAAACAAACGTTGATTATGAACGATGTTTCGAACATCTAAAATTTCCGTTGGCGCTGACCAACCTTTTTTTGGGCCCATACGTAGTGTGTGTAACGTATTGAAGATTAGCTCGTCGGCATAGTCATACTCACCTTGTGCAAAGTACAACGATGTTTTGCCATTGATTGCATTTTTGATTGTTTCATTTAACTCTGTGGTATCAAAGGCTCTATCAACCATAAACTGTTCAACGGCTTGTTCTTTACCAATGCGTCGACCATGCCAAATTTCAGCGGATTTATCTTTTACACGACACACCAAGGTTGTGGCAGTGATGCCATCTTCTTTTTCAATAATTAGATAAGCGTCTGGTTCTGGAAAACCACAAAGGTAATGAAAATCACTATTTTGACGAAATGAAAATTCCGTATCTCTGCTACGAGTCAGTTCTTGAGCGGCTGGAAAGATTGCTACGCTGTAGTCTTTCATTTGCGCAGCTAAGGCGTTACGACGATTAATAAACTCAGTGACAGGGACAGTGCTTTTCATTAATACCTCTTATGTTAAATTCAAATTATTAAGCGACAAAATATTCAAAAAATAAACTAACTCTACATTTACCAAAAACTTGGAAATTACATTTACCTATTTTTATAAGTTTGGGTTCAGAATTAGTGCAATGTTTTTTTAGATTCATCTTCATGAGTATTTGGCTTACCAAACTCCTGATGACATAAAATTGCAGAAACACGAATAAATTCAACCACTTCATAATAGTCAGCTTGATTTTCGTTGGTGTCTTCCATTTCATGGTCCATACGCGTGACATTGGTAAGGTCTTCAATGATTTCACGAACGTCGCTGCTGGCATTTTCTAGGTTTCGTTTATTTAAACCAAATCCAACTAAGAAGTATTGAACCCAATTAATCAGCTCTTCAGCTTGATCTTGCAACACTTCATCTTCGTCCATTAACATTAATTCAAAAGACATGTCACCCGCTTCAAATTGAGTGTGGATTTTTTCTACAAGGTCATTCGCCGCAACTTTTACTTTGCCTTTTATCGACATACCATTATTAAAAAGCGCAGAAAGGTGTTCAAGGTAATCTTTATTGCCTTTAAACATGCCACCAGCCACAAGGCCTGTTAATAAACCATGAAACTCACAGGCGGTTCCAGTAAAATCTTGTTCGTTTAATACTTGTACTAATTCTTCGTGCTTCATTCGGCTTCACTAAATAGGTCGTTTAAAAGTTATTGAGTAGAGTGTAATAGAAAGTAGCGAAAATCAGAAGTAATCTGGCCATATTGGCGCCTTTGATTTAGATAAGCGCATGTTTTTTACCCATTTCGTAAAATTAGTATGCAAACAAATCATCCATTCCCCTATTTTCATTGAACTGCATTTTTAAGATGGTATATTCCGCTTTGAGATAGATAAGTGAGTTACTACATCGAACTGTTATTTGAGGTCTTTGCTTGCTTACACTATGTTTATATATGGTACCTGGGGTGTTTGACAGAAAGCTTAAATCCCTGAGCCGATACTATCTACCCAGGACGTCATTTTCCTAGCTATTGTGCAAGCTCGGCTTGTCTTCGGACATGAATCGAGAAGCCTACGGAAAGGATATGCTGTCCACCTTGAACATTTCGGTTGTTCAAGGGTTCGGTTTTCATCGGCACCTTGGGACCACCATAAAAAAGCCTGCTCAGATGCAGGCTTATTATTTTAACAGGCAGTATTAGCAGTCTGTATCATCCGCCTTCGCAGCTTCTTTGGCCGACTCACAAGCGTCTTCAATTGCATTACCAGTGTCTGTCATTAACTCATCAACTTTTTCGCCGGTTCGTTCACCCGCCCCTTTTGCACAACCTTGCATTAGACCAATTGATAATACAAAAAAACTGATAATAATTAATTTTAATAATTTCATATTTCTTCCCTTTTTTAGTTAAGGCTTTTTTCATTTAGAACATTTATTGCTCTGCGTTAATTAAAGCTTAGGTGCTATCCCGCCAAAACCCAAAACACCCGCGATAATTGCGACAACTAAAAATGTCACTATCCAAGACAACATCATGCCTCCTTCATTGTTTTCTTACATTTTATATTAGTAGATGTCGTTGAAATTTCGATGAATCTAGAATTTAACCCGTTGTTCTGTGAGTTAAGCTTTGCTAGACCTTGACTTACTGCCTCGTATTGATAAGTTCACTAAACATATTTCAAGTAATAACAATAAATACAATAGGAATACTATGAAAAAGTCGATAATTGCTATCTCTGTCATGGGTGCTTTGATCACTCTGACGGGTTGTGGCAAAAATACTTCTGCGGAAAAAGAAACCGTCACCGTTGTTGAAAAAACAGCTGTAGAAAAGCAAACAGCAAAAGCTGAGTTAGGTAGTTTTGGTGTTGATTTAGAAGCACGAAATGAAACCGTTAAACCTGGCGATGATTTTTTTATGTACGCTTCAGGAACTTGGTATGACAATTATGTGATGCCAGCTGATAAGACTCGTTTTGGTGCATTCACCGGCCTTGCAGAAAGAAGTGAAGAGCAAGTAAAAGATATTATCGATAGTTTAGTGTCTGCAGAAACATTAAACGCAGAAGAAAAAATGGTTGCGGACTTCTATGCATCATATATGGATACTGAAACATTAAACAAACTAGGTATCTCTTCAATTAAGCCAGTTCTTAGTAAAATTGCACAAATCGAATCTGTTTCTGACCTAACAAAAGCATTTGGTCGCGCATGGTTAGATGGTTCAACAAGCCCAATTAGTGGTGGCATGTGGTTTAATCGTTT
>CAWUUQ010000059.1:0-6517 GCA_963925625.1 uncultured Psychrosphaera sp.
CCCTTGTAGTTCTTGTAGAACATGAGGCATACCGACGTCTTTAAATACTGTGTTGTTCACGCCAAATGGGCGCGAAGGGTCTACATAAAACGACTTAAGATAACTATAGATCCAATCTGGTCCACGTAAACGAGCTTCTAGTGTCAAATCTGGTGGCGCAGCACCAAACCACTTTGCAGCATCATCAGCAGGCATAGCATTTTTTATATGCTCACCTACTTTAGTGTCTTGAGTGAAAATTAAATTTTCAATACCCAATTCCAATGGAATACCTAAGTCATTAAACGTTCTTTCGTAGCGCTGGAACTGCATTTGGTGACAACCCAAACAGTAGTTCATATATAACTTGGCACCACGTTGTAAAGACGCTTTGTCAGTTTGATCAATGTCTGCTTGGTAAGGCAATGCCCCACCACCTGCAGCCATTACAGTATTAGAAGCGAAACCGGCAATTAAACCAACTATCAAATAAAGAGTAGGAATAAGTTTTTTCATTATTTCGTAATCCTTTCTGGTAATGGCTTAGTATTTTCGTTTTTGCTGTACAACCAAAGTAAAACGAAGAAACCGAAATACATAACAGTAAATACACGCGCAATTAATTCTTTAAATGGAGTACCTGGCGTTCCACCTAAGTAACCAAGAATAATAAACACAACGGCAAATACTAATAAGTTCCATTTGTGTAGGCCACAACGGTAGCGCCATGAGCGTACTTTACCACGGTCAATCCAAGGCATCAGTGCTAATAAGATTATGGCACCAAACATGGCAATTACACCACCGAATGGATTTGGAACGGCTTTTAGAATCGCGTAGAACGGCGTGAAGTACCAAACTGGGAATACGTGCTCTGGCGTTTTAAGGTTATTCGCCATTTCGAAGTTAGGGTGTTCTATAAACTTACCGTACATGTCTGGGTTAAAGAACATGACATAACAGAAGAAGAAAATGAATACACCAAACGCCATCAGGTCTTTAAGAACCATATGAGGGAAGAAAGGTACTACGTCATCAAGAAGGTCTTTTTTCGACGTGTAATATTCATGAAATTCAAACTTCGTTTTCTCATCGTCAGACAAAGAGCCCTTAGGTCGTTTAACATCAACGCCATCTGGATTATTCGAACCAACTTCATGCAGTGCAACAATGTGTAAAAATACCAAAATTACAATGATTAATGGTAATGCAATAACGTGAAGAGCAAAGAAACGGTTTAATGTTGCACCTGAAACTACGTAATCACCACGAATCCATAGTGCTAGGTCTTCTCCAATTACAGGGATAGTACCAAATAAGCCTATGATTACCTGCGCACCCCAATAGGACATTTGGCCCCAAGGTAATAGATACCCCATAAAGGCTTCGGCCATTAATGCTAGATAAATAAACATACCGAATAACCACAGCAACTCTCTAGGCTTCTGGTAAGAGCCGTACATCATGCCACGGAACATATGAAGATAGACCACTACAAAAAACGCTGACGCGCCCGTTGAGTGCATATAACGGATAATCCAGCCATACTCTACGTCACGCATAATATATTCAACTGAAGCAAAAGCACCCGCAGCTGAAGGTTCGTAACTCATTGTTAGCCAGATACCAGTAACGATTTGGTTTACCAACACGATGGTTGCTAAAAAGCCAAATACATACCAGAAATTCATATTTTTAGGTGCCGGATATTGAGCCATGTGCATGTTATACACACGAGTCATCGGGATCCGAGCATCAATCCAATCTACAAGATTTTTCCACATTATGCTGCTCCTTCCTGATCTTCACCGATCAAAATGTTATTTTCGTCCATAAAGTAGTGAGGAGGAACTTGCAAGTTTGCACCTGCCGGAACACCACTAAATACACGACCAGCCATATCAAATTTCGAACCATGACATGGGCAGTAGAATCCTGAGCTAATACCTTCTACGATTTCTTCGTAACCTTCAGAAATATAAGTTGGAGAGCAGCCAAGATGCGTACAAATACCAACGGCAACAAAAATTTCAGGTCGTTTAGAACGATGAATGTTTTTTGCGTAAGAAGGTTGTTGCTCAGCTTCTGAGTTTGCATCTTTTAAATTATCAGCAGAAATGCCCTCAATTGCTTTTAGCATTTCTGGAGTACGATAGATCACCCAAACAGGTTTACTTCGCCACTCAACACGAATCAATTGACCCGGTTCGATTTTTGTTATGTCAACTTCCACTGGAGCACCAGCCGATTTAGCTCGGGCACTAGGGTTCCAAGAAGCAATAAATGGCACAGCCGCTGCCACCGCTCCTGCACCACCAATTACTGATGTAGCTACAGTTAGGAAACGACGACGACTATTGTCTACAGGCGCATTGCTCATCCAATATTCTCCGCGATTAGGATTATTAAGCATCTTAAGAGGAGATCCAAAAAAGACACTAACTCTTAAACTTTTGGTAATTTAAGGGATTCTACCGAAAAAGCCCTATGTAAAACAAGGCAATATAAGAATATAGAAGATTATTTTCAGATTGGAATAAAAAAGCCCGCATTTTGCGGGCTTTTGAGACGATAATTGCAAAGCAATATTAACGTTTCGAGAACGGAGGACGCTTACGTGCTTTATGTAGACCAACTTTCTTACGTTCAACGCGACGTGCGTCACGTGTAACATAGCCAGCACCGCGAAGTGATGGACGAAGTGATTCATCATATTGCATAAGAGCGCGTGTGATTCCGTGACGGATCGCACCAGCTTGACCAGTAGTACCACCACCTGTAACAGTGACGTAAAGGTCAAATTTTTCTAGTAATTCAACTAACTCTAAAGGTTGACGAACAACCATGCGAGCAGTTTCACGACTAAAGAATTCTTCAATCGAACGCTTGTTAATTACAATGTTGCCTGTACCTGGACGTAAGAAAACACGAGCAGTAGAGCTCTTACGACGACCAGTTCCGTAGTATTGAGTATCAGCCATTTTATAATGCTCCTTAAATATCTAATGCTTGAGGTTGCTGAGCAGCATGGTTATGCGCTGAACCTGCGTACACTTTAAGTTTACGGAACATTGCACGGCCTAATGGACCACGTGGCAACATGCCTTTAACTGCTTTTTCGATGATCATTTCAGGCTTCTTAGCTTGCAAATCATCAAAGTTAATTTCTTTAATACCACCTGGGTAACCAGAGTGCGAGTAGTACATTTTACCTTGGCCTTTATTGCCAGTAACTTGTACTTTCTCTGCATTAACAACGATGATGTAATCACCAGTGTCCATGTGCGGAGTGTACTCAGGTTTATGCTTACCACGTAAACGTAGTGCAATTTGTGTCGCGATACGACCAAGGGTTTTGCCCTCAGCGTCCACAACGTACCAATCACGAGTGATTGTTGAAGGTGTTGCAGTAAAGGTTTTCATTATTTTGAACCTAACATTTAAATTGTTATAAGCCAGTAGTTTGAATTTCAAACTACACCATTTCATTCGCACCCCTTCGAGTGCACAACCAGTTGTAGGCTAATACAAAAGGTTAGTAACGGTGGGTAGGGGCGGCATTATACAGAAAACGAGGAAAAGATCACCATTATCTAACAGAATATTTTCTTAGAATATAAATGAAAGAGATTTAGATTAACGAGCCAGTCAATTAGATAACGTTTTTTTGCGATTATGACCTAATTTATATCAAAACCCGGCGCAAGCATTACCGTCAACCATTCAAACTGTAAAGAAAAGTAAACGTTATTTTTCCAATTATTTAATAAAATACCCCGAATTATTTTAGTCCGGGGTTGTTGACGATACCGTCGGTTAACTTTTTTCTACGGTAAATGGGGCTCAGCTAAATATTCGTGACTTTGCATCTCTTGCAAACGACTAATGCAACGTTTAAATTCAAATTCCAAACCGCCAGCAGAGTATAATTCTGTTAATGGAACTTCCGCTGAGATAATCAATTTTACATTTCGTTCGTAAAACTCATCTACCATTGAAATAAAACGTCGGGCCGCATCGTCATTTTCTTTGCTCATTTGTTCAACATTTGACAATAGTACCGTGTGATACAAACGACTAATTTCCATAAAGTCGAGTTGCGAACGAGCGGTTTTGCAAAGGGCCCCAAACTCAAACCATGCAATCCCGTCAGAAACCATTATTGTGGCAATCTTTCGATGTTCTATCTCAATGTCAAAATTCTTTTTACCGGCGTCCGGTGCTAACTGTTTAAAATAATGTAATAAATTCTCATCCGCTTGCTTGTCTAATGGATGATGAAATATCTCTGCCTGCTCCAAAGTACGTAACCGATAGTCTACGCCCGAGTCAACATTGACCACTTTGCAGTTATCGTTAAGCAACTTAATTGCAGGCAAAAAGCGTACACGCTGAAGACCATTTTTATATAAGTCGTCTGGAATAATATTGGAGGTCGTGACAAAAACAACATTAAGCTTAAAAAGCTCTTCTAATAACGTACCTAAAATCATTGCGTCAGTAATATCTGAAACAAAAAACTCATCAAAACATATCACTCGCGCTTCGGCCGCCAAATTTTTAGCAACGATCTTTAATGGATCAGACTGCCCTTGTAACGTCTTCATTTGATCATGCACTTTGTGCATAAAGCGATGAAAGTGAATTCTGATCTTTTTATCAAATGGCAAGCTATGATAAAAAGTATCAACTAAGTATGTTTTGCCTCGGCCAACACCACCCCAAAAATACAATCCCTTTATTGGTTTTGCTTTAGAAGTTGTCGAAAACAGTGCATTTAATGTGCGATTCAAAAAATTAGGCTTTTTATTATCGTCTTTTATATCCGCGGTTAAATCATCGTACAAACGCTGTAACTGTTGAACAGCGTTCTCTTGAGACGCATCATATTGAAAGTCATCACGTTTAAGATCGTTTTGATATTGTTGCCAAGGTGTAAATTGTGCTTGCATGTTTAATAAATGACTTATAATTAGTTTATAAAAAAATAAAATCTCAGATTACATAAAATACTAACACGGTAGAGGCATTGTGATACATAATGAATGTTCAAAACCTCTCGCTATTTTATTAAGGCTTTAAACAATGGAATTAATTAACGCATTTATCTTTTTTTTAATCGGTGTCGTTGTTGGCGTATCATTAATGTTGCTTCGCAATAGATTGTCAAACAACAGCAATGATATTAAAAACCAGTTAGAACAGTACAAACAAGAAAATGCTCAAGTTAAACAAGAATGGCAAGATCAGTTAATTTCTTTTAAATCAATCTCAAACCAGTTAAATGAACTTTCCGGCCAGATTGACCAACAAGTTAGTGACGCACAACAAGTCCTGCATAAAGCACCTATTAATAACGCATTCCCATTTTTCTCAAAAGAAGCAACAGACTTTTTACAAAACTCTAAACCTAAAAAACGAGGAAAAGAGCTTCCATCGGACCAACCGTTAGACTACTCAAATACAGGCTCAGGCGTATTTAAAGGTATTTCACCAGAAAAAGTAGTTGAAAATAAATAGGTAAATCCCAACTTAATGAATTAAAGAAACTCGTAACAAAATATTTTGTTTCTGAACTTAGACGCTTCTCGTCTGTCTGTATGAGTAATTCATTAATAGGAGTACACCATTTATGACAGTTTTGGTTAAATCTAACGTTTTTAAAATAACGACATTGGCCGCTGTTTTATTTTCTACTTTGCAGCTTGTTCCTTCGGCCCAGGCTGCAATCCCATTTTCAGCATTAACAAATGAAGTGCCTTCATTAGCCCCTATGGTTGAGAAAGTCACTCCTGCCGTCGTCAATATTTCTGTTGCTGGTAGCAAAGAAGTCAAAGCGGGCATCGATCCATTTCAATATTTTTTTGGCCAACGAAGAGGCCCACAAGTTCAAGAAAAGCCATTTAAAGGTTTAGGTTCTGGTGTCATCATCGACAAAGACAAAGGATATGTTGTTACAAACAATCATGTCATTGATGATGCGGACGAAATCATAGTTACACTTAAAGATGGCCGTCAGTTTGATGCAAAAAAAATTGGCAGTGATGCACAAAGTGATATTGCCCTGCTAAAAATAGACCCTAAAAACCTATCAGAGATTAAAATTGCCGACTCCGACAAGATGCGAGTTGGTGATTATGTTGTCGCCATTGGAAATCCATTTGGTTTAGGACAAACAGTTACGTCAGGCATTATTAGTGCTAAGGGCCGTTCAGGTTTGATGGGACCAGGTCAAGGTTTCGAAGACTTCATACAAACTGATGCAGCCATTAATAGTGGAAATTCAGGGGGTGCGTTAGTCAATTTGCGCGGCGAATTAATTGGTATTAATACTGCGATCATCGCTCCAGGCGGCGGTAATGTCGGCATCGGTTTTGCGATTCCATCCGTTATGATGAATAACCTAGTGACTCAGTTAATTGAATTTGGTGAAGTGAAACGTGGTGTACTTGGTATTACAGGAACAGACTTTGATTCCGAGATGGCAAAGTCATTCGAGCTTGATATTGCACAAGGTGCATTTGTACAACAAGTTATC
>CAWUUQ010000060.1:0-5806 GCA_963925625.1 uncultured Psychrosphaera sp.
GCAGGTGCCCAAAATTTGGCATCTATTAACCAAACCACACCACATAACAAAGTAAAAAGTACTAAAAATATTGCGAAGTATCCTGCCATACTGATTTATTCCTTAATGAAAACCATACTTATTAATTATTTACCGACTTTCAGAATCGCTAAAAACGCTTCTTGAGGTAGCTCTACGTTACCTACTTGCTTCATGCGCTTTTTACCGTCTTTCTGTTTCTGAAGTAGCTTTTTCTTACGAGAAATATCGCCACCGTAACATTTTGCAATAACGTTTTTACGTAGCTGTTTAACCGTTGTACGCGCAATAACGTGCACTCCGATTACAGCTTGAATCGCAATATCGAACATTTGACGTGGAATAAGCTCTTTAAGCTTTTCGGCCAATTGACGACCACGAGTTTGTGAAAAGTCTCTGTGACAAATCATTGCTAACGCATCAACTCGTTCGCCATTCAGTAAGATATCTACGCGAACCATGTCGGCTTCTTGGAAACGTGTAAAGTTGTAATCTAAAGAAGCAAAACCACGACTTGTTGATTTTAGACGGTCAAAAAAGTCCATTACAACTTCAGCCATTGGTAAGTCATAACTTACTGCAACTTGCTTACCGTGGTAGCTCATTGCCGTTTGTGTGCCTCGTTTTTCGATACACAAAGTTATTACGTTTCCTAGGTACTCTTGTGGTACTAAGATGTCTGCTTTACAAATTGGTTCCCTGATTTCTGCAATATCATTAAGTGCAGGCAATTCAGAAGGACTGTCTATGCTGATGATTTCATCGTTCTTTTTAAGAATTTCATAGTTTACCGTCGGCGCTGTTGTTATTAAATCTAGGTCATATTCACGCTCTAAACGTTCTTGAATAATTTCCATGTGTAACATGCCTAAGAAACCACAACGGAATCCTAAACCAAGCGCTGTCGAACTTTCTGGTTCATAAAACAAAGAAGCATCATTTAGGCTTAATTTTCCTAACGCGTCACGGAACGATTCATAGTCATCAGAGCTAACTGGGAAAAGGCCAGCATAAACCTGAGGCTTAATCTTTTTGAATCCTGGAAGCGGTGCCGTAGCTGAGTTATTTAGCGTAGTTAACGTATCGCCAACCGGAGCGCCAAGAATGTCTTTAATACCGGCGATAATAAATCCAACTTCACCCGTGCCTAAGCTACCAGTGTCAGTTTGTTTTGGTGTGAATATGCCGATATGGTCAATCTGATGCGATTCGCCCGTCGACATAACTTTAATTTTGTCGCCTTTCTTCAATTTGCCGTGTTTAATGCGGACCAAAGAAACAACGCCTTGGTAGGCATCGAACCATGAATCGATGATAAGTGCTTGCACCGGTTGATCAGGTTCACCAACTGGCGGTGGAATATTTAATACGATGTCTTCAAGTACATCTTCAATACCAAGTCCTGTTTTTGCAGAACATTGAACCGCGTTTATCGCGTCAATACCTATAATATCTTCAATTTCTTCAGCAACGCGATCTGGGTCTGCTTGCGGTAAATCAATTTTGTTTAATATCGCACGAACTTCTAAGTCCATTTCAATGGCGGTATAACAGTTAGCAACAGTTTGAGCTTCAACACCCTGCCCCGCATCTACAACCAACAACGCACCTTCACAAGCCGCTAACGAACGAGACACTTCATAAGTGAAGTCAACGTGTCCTGGCGTGTCGATGAAGTTAAGCTGATAAATTTCGCCATCTTTGGCTTTATAGTTCAACGTAACACTTTGCGCTTTAATAGTGATACCACGCTCTCGCTCAATATCCATCGAGTCAAGTACCTGCGCTTTCATTTCTCGGGTTGTTAAACCTTCACAGTGCTGAATAAGACGATCCGATAACGTTGATTTACCGTGGTCGATGTGTGCGATGATGCTAAAGTTACGAATATGCTTCATAAAAAACTGTATTTACCTGTTGCCGTAGGGACCAACCTAAATGTTCGTCTCTGAATATTAGCGAATTAATAATTTACGTTTTAGACCTAAATTCAACCTTATGAAAAAACGGTTTAATGAGCCGTTCAGAATGCTGTTTATTAGGGCCATTATTAAGGTGCGTAAAAAGGGCGCAATTTTACACGTTTCTGCCCTTTCGCTCCACTGTTTTAATTGATATTTGAGTCTTTAATGGAATAAATCCAATCTGGAACTGAAGTTCCTCACGCAGGACGTTAATCTTGAACGGCTTTTATTGCAATAATCTCAGGTTTGATTGCTAGGAGTTGTGGTAGATATTTATCTTCAGTTGTATTGCCGACGCTATATTTTGCCCACTTAAAACCAATAAACCCACCTAAGAAAGTCGCTAAAATTGTTACGCCTTCCGATACAGCGACAAACATACTTAGCCAATATTGAGTGGTTAAGCAGAAAATTAAAGCCATAAAAATTGGAACCAAGTAAATCCAAAACGCCCCTTGTAATAGGCTTTCTTCAGGAATACCAATCTCTACTTGATCACCCACTTTTGCGTCAAGGGTGTTTTTAACTTCATTGATGACAGACTTGCCAGTAAACGCTTCGGCAATGGCACTCGTTCCACAGTTACTTTTAGCTGCGCATGTTTTACACGTCGATTTAATCGCCGTTTCTACCCAAATCTTTTGGTTGTCTTGTTGTACTACGGTGCCAATTTCTTTGATCATAAATTACTATTTAGTCTTAACTGATTTAGCGACTTTAAAAGCGGTTTCCGCAGGGATCATACCAACAACTGTCACGTCAAATCCATCTGCATGGATCATAACAAACGATGTTCCACCATCTTCCAGTACAAGAGGACTATTAAAACCCTCAATAGGCCTCTGAATATAAACAGAAAATTCGACCAAACCATCGCTAAATAAATAATAATCCGACACTTCTCGACTTATTGATACGTGATGGCGATCACTTTTTATTAATTTAAAACCGACTGGTATATGCTCCATTAACCAATTATTAGTATGTTGAGCACTGGCCATTGCAGCGTTAGGTACAGGCGGCAATTCCATTTTAGCTAACTTGTTCATCTCTTCGTTTGGTTCAGTTAATAACGTTAGGTGCGTCATCAATGTTTGTTCTACTACTTCACCACGCTCATCAATATAAGCCATACGAAGTGGTAATCCGCTTAATACGTCAATCCATAACCAGAAGTTGTAAGTTTGTTTAGTTGTTGATTCTATTCGAATTAATTGCGCAGAACGACCCGCAATTTGACTTTTACTTACCAATACAAATTGGTAACTATCTATTAAGCTACTGGCATCTTGATAAAATATTGCGGGTATAAAGCCTCGAATGCTTTTAGCTGATACGGAATAGGGATCGTTATTTGATTCAAAAAATGCCACTGTTTTACCGCGACGAATCGTCGATACGCCATTTCCTATAAGAGGAGATACGCGTTCTACTTCGACTAGTTGTCCTGCAGAGTCTTTAGCAACGCCATGAGCCCACTGTGACGGTTCAGTTTTACCGCCTTTGATATTAATAATACCTGCTTCAAAATTACTTTCTTTTAACGCAACTTTAAGCTTTTTTAACCAATACGCCGCATTGATTTTTTCCGAACCGTCATCATCCATTGCGCCAATGACAGATGGGGTTGCAACGGAAGGATTTGCAATCTTTGGAGTAGCAATATCAGGGGCAGAATCCGTAAGCGCACTTTCAGTAGAGAATGCCTTTGAAACTGGTAATAAAAACAAACATAAAATTGATACTAATATCCGCACAGATTTTTTCCTTAAATGACAACGCGTTTAAAACTGTTTCTGATAAAACAAAAACGCCTGCTGATGACGTTCATAAATATGATATCACCGCAGGCGCCTGATTCTTAATAATAACGTGTATGACTTAAGCCATTAGCCGGTAATTCAATAGATAATTACAGGTTTTCTACTCTCGACGAACTTATTAGTCTATCTTTTTTTCTTCATCTTTAATCGATTTATCGTCGTCTTCCGTCGCACGTAATTGCTGATTATGATCGGCCATTAAGGCATTAATACGAGACTGTGTCACTTGATTTGCCGTTGGTTTTTGTTTTAAACCATCCGCTGATACTGGCGACAAACCTTGCACAAGCGGCACTGGGCTCAATACTGGCGACGTTATTTTAGTTTGATCATGTTTCATATTGCTAACACCAAACACAGCAACTAGAGCAACTGACGCTGCAATGGCAAATTGGGCTCCACCTTTAACGGACTGGTGATTGCCAATTTTACTCAACTTCTGAACTACTCGTTGATGCCACTTAGGGTGTGATGCAATTGAAGAGACGTTTCCAGATTCTGGTAATTCGATATTTTCTATGGCTGCTTGAATGCCCATTGCAAAACTATCATCCGCAATCAGTTCCTGCTCTTGACGAAGAACGTCACCGATTAATGCATATCGGCCAAATCGCTCTTTAGAGTCTTGATCCTGATGGATGTCATCAAACGCTTGATCTAATTCCGAATTAGTCAACTCGCTATCTAACATCGCTGATATTGGTTCTAGGTTTTTATTCGTCATAACTACGAATGGCTCCATTTAACGGTTTTCAAGTAACGGTTGCAATTTTGCATCTACAGCATCTCGTGCACGAAATATTCGTGAGCGAACAGTCCCTATTGGACACGCCATTGCCGTCGCTATTTCTTCATAACTCATACCATCGATTTCCCGTAATTGAATCGCTACTCTGAGCTCTTCCGGTAATTGTTCGATAGTATCAAAAATTACGCTCTTAATTTCTTCAGTCAGCGCTAAACGTTCTGGTGATGCGTTCTCACGCAATGCTTCACTTGTTTCATAATACTCTGCACCTTCAGCGTCTACATCCACATTAAGTGGACGACGACCACGCGCCATTAAATAGTTTTTAGCACTATTAACTGCGATTCGGTAGAGCCATGTATAAAATGCGGCTTCACCTCTAAATCCTGGCAACGCTGTATATGCTTTGATAAATGCGTCTTGGGCAACATCTTGAACGTCGCCGTTATTTCCCAAATATCGTGAAACTAAACTTATGATTTTATTCTGATACTTTCGTACTAATAAATCAAATGCAGCCTTTTCACCCGCTTGCGCTCTTCTGACTAATCCTAAATCTTTACTTTGCTCGCTCATTTCGAGCACTACTCCTAGTTTTAGCTAGCGACTTAAGTCTGCTATTATCGCGTTTTGCTGTATCTATGACTCGTCTTTAATAAAAAAGTTCTATTTATTTTGATTTTTTTTATAAAATAGACATAAAACGGACATTTGTGAATGTTAAGTAGCCTTCCTCTATCCGCCACCTATTATGAGCTACGAGCTTAACATAATGACAATAATGGTAAATTTTTAATGTTAAATGAAACAAAACACTATACAGATTGTTTGGTAATTGGCAGTGGCGCAGCCGGTTTAACATTGGCTTTGAGCATTGCTGACTCAGCAAATGTCATCGTTTTGAGTAAATCAGAGCTTAAAGAAGGTTCTACCTTATATGCACAAGGTGGGATTGCGGCAGTATTTGATGAAAACGACAGTATTGAATCACATGTTCAAGACACATTAATTGCGGGCGGCATGTTATGCGATGAAAAGGCCGTTGAATACACGGCAAGCCATGCTAAAGATTCGATGCAATGGTTAATTGATCAAGGGGTTCCTTTTGATCAAGTCACCTCTCCGGAAGGAATTAGTAAATATCACTTAACTCGTGAAGGCGGACATAGTCATCGCCGTATTCTCCATGCTGCTGATGCTACCGGCAAGGCAGTACAGACTACATTATTAGATCGTGTTAAGTCACATCCCAA
>CAWUUQ010000061.1:0-17378 GCA_963925625.1 uncultured Psychrosphaera sp.
CAACAAGAGTTGGAGTGGGTTCGTTCTAATCCCAAAGCGCGTCAGTCAAAATCGAAAGCTCGTATGGCTCGTTTTGAAGAAATGCAACAAAATGACTACCAAAAGCGTAATGAAACTAACGAATTGTATATCCCACCGGGACCACGTTTAGGTGACAAAGTTGTTGATGTAACTAACTTACGTAAAAGCTTTGGCGATCGCATACTCATCGACAATTTAAACTTCTCGATTCCAAAGGGTGGCATTGTTGGGATCATTGGTCCAAATGGTGCGGGTAAATCTACCCTGTTTAAATTGTTAAGCGGTGAAGAGCAAGCCGATTCAGGCTCAATCGATGTTGGCGATTCTGTTCGATTGTCTTCTGTTGATCAGTTCCGTGACAATATGGATGACAACAAAACCGTTTTTGATGAAATATCAGAAGGCAGCGACATTATCCAAGTTGGTAACTTTGAAGTTCCGGCACGTGCATATGTTAGCCGTTTTAATTTTAAAGGCTCTGATCATCAGAAACGTATCGGAGACTTGTCTGGTGGTGAACGTAATCGTGTGCATTTAGCAAAGCTTCTTAAAGCTGGCGGTAATGTACTGTTACTCGACGAACCAACCAATGACTTGGACGTTGAAACGTTGCGAGCATTAGAAAATGCAATTTTAGAATTCCCAGGCAGTGCGATGGTTATTTCGCATGACCGTTGGTTCTTAGACAGAATCGCGACTCACATTCTAGATTACCGTGATGAAGGCCACATAGAGTTTTTTGAAGGTAACTATACTGAGTATGAAAGCTGGTTAAAACAAACCTATGGAGCCGCAGCCGCTGAGCCGCATAGAATCAAGTTTAAGCGATTAAAATAATAAAATTTGAGTTAACTCCAAACTTAGCCTACTGAAAAATAAGGTTAATTTTTAATATTTATAAATAGCCACTTTTTTGTTAATAACAGGAGTGGCTTTTTTATTTGCCATAACCATGCTATTACTAATACATAACGACACGTACTTTAGACAGGATAATAAATGGAAAATAAACGTCACTATACTCGAATATTGTTTTCAACACCGGCGGTATTAAAAGTTGAACATAGAGTGTTTGATACCAGCATTATCGACTTGTCGTTAAAAGGTGCATTGATCTCTACTCCAGATTCACTTGGAGCAGGTTCAGGACAAGAAGCATCTTTAGAGTTTGTGCTTAATGATTCTGATATTCATATTGAGATGAAAGGCATTATCGCTCACTGCGAACCACAAAGTGTTGGTTTGACTTGGACGTCGATTGATATCGAAAGTATGACTCACTTACGTCGTTTATTATCGTTAAATGTCGGTAATTCAGAATTGTTAGATCGCCAGTTAGAGCATTTATCTCACACTGACGATTAGTTTTAAGAATGTACGCTTTATAGTGCCTGTTAAACAAGCTTACAAATGATCGAGCGCTTCACTTAACCTAGTAATGCCAATAACGTTCATACCTTTTATTGGTTCTTTAGGCATATTTGCTTTTGGTACAATCGCCTTTTTAAAGCCATGTTTAGCCGCTTCCCTTAATCGTTCTTGCCCACTGGGTACAGGCCTTATTTCGCCCGCTAGTCCCACTTCACCAAATACGACGAGCTCTCTATCTAACGCCTTGTCTCTAAAGCTTGAGACCATTGCTAATAACAAGGCTAAGTCAGCACTAGTTTCAGTGACTTTGACACCACCTACTACATTGACAAACACATCTTGGTCGCCCAGCATTAAACCACCATGACGATGCAGAACGGCTAATAACATTGCTAAACGATTCTGATCTAATCCCACCGCTATTCTGCGTGGGTTCCCCATTTGAGAACTATCAACCAAGGCTTGTATTTCAACCAACAATGGTCGAGTCCCTTCCCATAAAACCATGACTGAACTGCCAGAAGACTCGCCCTCTGCCCGATTCAAAAATATAGCCGATGGATTACTAACTTCTTTTAGGCCTTTGTCTGTCATTGCAAACACACCAAGTTCATTAACGGCGCCAAAACGATTTTTATGACCTCGCATCGTTCTATAACGACCATCCGCATCACCATCTAACATGACACTCGCGTCGATACAATGCTCTAGCACTTTAGGCCCTGCCAATGCGCCATCTTTTGTAACGTGACCGACCATAAATACAGCAATATTATTTTGTTTGGCAAAACGCGTCAAAAATGCGGCACCTTCTCGAACTTGCGAGACGCTACCCGGTGCAGAAGCAATATCTTGCACATGCATAACTTGTATCGAGTCGACAACAATGATTTGCGGCTTTAGGTTTTCAGCATGAGCGCAAATAGCCTCAACACTCGTTTCCGTTAATACATTTAATTTGTTGGTTGGCAAACCTAAACGGTGCGCTCGCATTGCAACTTGTTGCAAACTTTCTTCACCCGTTACATACAATGCCGTCATATGTTCTGATAAATGACACATCGTTTGTAATAACAATGTGCTCTTACCTGCGCCAGGACTACCACCAATTAGAATCGCAGAACCTGGTACTACACCACCGCCTAACACGCGATCAAATTCCATATAGCCTGTGCTAAAACGAGGCAATTCTTGTAGGTTTATTTTATCTAACGTTTGTACTTTGTTTTCTACACGTCCTGCATACCCCTCATATCTAGAGGCTGTTTTAGTTGGTTTTGGTGCCAACCTTATTTCTGAAATGGTGTTCCATTCCCGGCATTCACCACATTGACCCTGCCAGCGAGAAAACTCAGCCCCACAATCACTACATACATAAGCTGTTTTACTTTTCGCCATAAGTCCTCTTAAACCACTTTCCGTGGCATACATGTTGCTTAATACCTATAAAAATGACAAATTATAGCCCCTCTGTCTAGTGCGCGTCATTGCTTAATTTTTGCTAAGGAAGTTTTCTCGTCTATGTCTACTGAACTTCAAGAATTCAATAGTTTAATTGAAGATCTTAAATCAGTTATAAATCAACCTAACTTTGACAAAGTATTTAAGTCAAAGGCTGCTAGTGTACCTAAAGCAAAACAATTTCTTATTAAGATGGAATTAAAACGCTTGGCACAACCCTCTAATCGTATGATTGACTTGCGAGGCCATGTCACGGGTGACGTTTCTGAGTTTGAGCATAATGGAAAGATCCATTATTTAGACGAAGTAGCAAAAACTATTTATGAAGAACAATTTGAGAAGTTTGGTCAGTTAACGGTTGGTTGCATCGAAGCGGTAATGAATGCGGAAAATAATCACCGCGTGTTACACAAAAAAGAACAAGAAATTCGCTTAAAAGAGGCAAAGATTGATAACAGCAAAATTAATCTTGGCGCGATTGGAACGTTACCAACAAAAGCGGTAGAAGTTAAACAAAGAACAAATCCAAGTTTATATGCTGGAAAAACCGTTGAATTTACAAACTATGGCGTGCGAACTGAAGAAAGAATGAACTTTAGTATTGCCGTTGAGTTGCAGTTTGGTTTAGGCGATATTCTAAAAGCGGTCAGTAGTGATTTATCTGTAGGTGGCATTAAAGTAAAAATACCTGCAATAAAACAAACTCTTATCGGACAACGCATAGCAATTTATCTTACCGGCCTCGAAAAAGAATTTGAGCTTGGTTTAAAAGATGGCATTCAGTATGAAATTGTTGGTATTGATGATGTAAGTGAAACCTACAAATACCTTCGACTTAAACGTACCTTCACAGAAGATATTGCTGCTTTTGACGAGTTCCTAGGTAATTTTATTAACGGTAATAAACGACGTTATAAAGTGAATTTTGACAATACGTTAGAAGCAGTTACTGTTAAAGGCTTTGAACAATATTACTTACCTCGAGTCACCTCGTTACCGATTTTTGTAAGGCATATTCAAGAACGTTATATTCCGACTCTTGCACTCGCTACTGAAAACAATAGAGCTTTGTTAGGGTATTTTAGCGATGAAGACAAAAACCTTGTATTCCAACTTATACTAGGCCAAAAACGAATTGCTCGTTTGGCCAATCAACCTAGCACTATTAAACAAACGTTATTATTTTGTTTTACTCATGCCAAAGCCGGCAAACTCTATTTTTATAGTGCGACATTAGAAGAGTTAAATACCAATGACACTTTAAAAGAATTGTTTATTGGTTTTGGTAGCCGTAAGGAAAGCTGGCAAGTATTCAAATTACAACTTGCGGAAACTAGCAGTGATGATGCTCATTTACCGTTGTCTATTCCAGATACGGCAAGCAAAGAGATCCAAAAGTTAAATAGACCACCATCGCCTAAAGTTCAGGGTTTGTTAAAAGACTTGTCTTATATCGTCACGTTTACTTCGCTTACTACAGACTTTGAAACTAAAGGTTATCAAAAGACTTATCAGTTTGATAAAAGCAAATTGAACCTTTTAAAACCTTTTAGTCATCCTAAATTAAAACGTTACGTTAATATTGAAGTGGATACGATTGATTATGTAAATCTGCGCTCTGAAGAACGTTATTTATATAAAACAAATGTCGAGATTGAACTGCCAGAACCCGAAGGCGCAATTAGTAAAGGTACCAGCCGCGACATATCTACCTATGGATTACAGGTTGTATTAGACGAGCCAACGGATTTTACTAAAGGCGAAATTTTAATTTTAGCCTTGCCTGACTTTCAGCGTGTGACCACTGCTTTTAATCTGAAAAAACTGGCATATGAAGTCATGGCCGTTTCCCGAGATAAATTGGTAATGAACCTTAGAGTTTATGATCCTCGTGGTGGACATGAAGGTCGTAAGTTCTTCTATAAATTAATTCGCCAAAATATAAACAAGTTAACTCCAGCAAAAATTGAAAGTCGTTACCCTGGGTTATCTAAAGCTTTGCGTAATATTTTTGCTAAAAATAGTAAAAATATGGCGATGTATTTCAGTAAAGACACCGGAAAGATTAGTGTAAAAATGGTTGGAAAAGGCCCACAACCTAATTTGCTTCATCATTTAATGAATCAGTTTCCACCCAAAAAAGATCATACAAACTTATTTCCTTTGATTCGAGATAACTGCATAACTAATACGTTTGCTCCAATCATAAGTAAACTAGAGAGAACGGATCGGCCGCAGCCTTTAGATATGTATATTCGGTATAGGCCAAATCAAGAAACCGTCGAACGCAGTTTTGTTTGTTACTTTGGTGAGCAATTCTTATCGCAAGACATGTTGGAAAGCTTTGTTCACGCAGCCGTAAAAAAAGATGTATTTTTAGCTTTCAAAGTTTATTTGTCTAAAACCGGCAGGCCCGACATGGACTATGTAGGCAATGAAATAAAGTACATACAACACTATGCTGTGCACAAAGCTAAAGAAATAGAAGGCGAGCTTTGGAACATAATCGGTGTAGGTGACATTGTTGATGTTTCTGATGAGGTAATGGTTCGCTCAGGTGTTGAGACAGCAACGATAAAGCGCCAACAAGCCATAAAGGATGACTTGCTGACACGCTGGTAGATGTTAGCTGTTAGCTTCTAAAAACTATAATCCACGCCTAAGTAGGCTCTACGACCTATAACGTTGTAACCAACGGCTGTAGGCTCCTGTTGGTCAAACATATCTTTTAATGCAAGGCTAAGGTGAAATCTTTGGTTAATATCGTAACCAAACGTCGCATTCACGATGGTATGCGCAACAAGTTTTGTTTCTGAGCCATCCCATGATTTTTGCATTCGCTCACCAACGTAGCGAAACTCTACCAAGGTATTTAGGTTATTGCTGCCACCGCTATTCCAATTACGACTAACTATATAACTGGCCATTCGTTTTGCTCTAAGTGGCAAAATGCTGTCATCCGCAAGATTCAACGGTTTAGCCCACGAGCTTGTTAATTGGTGATTAAACGACTTGTAATTTGCACTAACCGTTAACTCAATGCCTTTCAGTTCTGCGTTTGCTACATTTTGAGGAGCGTACACGAAGTTAGCATCTGGTTGCCATTCTATTAAATTAGAAATTTTATTTTTATATGCACTTATTTGCCATTCAACAATGTCTAAAGACTGTTCAAACTTAATTTCTATATTGTCAGAACGCTCCGCTTGTAACTCTGGATTGCCCATAGAATAAGCATCTGTTGGCCAATATAAATCGTTAAACGTCGGCACTTTAAAACCAGTACCTTGTGTCATTGATAGTCTATTATTGGCATCAAATTTATATCCCAGTGCCACTGTATGGGTGGTTTCCGAGTCTAAACTTTCCACAACGTCATGGCGTATTGAACCTTCAAACTGCCATTGATTTTCGTTATAAAGTATTTGAGCAAATATTGCAGAAATGTCTCTTTCTGGTTTTGAATATTCTTGGTCGCCAGATACTTTTTCTGTTACTAAATCAGTACCCACAGTAAACGAAGCTTGCGCATTAATTGTCGTGGTATTCGCTGCTGACAATTGCTGTCGATCTGAGGTGATTTTTGAATCGAATAAGCCAGGCGAGTCTGAACGGAAGTTAGTACTGTCATCTTTAAATTGTGAAAGACTAAAATAGCTATGGTTGTCTTGCCATTTGTATTCACCGCCTAATAATAACTGACGATTTGTATGTGTAGCTTCATCTGCACCCGCCCAAGCATTGTCATATTCACTATTGCCTTTATCGATATTAAGTAACCAATTAAAAGACAAATTTGGGTCAATTTGTTGTTGTCCTCTAATTGCTAAAGATTGATAGTCATAACCATCTAAATCAGATTCAGCACTGGTTAAAACATCAAAACCTTCGCTTTCTTCATGATCAAATAAAATAGAAGTAGAACCCTCGCCATGTTTAATTGACGTTTCAAACCCTAATGATTTAAATGACTGTGAACCTACAGTGACAGATAATTTAGGAGCTGCGTTTTGTTTGGTGAATATTTGAATTACACCGCTCATTGCATCTGAACCCCAAATTGAAGCACGCGGGCCTTTAACAATTTCAATACGCTCAATATTAGAAACAGATAATTTGGGAAGATCCGTTAACCCCAAGGTTGCTGAGCTTATTTTTATGCCATCAACCATCACTAACGTGTGACTTGCATTTGCTCCGCGCAAAAATAATGATGCATTTTGACCTCGACCACCCGTTGAAGAGACATCAACCCCTGCAATCGTTGTTAGTAAGTCGAGCAAAGATTCTGGTTGTAATAACTCAATATCTTCTGCCGTTATAACAGCTTGCGTTGCTAAAGAGCTTGATATGGCGACCGGTGTTCGGTTGGCGGTAACAGTGATGGTTTCTAGTTTAGTGTTTGAAATTACTTGTGGTGTGAAAATCACAGCGAAAATCGCTGCTGAAAGTGCAGTTTTAGTCATATGCCTCGTCCTTAGGTGCCCTCCGCACCTATGTGTGATCATTACGATCATTTAAATAAAAGAAGGACCAGTTCCGGACTCGCGAGATGCTTACCGTTGCGGGGGCAGTGTTGGCTTAACCAACTTCCTGGACACCTTCTTTATGTAAGAAAGGCTTATACAGTATTTCTTAGCGTTTGCACAGCTTTACAAAAGCTTTCAAGCTCGTTTACCCAACGTGGCGCCCAACGAAATAAAGCGTCGCTGTTAGGTTTTACAATGGCATTATTTTTTACCGCAGGAATAATACGGTATTGAGACCAGTCTTTAACGACCGTTGGGTTTGATGCTGAATTTGGCTGTACAATAACTTCTATGGCCTTTACTAACAAAGACTCCAAAGAGGCTTGAGGAAAGCTATTTGATTTATCGGCATATACGTTTACTAAACCACAGTGTTCCGCCGCTTTTCCAATGATTGTGCCAGCCGTTGCCGTAGTTAATGGATTTGGCCAAATTTCTATAAATGCAGTTAACGGTTCTTGCGTTGAGTATTTTTTTACTACCTTTTTGAAGCGAATTAACATGTTGGTTGCCAATTCATTTGCCGCTTTTTCATGCCCAACATATTGCCCTAAAACTTTAATCTGCGAAGTTAATGCCACAAAAGATTCCGCATTAAAATTAATGACGTCTAGGCCTAAGCTTTTTAGTTTATCAATGTCTTTTTGCGGTGTGCCGCCTTTCCAAATGATTACTAAATCTGGGTTTAAAGCTAATACAGCTTCACTTTGCACACCTAAGTAATTAGCAACAACTGGGAGTTTTTTTGCTTCACTAGGAAAGTCGGTGTGTTCTGTTACTCCAACAATCTGATCACCTGCTCCGATTTCAAACAATATTTCCACAATGTTTGGCGCTAACGCCACTATCGTTGGTTTGGACTCTGGTTCTACAAATGAATTCTCTTCCAGATTACCTAATTGCTCACTCCCAAACGCACCAAGTGAAAAACAAATCATAATAGGAAATATAACCGTAAACATAATTGATATTTGTTTGTTCATTCTTACTTTAGCTTTTCCCATTTTCATTTTATCTTCGCTTTAACATCATTAAAAAGAATACACTTCCTAACGCAGAGGTAATAATTCCCAGAGGGATTTCTTGATTATTAATGAGTGTCCTAGCCAAAACGTCGACCCATAGTAAAAACACACCTCCTAAAAACACAGATACCAACATTAACTTTAACGTTGAGTTAGCTCCTAGTTTTCGAGCAATGTGTGGAATCATCAAACCAACAAAGCCTATGCCTCCGCACGAAGCTACCACAACCGCTGTGATGGCTGCCGATACAGTTAATAATAATATTCTTACTCTTTCAACATTGACCCCAACACTTTGCGCTTGTTCATCACCGAGCAACAGTGCATCAATATGTCGATGAAATAAAAGCACAATGAAACTTGCTACCAGTACAACAACAAAAACGGGAATTACTGCACTAATTTGAGACTGCGCAACACTGCCCATTAACCAAAATATTATTCTATTACTTGCCATAGGCTCTGATACATAAAGCAAAAATTGGGTAGCGGCCGCGAGCATAAATGACACTGCAACCCCAGCTAAAACTAAATGTTCAGCACGTCTAAATTGTTTATTTGAGAACACACTTAACACTAATAACACAGACACGATAGCACCAATAAAAGCAAAAACGCTCATGCCAAAATATCCCAAATCCACACCAAGGACATTGTAAATCACCGCGCCTAAACCAGCGCCAGAAACAATGCCAAATAAGTAAGGATCAGCTAATGCATTATTTGTTGCGCTTTGTAATAAACCACCAGCCAACGCCAGTCCTGCGCCGGCAAACAAAGCCATAAGAACCCTCGGCAAGCGTAAATCAAAGATAATAGTTTGAGTAATGTTTGAGTTACAGTTGCCAAATATGCACGACATTGAATCACTAAATGCGATGGAAACGGCGCCGGTGCTCAGAGACAATAAAATTGACGACGCTACTATCATTAGGCCTAAAACTAATGTGATTGTTGAAGGCCTGAACTGTTGCCTTTTATTAGTTTGTAAACTCATGAGTTCTCATCTCTTTGTGACTGTTCGGCCATCTTATGATCACTCGTTTTTAAGCAAAATGACAAATTTAATTTTCCAGATTGGCTAGGGATAACTTCACTAATAACATCATAAACCTTAGACAACCGGCTTTGATTAAGAACCTCCGCTGGGTGGCCCACTGCGCTTAAACGACCTTTGTCTAATAACACTAAATAGTCACAATATTGTGCGGCCATATTTAGATCATGAATGGTTATAATCACGCTACCATTAAAATGCTTCAGATCTTGCATCAACAACAATTGATGTCTTATGTCTAAATGATTGGTCGGTTCGTCTAACAGTAATGTTGTTGCTTCTTGAACTAGGCTTCTGGCAATAAAGGCTCTTTGTTGCTCTCCGCCCGAAAGGGTATGAAATGTTTGATTTGCAAACGCCAACAAGTCCATTTTGTCCAAGGCTTTGTTAACTAACGCATGATCTCTTTTAACAGAGAATGAAAATATCGAAGCATGTGGTAAACGACCAGTAAGCACCATATCAAAAAGAGAGACATCAAATGTCGTATTTGGACTTTGAGCGGCATAAGCTATTTGTTGCGCTCTTTGTTTTAAAGGAATGGATACAATAGGTTGATCGTTAAACAATACTTGTCCAGACGTAGGTACAACCTGTCCGTGAAGGCATTTAAGCAAGCTTGTTTTACCCGCACCGTTAGGCCCGATTATTCCAATAATCTTATTTTTAGGTAAGGACAAACTGATGTCAGATAAGATCTGCTTAGAGGAAAGTTTCCAACTAACATTGTTTAGATTAAATAAGGCTGTCGAAGTTTCGGTCATTTGCTAATTATAGATCAACTATTTAGCTCGACATTAACCCACGACAACCTTTTAATTTCAACTCTTAATAATTTAATAATTTAACGATAATTAACGTTAACCAACATTAATGACAAACTTGTCATCAACCACGTCAACGGTCACATGGTCTTTAGGTTTAATTTTGCCCGACAACAACGCTTGCGCTAATGTGTTTTCAACATGTTGTTGAATCGCACGTTTTAATGGTCTTGCGCCAAAAACAGGATCAAAACCGGCATTGCCTAATTGTTCAAGTGCTTGATTCGTAACCGTCATCTCTACATCTTGTTCTGCTAATCGCTTACGAAGCCCAACAAGTTGAATTTTAGCTATTTGTTGAATCTCTGCATTGTTTAACGGATGGAATACAACCGTGTCATCAATTCGATTAATAAACTCAGGTCTAAAGTGTTGCCCAACCACTTCCATCACGAGTGACTTCATCGTTTCATAACTTTGTTCTATGTCTTTTGCATAACTCGATTGAATAACATCAGAACCCAAGTTTGAGGTCATTATAATTACCGTATTTCTAAAATCGACCGTACGACCTTGTCCATCCGTTAATCGTCCTTCGTCTAACACCTGCAGTAGAATATTAAATACGTCAGGGTGTGCCTTTTCAACTTCATCTAGAAGGATTACTGAATAAGGTTTGCGTCTAACAGCTTCCGTTAAATAACCACCTTCTTCGTAACCAACATAACCTGGAGGAGCACCTATTAAACGAGCAACTGAGTGTTTTTCCATAAACTCAGACATATCAATACGAACCATATTCTCTTCAGAGTCAAACAAGAAGTGTGCTAACGCTTTGGTTAACTCAGTTTTACCAACCCCTGTTGGGCCTAAAAACAAGAATGAGCCATTCGGTCTATTTGGATCTGATAAACCAGCTCGTGAACGCCTAATTGCATTAGCAACGGCGTTTACCGCTTCGCCTTGACCCACAACACGACTATGTAATTGCGCTTCCATCTCTAATAGTTTGTCGCGTTCTGATTCCAACATTTTATTTACTGGAATACCGGTCCAACGAGACAATACTTCTGCAATTTCAGTTTCTGTTACTTTGTTCCGCAATAACGTCATGTCATCCATTTCAGCTTGAGACGCTAAATCCAATTGTTTTTCTAGCGCAGGAATGCGACCATATTGCAGTTCAGACATGCGTTGTAAATCGCTAGCACGACTTGCGACTTCTAAGTCTAGTCGAGCCTGTTCTAACTGTTCTTTAATGTTTTGCGTGCCCGATAATGCCGCTTTTTCTGAATGCCACACTTCCTCTAATTCTTGGTTTTTTCGTTCGAGTTCCGCAATTTGATCACGAATTAACATCAATCGATTTTTACTCGCTTCATCGGGCTCTTTTATTAGCGCATTGTCTTCGAGTTTTAATTGAATGATTTTTCGTTCTAACTTCTCTAACTCTTCTGGTTTAGAGTCTATTTGCATACGAATGCTTGATGCCGCTTCATCAATTAAGTCGATGGCTTTGTCGGGCAATTGACGATCGCTAATATATCGGTTCGACAAACTCGCCGCTGCTACAATGGCTGGGTCTGTAATATCAACAGAGTGATGAATCTCATATCTTTCTTTTAAGCCCCGTAAAATGGCAATCGTATCTTCTACATTTGGCTCATCAACTTGTACTTTTTGAAAGCGACGTTCTAGCGCTGCGTCTTTTTCAATGTATTTCCGGTACTCATCTAAAGTGGTTGCGCCTACGCAGTGCAATTCACCGCGAGCTAATGCCGGCTTCAGCATATTTCCGGCATCCATTGCACCGTCAGATTTACCAGCACCCACCATTGTATGAATTGCATCAATAAATAGAATGACTTGACCTTCTTCTTTGCCAAGTTCACTTAATACGGCTTTTAAACGTTCTTCAAATTCACCGCGGTACTTAGCGCCTGCGATTAACGAACCAAAATCAAGCGACAATACACGTTTTGACTTTAGTCCTTCAGGCACTTCACCATTTATAATTCGTTGTGCTAAACCTTCAACAATAGCGGTTTTACCTACGCCTGGTTCACCAATTAACACTGGGTTGTTTTTGGTACGTCTTTGTAATACTTGAATCGTTCTGCGAATTTCTTCATCACGGCCAATAACAGGGTCTAGTTTTCCCTGCTCTGCACGAGCCGTTAAATCGACGGTATATTTTTCTAGCGCTTGGCGTGTGTCTTCAGCATTTTGATCTTGAACGTTTTGCCCACCTCGAATGCTTTCGATGGCTTTTTCAACTTTTTCTTTTGTTAGACCTATTAATTTTATTATTTCTGAAACCGAGCCTTTATCTTCAAATAAAGCGAGTAAAAACACTTCACTGCTAATAAATTTATCTTTACGTTTTTGCGCTATTTTATCGCAAACATTTAATATGCCAGCCGTTGACCGAGAAAGTTGAACGTCACCGGCAATGCCCGTCACGGTTGGGATTTTTTCTAATTCACGCGAAATTTTAGTACGAAGTTCAGCGACATTTACACTGGCATGATTAAGAACGGTTATGACTGAGCTGTTTTCTTGGTTAATTAAAGAATGCAGAATATGAGCAGGCTCAATATATTGATGATCGCGGCCAACCGCTAACGATTGCGCGTCAGCGATGGCTTGCTGAAACTTGTTGGTTAATCTATCTAAACGCATCGTAAACCTCGATAAGTAATTTGCTTACTTATAAAATTAGGCCGACTGTGTGTTTTTTCAATGCTAACTTAGATTTATATTATTTTAACCAGATTAACGAGGCCATTCTGCCTGTTTGGCCGGAACGACGAAAAGAGAAGTATTCATCGGCTAATGCATAACTGCATAACTTTGACTGCGTGATTAAGGCAACACCTTGCTTATGAAGAATGAATTCTGCAAGCCCAGGTAAATCAGCTAAGTATTTCTGCTTTTCACTTTTTGATTCGAAATAATGGCCACTACTTGGGTAAGTCTGCTCAAATAAATCTTTTACTTCTTGCCCTACTTCAAAATTAGCTTTGGAAATAGCAGGGCCAATCCAAACACTCAGTTGATCTGGGCTTATTGATGCTTCTTGGCAAATACGCTGAATACTATTTTCAACAATACCATTTACTAGACCTCGCCAACCTGCATGAATGGCACAGACAATGGTTGCATTAATATCAACAACCAAAATAGGTAAACAATCTGCGGTCATGACACAGCAGACTTGCTCATTTTGCAAAGTGAAACTCGCGTCGCATTCAGCCGTTTCTGAGTGCTGAATAAAATCGTGTGAAAGAGTTTTAATCTGTTTTGCTTGTTTCGGCAATTTTACAATATTTGTGGTGTGCGTTTGATTTAACCAAAATGGTTCGATAGGTAGGCCTAAAAAGTCATTCAAGATTTTTCTATTTGTTAATACGTCATTAACATTATCGCCAACATGTGTTGCGACATTTAAACTAAAAAATGGTGCCTGACTGACACCACCTTGTTTAGTTGACGTTCCCGCCACGATTTTATTCGCAGCGGTTTCTGACAATCCTTTAAAGGATGCCGAAGTCCATGTCATCTTGATTCTCTTTTACATCCGTTTTTAATGTTGCGACTAAGTTTACAAAATCATCAGGTAATGGCGCCGTAAATTCAACAGGCTCTCCAGTAATTGGATGGTAGAACTTTAACATCGCAGCGTGCAACGCTTGGCGCTTAAACCCACGTAACGTTTGCAAAAGCTGATCCGATGCGCCTTTTGGCGTTTGTACTCGACCACCATATTGACTATCACCCACCAATGGATGACGAATATGAGACATGTGAACACGAATCTGATGCGTACGTCCTGTTTCCAAACGTAAACGAATATGTGTATGAGCACGAAACTTACTAATTACACGATAGTGCGTCACTGCTTCTTTACCCATTTGGTTTACAGCCATATTCGTACGCTTAGTAGAATGACGACCAATTGGCTTATCAACTGTGCCGCCGGCCGTTAATTTACCAAGGCAAACCGCTTCATATTCACGTGTAATCAAACGTTCTTGCATGTCGGATACTAGCTGGGTTTGAGCCGGAACCGTTTTCGCAACAACCATTAGCCCTGTTGTGTCTTTATCTAGTCGATGCACGATGCCCGCTCTTGGAACTAGATCAATCGCTGGAAAGTGATGCAATAAAGCATTTAATAATGTTCCCGATTGATTACCAGCTCCCGGATGTACAACTAAACCAGCAGGTTTATTAATGATCATTAAATGTTCATCTTCATAAACGATGTCTAATTCGATGTTTTCGCCTTCATGGTGAACTTCAACTTCCAATTCCGCCATAATAGTAATTTCTTCATCGCCGAGAATTTTTTCTCTCGCTTTTGTTACTACTTTGCCATTAACGGTTACTTTTTCATCTAAAATCCAATCTTTTAGACGACTTCTTGAATAATCCGGGAACAAATCAGCAATTACTTGATCTAATCGTTTGCCAAAATGTTGTTCATTTGTTGTTGCATGTAGTTCAATAGTTTCTTTGTTCATTGATTTTTCATTTGAATTTTGAATTTGCCAGTGCAAGCTGCAACTGACTGATATAGAATGCAGTAGATATATTCATTCTACTCGAATTTTTACATAACGAGAAAAGAAAACTTTCCAGGTTGAAAATAATGTTGAATTTTAAGTTTGTTCGTAACGTAAGTTTGTTAGTTTTACTATCCGGTACTATAGCAGGTTGTACCACATCTCCCAACGAGTTAGAGCGTATTGCTGACCGTTCTCCACAGGCACGATATCAAGAAGCCAAAGATTTAATTAATAATGAGTTATATAATAGAGCCATTATTATATTGTCTGACTTAGAATCTAGATACCCATATGGACCTTTATCAAGACAGGTTCAAATTGATCTAATGTTTGCGTATTACAAATCATCTAGATTTGATGAAGCGCTTCCTGCAATTGACCGTTTCCTTAAATTAAACCCTAGTCATCCTCGTAGTGACTTTATCGTTTATTTAAGAGGCATGGTAAATATGGAAAAAGGCATCAACGCATTCCAAGAATTTTTTGGGATGGACAATGCTGATAAAGACATGGAAGCCTCACGCAAAGCCTTTGCTGATTTCAGAAAGTTAATTAGTAAGTATCCTAACAGCATGTATGTTGAAGATGCTAAAAAGCGAATGATTAGTGTGTTAAACCGATTAGCTGAACATGAAATTCTAATCGCGCAATACTATATGAGACGTTCTTCGTATATTGCTGCCGTTAATAGATGTAAATATGTGGTTGAGTATTATAAACAAAGCACATCTGTTATACCGGCATTAAAAATAATGATTGATGCCTATGACAAACTAGGCTTGGTAAAAATGAAAGAAGACGCTGAAAAAGTATTAGCGGCCACTGTTAATTCATAAACACTTTCAAATCATAGGTTAATGAATATTAAAAAAGGAACCCATGGGTTCCTTTTTTATTTTGCGTAAAGTGACTGTAAAAGCTGTAACATTTTTTTCACATCGTCGCTGTCTAACGAATAATAAACCGTTTGCGATATTTTTCTGGTAGTGACAAAACCATTACTTCGAAGAATCGCTAAATGTTGAGACAATGCTGACTGCCCCAATTGAACTCGAGCAGCAAGCTCATTTACAGAAATTTCACCATCTAATAAATTGCACAAAATAAACAGTCGGTTTTCATTGGCCATTGTTTTTAACAATAGCATTGCATTAGGAGCGCACTCTCGCATTATATCAATATTCATTTAACTGGTTACACTTCTCAAAACCGAACTTATTTTTCGTGGAGAGAATGGTTTTACGATAAAACCATGTGCCCCTAAGTGAATCGACTCTTTTACATTATCAACACTGCCATGTGCAGAAACCATCACAACATGCACATTATGTTTTTTCTGCTTCATGTCTTTTAACAACGTTTGTCCGTCTAAATCAGGCAACTCGATATCTAAAAATACAACATCTGGTAAGTTTGTATTAAATAAAGACATGGCTTCATGTCCTGTAGCTGCCTGCAAAACTTCACTTGCACCTAATTGAATAAGCGTTTGTTCTAATAATGCTCGAATAGAACTTACGTCATCTACAATTAGAAATGAAGTCGTACTTAAGTCGTTCATAAAAACAATGCTCCGCGCTTAACGGTAATTTGTAAGCGTCTCATTCTACTTGATTTAATATTAATGAAAACAAATAATATCTTATAAATCATGTGTTTCTATTATATTTAATATATTTTGCACGATGTGTTGTACGTAACAAAACGATATAAAACCCGACCAGAATAATAAGCCCCGCAATAGGATACACCATCCTAGCGTCTAAATAATTTACAATTAATACACCGGCGGCAATAAACAAAAATGGTTTGAGTTCGTACCAGACTTGCCCAGTACTTGAGTTTTTTCTTGTCGCAGCTGGATCCGTTCTTCTTGCATTAGAACGCATTACCCAAATTAGTGCTCCTGCTAAAAAAAACAGTAAACCTGAACCGGTTGCCAATAAACTTTGAAAATATCCTATTTCAGCAATACCTGTCGTCATATAAACGTAAGGGAATGCCTCGTAAAGTGCTTTTGGAAACATCATATAAACCTCTCTAAAATCATCCTTAATTTTATTCCAACTATACTTAACTTAGTCTTTATAATAAATATTCAGACTTTAACTATAGCCGCTGTACATTATTCATCCAAATACAGTTTGCACAAATTCAACTTTTGTTAATATTTTCTATTTTTTTGAAAAAAATTGGCCAATTATTTTTTTACATTCATCACTCGCTAAAAGATGCTCAAAATATTTTAATTCACTGGTAATGACTTCATTTATTTTAGCCTTGTTTGAATCAACAATTAAGCCTTTTGAAGCTTTTACCGAGCGTACTGGCAACGCCGCTAAACCAGAAGCCACTGACTGAACTTTGTTATCTAACTCTTCAGCGGAAAACACTGTGTTAATTAATCCAATATTTTTTGCGTCAGCTGCACCAAACTTGTCACCAAGGACCAACAGTTCAAAGGCCTTTGTTCGACCCACTAAGTTAGGTAAAAGATAACTAGAAGCAGCCTCAGGGCACAAACCAAGTCTTGAGAACGGTAATAGGAAAACTGCATTGTCTGCTGCATAAACTAAATC
>CAWUUQ010000062.1:0-18913 GCA_963925625.1 uncultured Psychrosphaera sp.
GCGCTCTACCAGCTGAGCTACACTCGCACTTCAAAAAAACGTCTCTTCAGACTTCTCGTTATCATCTCTGACAACGGAGACGCATTCTACATTTTGATTATTTCTAGTCAACCGCTAATTGAAATAAAAATGACATTTTTCTACTGTTTGGTCGTTTTTTAACTGACACGCTCAAAAATCAATCTTTTTTGCCAGAAAAGTATGGCCAAGCTGCTTTAAAATAAATAACCAATGACCATAACGTTAATATCGTTGCTGAGTATAAAAATACATAGGTTGCGATATCTAACATAGGACCTAACAACCAACCTTCAAAAACCCAATACTCATTTGGATGCCACAACAAGCCGATTAAGGCTAACATTTGTGCTGCGGTTTTAAACTTGCCTACTTGAGAAACGGCAACATCGGCTCGATTACCCATTTCAGCCAGCCATTCACGTAATGCAGAAATAAAGATTTCTCGGCCAACAATGATCAACGCAGGAACCGTAACCCACATATTCGCATAATCATCCACCACAATTATAAAGGCTACCGCAACCATAACTTTGTCAGCGACGGGATCAAAAAAGGCCCCAAATGGCGTGGATTGATTGAGTTTACGCGCTAAATAACCATCTAATGCATCGGTAATCGCTGCAAACCAAAAAACAAACGCGGTGGCGAAGTATTTCCAAATATAAAGTTCAGCAGGCAGGTAATAAAAAATCACCATTACAGGAATTAAAAAGATTCGAAAAGACGTTATTATATTGGGAATGTTCCACATAAAAAAATTACTACATATAGGTTTAAAGAATTCTGTACAAGATGATGCCTATTTAATCTTTATCATGCAAGAAGGCATGCACTTCAATTGCTAATTGTTTACTGATTCCTGGCACTTTTGCGAAGTCTTCAGCTTTTGCTGCCATTACGCCTTGCAAGCCACCAAAGTTTTTTAATAAGGCTTGTCGTCGTTTAGCGCCAACACCAGGTATGTCTTGTAACTTAGACTGCGTTTTTGCTTTGTTGCGTTTATTCCTGTGACCTGTAATTGCAAAACGATGTGACTCGTCACGAATGTGCTGAATAAGATGTAAAGCCATCGATGTTGGTGGTAAATCGATTTCAATTTCTCCGCCATTTAGATAAAGGATTTCTAATCCAGCTTTACGCCCTTCCCCTTTGGCAATGCCCGCAATAATCGGAGTTTTTTCTAACGGCCAATCGGCAAAAAAAGTCTCTGCTTTATTTAATTGCCCTTTGCCACCATCAATAAATAATACATCCGGTACGTTTTCTGCGTCAGTAACATTTTTATAACGTTTGTTTAACGCAAACTCCATCGCTCCATAGTCGTCGCCGCCTTTAACGCCTTTGACATTGTATCGTCGATAATCCGATTTTTGCGGACCTTCCGCACCAAACACTACGCATGATGCAATGGGATACTCGCCAAACGTGTGGCTGATATCAAAACATTCCATACGATTTATCGCCGGCACTTTTAAAACTTCACAGAGCGCTTTGTATTTGCTGCTAATGGCTCTGCCATCGGAAAGCTTGGTTGCTAAGTCTATTTCTGCATTTTTTTGAGCCAACTGATAATATTTAAACTTCTCACCACGTTGTGGTTTTACCAATTCAACTTTTGCGTTACGTACTAAACCTATCGCCGCTTCTAACTCAGCGAGGTCTTCAGTTTCTGGTGGAACTATGATGGTCTTAGGAATATTCTGACCACCAATTCCATTTAAATAGAACTGACTGATGAACGAAGTGACTATCTCTTTCGGATCGGAGTTTGGCGGCACTGTCGGAGAATAGTTTTTGCTTCCTAATACCTTCTGGTCGCGGATATACAAAATATGTACGCTCGCTAAGCCTTTATCAGACGAAAACGCCAGAACGTCAATTTCATCAATAGAACCACTTACATTTTGTTGTTCCGTTACTTTACGAAGGGCCATTATTTGATCGCGAAAAAAGCCAGCATCTTCAAATTTGAGTTTTTCGCTCGCGGTTTCCATCTTTTTGATCAATACATCGACAACGTCTTGGCTTTTGCCTGATAAAAATTGTTTAACAAGGTCAACCTGTTCTTGATAGTCTTCATCTGTAATAAAGCCTTCTACACAAGGCGCTGAACAGCGTTTTAGTTGATGTTGTAAACAGGGTCGACTGCGAACTTTATAAAAACCATCTTCACATTGACGCACTGGAAATATTTTTTGCATGATGCGCAAACTTTGCCATACCGCACCAGAACTAGGGAAAGGACCAAAGTACTCTCCCTTATAACGCTTTTTGCCACGATGCATCGCCAATCTAGGATGTTTGTGATCAGTGATCAAAATATAAGGATATGACTTGTCGTCGCGCAGTAAGATATTGTATTTAGGCAGGTATTCTTTAATTAAATTATTTTCAAGAATGAGTGCTTCCGTTTCGGTTTCGGTAACGGTGACTTCAATGTTTGCAATTTGAGACACTAACGCTTTGGTTTTTGCGTTGGTAATATTTTTTTGAAAATAACTCGACAGGCGATTTTTTAAATTTTTAGCTTTACCAACATAAATTACCACATTAGCGCTATCTAACATGCGATAAACGCCCGGTTCGGTTGTTACATGTTTTAAGAAGTTACTGGCGTCAAATTCGCCTTGAGCCTCTTCATTAATACTCATTAGACGTCATAAGCAATTTAAAGCTTATCCATATCTAACATGCCAAAACGGATGGCTAAGTGAGTTAACTCTACATCATTACCAATATTGAGTTTTTCAAACATTCTGTAACGATAACTATTTACCGTTTTAGAACTGAGGTTAAGCTGAGTGGCTATGTCTTGCACCTTTTGACCTTTAGTGATCATTAACATGATTTGTAATTCACGTTCGCTTAAGGCTTCAAAAGGACGCTCTGTATCAACACCATTAAACTGGCTAAGTGCCATTTGTTGTGCAATGTCAGGCGGTAAAAAGCGCTGGCCTACGTTTACTTGTTTTATCGCATTAATTAGATTTTCAGGTGAGGTGTCTTTTTTCAAAAAGCCGTGTGCGCCGTTTTGCATTACCTTTGAAGGTATTGGCTCTTCCGCATACATCGTTAAGATAATAACTTTTACATCTGGGCAATATCGAATGATTTTTTTCATTGCCTCAATGCCGCCAATGCCTGGCATATTCATGTCCATTAAGACAATATCTGGTTGTTCGTTACGACAAAATTGAAAAGCGGCTTCTCCTGAGTCTAATTCACCCATGATAGACATGCCTCGCACAGTTTCTAAGATACGTTTAATCCCAGTACGTACTAATTCAGGGTCATCAACCAATAAAATATTGATCAAGGTCACTCTCCAATTTCAAAAATTCGGCCTTAAACTATCATAAAATAGTGTTGAGGCAATTAAAAATCTAATCTGTTACTTGTGTTAACTTGCGTCAGCTTGTTGTTCAGGTGCCGCATCATGAAACGCTTTATTTTCACGACAACGATTTGTAATTTCAACAATTTTTGGAAATGATGTCATATCAACATTAAATCGTTCGGCATTATAAACTTGAGGCACTAAACATATATCTGCCCATGTGATGTTGTTACCATAACAATAGTCGCCCGCAGTTTTAGCTAACGTTTTTTCTAACGATGCAAAACCAACTTCGACCCAATGTTTATACCAGTTTGTTTTTACTTCGTCGGTTTGGCCTAATGGCCCTGCGAGGTATTGTAAAACACGTAAATTGTTTAATGGGTGAATATCACAGGCAATATCTAAAGCTAATGCTTTTGCTTTCACATTGTCTTGAACATTTACAGGCATCAAAGCAACGTCAGGATATTGTTGTTCTAGATAATCAAGAATCGCCATCGATTGATTAAGTGTTAGGTCACCATCAACTAACGTTGGTACGAGTTCATTGGCATTTAGGCTTTTATACGATTCTGAATGTTGTTGACCACCATCTTTAACTAGGTGAACACTGATTAATTCACAATCTAGTTGTTTTAAATTAAGTGCTATTCGTACTCTATAAGCCGCTGATGAACGCCAGTAACCATATAATTTCATGTTAGAACCTTATTTTTCAAACCAAAACTTAAAAGCATGTGCCAATTACACTTTTGTGCTTTTTTTGTTAATGCCGTAATCTCGTAGTTTGTTAGCAATTGCCGTATGGCTTAGCCCGAGCTTTTTAGCAAGTTGACGCGAACTTGGGTACGCAGGGTATAACTTGCGTAACAGGCTTGCTTCAAATCGTTTTACGGCTTGATCTAAACTACCTTCAAACCCTTCATCTAGGTAACCAAATTCGTTGCTATAACAAGGCAATTCTAAATCTTGCTCTTCGAGTATGTCGTTGTCAGAAATACTGATGGCACGATACAAACAATTTTCTAGTTGGCGAGTATTGCCTGGCCACGGATAACCTTGCATATATTCTGAACACAACTTTGATATGGTTGGTGCGCGTTTACCAAGCTCAGTTGCAAACTTTTGCACAAAATGATTGGCCAATGGAATAATATCCATACGACGTTCACGTAACGGTGGGATGGTGATACTCAATACATTGAGGCGATAGTATAAGTCTTCTCTAAATTCGCCCTCTTGAACCATTGTTGCTAAGTCTTTTTGTGTCGCACAAATCACACGAACGTCAACGTTAACTTCTTGTTCTTCGGCAACACGCCTAAATGTTCCGTCTTGTAAAAATCGCAGCAGTTTAGTTTGCATTTCCGCCGACATTTCACTGACTTCATCTAAGAATACAGTGCCGCCATTGGCTTGTTCAAAAATACCACGTTTTCCGCTCATGTCTTTTGTATCAAAGGCTTCACCGCTGAAACCAAACAACTCAGACTCGGCAACGTTATCAGGTAACGACGCACAACTTAATGCGATAAATGGGTTTTCACTTCGTGTGCTTGCATCATGGCAGGCTCTTGCTATCAATTCTTTACCTGTGCCTGTTTCACCTTGCAATAGAACCGGAGCATCAAGCTGAGACATTTTTTTAGCTTCGCGAATAACACGTCTCATACTCGTACTGTTTGCAAGAATATCGGTAAATGACTCATTGTTGTCATCTCTAAAGGCATTAATTTGTTGGCCTAAACGACTGTGAGATTTTAGATTAACCACTGCGCCTGCTAACTGAACATTACCGTCTTCGTCAGTCACGTTTATTGGCAAAATATCGGTAACAAATTCTTCGTTATTACCGGTTAACTTTAACGTTTGGCCTGAAACTTCTTTTGAGTCTAACCACTTAATGAAGTTAAAGCCTTTAAGAATACTTTGAATTGGCTGACCAATAATATCTGATTCAGCAAGCCCCAAATCAACTAACGAGGCTTGGTTTGCCGTAACAATTAAGCCCTTACTGTCAATTGAAATAACACCGTCTGGTAATATACGAAGCAAAGTAACTAGCTCATTGTGTTCGCGTTCGTAGGGGAGAAAGTTAGTTGTTTTAACGTCACTTATGCCATCAACTCGTCGAATGGCAGCCATAACCTGCTGAAACGCCTCAAATTCTATTTTTGGAAAGGCGACATATAGACACTTTGTAGCTTTATCAAATTCTATTCCACGTAAATCAATATCATGATCTACAAGAATATTAAGTACTTCTTTTGCTAAGCCCATTCGGTCTTGGCAGGCAATTTGTAACCGCATTATTGCTCCGAGAATCAAAAGCTGAAAGTCATGTTGTAATCATGCAATTGTAAATTCAATATGACACGCTTGGCAACAAATATTTACAGGCAAATAAAAAAGCACCCGAAGGTGCTTTAGTATTGAATAATAATTCCCTTATTAAGCAGCGTTTTTAGGCGGGAACATTGGCGGGTAAAGACCCAATTTCATTGCTTCACGAACCATAGACATTAAGTCCATTTGAGAAATCTCAAACAACTGCTCAATACCGTCAATAACAAAGTATTTAGGTTGCATAATATCAATGCGATAAGGTGTTCTGAATGCATCAATGACATTCATTGGCTGACGCTCAGGAATGTCAGAATTAAACGCATATTCCGTTTCACCTGGTGACGATAAAATGCCACCGCCATAAATTCTAAGCTCATCATTCTGCTTCATTAAGCCGAATTCAACCGTGAACCAATATAAACGAGCTAAATAAACACGTTCTTCTTTAGTCGCCGCTAAGCCTAACTTGCCGTAGGTATGAGTGAACTCTGAAAAAGCAGGGTGCGTTAACATTGCACAGTGGCCAAATATTTCGTGAAAAATATCCGGCTCTTGTAAATAGTCAAAATGCTCACGACGACGAATGAAAGTAGCCGTTGGGAACTTTTTCTCTGCTAATAGCTTAAAAAATGACTCAAAATTAATTAGCGCTGGTACCTCGGCACATTGCCAACCGGTTGTATCCAACAAAACTTCGCTAATTTCTTTAAGCTGTGGCACACGGTCTGTTGGCATTTCAAGTTTTTTAAGACCATCAAAATACTCATCACACGCTTTACCTTTAATAACCTCTAGCTGACGCGCCATTAATTCGCTCCAAACTTGGTTCTCATCATCACTCCATTGAATATGACCGTTGGCATCTGATTGCCTTGAAGTGTACGTCGATTGTTTTGCCATTGTAATTTTACCTCCAGTTTCCAGCAGTACTTACTGAATCTGATCGCAATGCGATAATATGTTCAAACGCTTGATTTAAGTCAGCGACCAAATCAGCGACATTTTCTAATCCGACTGAAATTCGAATTAATCCGTCATTAATGCCAGCAGCCAATCTCTCCTCTTGTGTGTAAGGAGAATGGGTCATTGACGCTGGGTGTTGTATTAGTGATTCTGCATCGCCTAAACTGACGGCAATGGAAAATAAGTTCATTGAGTCAATAAACGCTTGCCCTTCTTCAATGCTGCCGTCTAGTTCAAAACCAATAACACCACCTGCCGCTTTCATCTGTTTACCTATAAAATTATAGCCTTGATGAGAAGGTAATCCAGGATAGTAGACTTTAGAAACTAACGGTTGTGATTCTAAAAACTCCGCAATGGTTTGGGCTGACTGACAATGTCTTTCCATTCGAACTGACAATGTTTTTAAGCCACGAATTATAAGCCATGCATCGTGCGGGCTAATTGTACCACCAACATCCTTTAAAATGGTGGATTTTATTGTTGCGATCTTTTCCGCTGAGGAAATTATAATGCCTGCAACAACGTCACCATGACCATTCAGAAACTTAGTCGCACTGTGAATAACAATATCAATACCAAAATCTACCGGTGTTTGCAGCAGTGGTGACATGAATGTATTGTCGATGACTGAAATCAAATTATGTTCACGACAGAAGCCGCCAATAAGTTCTAAATCTAAGACTTTAAGATTTGGATTAATGGGTGTTTCTGCAAATACTAACTTCGTATTAGGCTTTAAGGCGTTTTCAAATTCTTCACGATTATTCATATCAATAAACGTAACCTCAATACCCCACTTAGGTAATTGATGGCTTAGCAATGCATATGAACAACCATAAACCGCTTTACACGCAATGACATGATCGCCCGCTTCTAAAAAACTTAATACAGAGCCTGAGACCGCAGCCATACCTGTTGCGGTTGCAGCGGCATCTTCCATTTTTTCTAAAGCGGCCATTTTTAGCTCTAGTTCACGTACCGTAGGATTCCCTATACGGGTATAAATATAGCCTGGTTCTTCACCCGCAAAACGTGCCGCTCCTTGTGCTGCGTTATCAAATACAAATGTAGAAGTCTGAAATAGCGGCGTCGATAACGCACCATGATAAGCACTTCTGTCTTTACCTGCATGTATACAAACTGTATCTGGATGATGATTTTTGGTCATGATTTTATCTGCGTATGTAGTAGTCATAGGAAGCTCATCACGAATATCATGACAATTTCTATGACAAATTGAATTGGGTAGACTTTGCATAATTTTCATTAGAGTTAATAATCTAATCGTGCTAAAAACTTTTTGCCGTTTGTAAATCAAAATGTACATTTAAAAAACGCAAAAAAAATGACCCGAAGGTCACTTTTACAGTAGGTGGTGTTTTTTGAAAATCGCGGTGGGATTTGAAAATAAGATTACAAACGATTTATTTCTCGTTTTAACGTAAACTCATTTGACGTTACATACGTCTCCATTTCTCTAATACGGCGATCAATGCCTTGAAATTGTCTTGAGATGTCTCTAAATGCCTGTTTAGGTGGCTCTCCCGACTGATAAACATTTCGTTTGACGTGTACTGCTTTATCTATTTCATCTTCAAACTTTGCCCATTGGTTTTTAGCACTTGAAAAGGCAGTAGAATGTTTTGGATTAGATCCATCTTTATCTAAAATGAACCAGGCTGCGATATAAGCAACGATAAAAAAACCGCCTGAAAAGATCACACCACTAAACCATATTACCCTAATTAGCCAAAGCTCTATGCCTGTATACTCTGCTAATCCGGCACATACTCCAGCAACGCGACCTTTACTTGGAATTCGGTATAGCTGTTTACTATTCGACTTATTCATAATGTAGCTCCTACCAATTAACGTTGTTGTCCACGCCACTCTGGCGCTTCAACATCTAGTATCGACTCTAACGTTTTTACTCGTTCACCTAGCGCTTCGGCTTTGTAAGCTAAGTCATGCAACTCTTGCATTTCGTTTGCTGTTAACCCTTGGCTGACTTGCTTTTTACTACGGTAATGCATAATCAGCCATATTGGCGCCACAAAAATCATAAATATAATAATAGGCGCAACTAAAATTCCAACTACATCGTCCATAACGGTTCCCCTACCTTAATTTATTTAGACTTTTTACTGCCGTTAAGTTTTGCTTTAAGCGCGGCTAATTCTGAATCAACTTTTTCAGACGTTTCTAGCTCTGCAAACTCATCTGAAAGCGACTTGTTACCTAAGTCATAAGATTCAGCTTCCGCTTCCAAATTATCAATTTTACGCTCGTATTGCTCAAAACGAGACATTGCGTCTGTTAATTTGCCGTTGCTTAACTTAGTTTTTACATTTAAACGAGATGATGCAGTTTTGCCTCTCATTAAAATGGTTTTCTGACGCGCTTTAGCATCTTCAAGTTTAGCTTGCAGTTGGCCAATTTCATTCTGTAAACGACTTACTTGGTCATCTAGCGCATTCAAGTCTTTCGAATAAGACTCTGCCTGCTCTTCTGCTTTTTGCTTTTCAGCGAGAGCTTGGCGAGCTAAGTCTTCACGATCTTTAGATAACGCCAATGTTGCTTTGCTTTCCCAATCTTCCGCGTCAGCTTTAAGTCTTTCAATAATTCTTACAACGTCTTTTTTATCAGCCAATGTGCGAGCTGATGATGAACGTACTTCAACCAATGTATCTTCCATTTCTTGAATGATAAGACGAACCATTTTTTCTGGATCTTCCGCTTTATCAAGTAATGAATTGATGTTGGCATTCACAATATCCGCAAAGCGTGAAAAAATTCCCATAACATGTACCTCTTCTTTGGTTATTTGAACGTTCCCGTTCTGTAAACAGACAATTATCTGCTTGGCTGTGGTGATACATTCAGATATCTTGCCAGTTTTTACAATCGACATAAACTCCTGTTTTATATGAATTTATAAAAAACAAAAACATTCCTTTCCGTTTGCCAACTTTTAAAATACACTACTAATTAGTCATTTTAACCAACTGTTGAGAATATGAATCATTTTAGGCAAAAAGATAATTTAATTGGCCAAGCTAACTCCTTTGTAGAGGTCTTGGAACAAGTCTCACAGTTGGCTGCACTTCATAAGCCGGTGTTAATTATAGGCGAACGTGGAACTGGTAAAGAGCTTATTGCAGCGCGTTTACATTACCTTTCTTCTCGATGGGATCAAAGTTATGTCACGTTAAACTGTGCGGCGCTAAATGAAAATTTACTTGAAAGTGAATTGTTTGGTCATGAGTCTGGCGCCTTTACGGGTGCAGGAAAGCGACATGAAGGTCGGTTTGAACGTGCCAATAGTGGCACATTGTTCTTAGATGAATTAGCAAACACATCAGGCTTAGTGCAAGAGAAGTTATTACGAGTCATAGAATATGGTGAGTTTGAGCGTGTTGGTGGAACTAAAACCGTAAAAATTGATACTCGACTAGTGTGCGCAACTAATGAAGACTTGCCTGCCTTAGCTGAAGCTGGTGAATTTCGTTCAGATTTATTAGATAGACTTGCTTTTGACGTAATCACATTACCGCCGTTAAGAGAGCGCCGTGAGGACATTATGATTTTGGCTGAGCACTTTGCTATTTCTATGGTTAAAGAGCTAGGGTGGGAATTGTTTAGCGGCTTTTCTCGTCGAGCTAAAGAATTTTTGATGGAATATCATTGGCCAGGTAACGTTCGTGAACTAAAAAATGTTGTAGAACGAAGTGTTTATAGAGCCGCTAACCCGCATGTTCCAGTGCATGAAATTGTTATTGATCCTTTTGACAGTCCATTTAGACCCAAACATAGAATTAAGACACAAGATCGTCAAGCGGATAGACCGCAGAGCGTTAATTTTAATGGGCACAATGATTACCAACGTTCTGATTCTGGCACCGAACAATTAAATTCTTCAGCAAATGCAAACGACTTACCTATTAATAAGGCGGCTAGTGCTTTAGAATCAGGTTTTACTTTCCCATTAGATTTTAAAACTGTTAGCCAAGAGTTTGAAGTGAAGCTTCTTAAACAAGCACTTGCAAGCTGTCAATATAATCAAAAAAAGACAGCAGAAATGTTATCAGTAACGTATCATCAATTACGTGGATATCTAAAAAAATATAATTTGTTGGATAGCAATGGTGAAAATTAATGCGTTAATACACAATAGCTTGCTAATGCTAAGTGTATTTGTATTAGCGGCTTGTGATATTAGGCAAGAGTCAGGGCTCGCATCAAAAACATTATTATATTGTAGTGAGGGCTCTCCTGAGTCATTTAATCCACAATTAGTGACTAGCGGAACAACTATCGATGCTGTATCTCAGCAATTATATAATCGTCTTGTTAAAATTGATCCTGAGTCTGGCCGAGTTGTTTCTGATATTGCCCGCAAAGTAATTGTTTCAAGTGACGCAATGCGATATCGATTTTATTTGCGCAAAGGTATTAAATTTCATACTACGGACTATTTTAAGCCTACCCGTGACTTAACAAGTTACGATATTTTATTTACCTTCTCCAGAATATTGCATTTAGATCATCCCTATCACAATGTTAGTGGCGGCCAGTATCCATTTTTTAATGGCATTGGTCTTTACGACTTGATTGAACAAATTATAATTGTTGATGACCTTACCATTGAGTTTCGCTTAGTCGATCCACAAGCTTCTTTTTTAGCCAACATGGCCACTGATTTTGCTGTCATTCTATCCGCTGAATATGGCGATCAACTTATTAAGAGCCAGCAACCAGAACTCATTGATCAACAACCTATTGGCACAGGACCATTTAAGTTTAAAGAATATAAGCGTGATCATTATATTCGTTACATAAAAAATGATGACTATTGGCAAGACAATACAAATCTAGAACAAATCATATTCGACATTACCCCTGATAACTCAACACGTTTAGCAAAATTACTTACTAAAGAATGTGACGTGCTGGGTTACCCTTCTGCATCGGATGTTGGTTTTCTAGAAAAACGAAAAGACATTAGCATTATTGAAAGCACCTCTATGAACGTTAGTTATTGGGCTTTTAATACAGAAGTAAAACCATTTGACGACCCAAAAGTCCGCAAAGCTTTATCCTATGCGGTCGATAGAAATTCAATCATTGATGCCGTTTATTTTGGGTTGGCTCAACCAGCAAAAAGTTTACTGCCGCCAACGTCTTGGGCTTATAACCCTGAGTCTTTTGTCAGCAATTATAATTTATCCAAAGCTAAAGAGTTGTTAGTAGAAGCTGGATATCCAGATGGTTTTGAAATGGATATTTGGGCAATGCCTGTTCAACGTGTTTACAATCCTAATGCCGGTAAAATGGCTGAGATACTGCAACAAAGCCTTGCTGAACTTAATATCAAGGTAAATATAATTACCTATGATTGGGGTACATTTAGGAAAAAGCTGGCAAATGGCGAGCATGATTCAGTTTTAATTGGTTGGCTAGCCGACAATTCAGATCCTGATAACTTTTATCGACCTTTATTAAGTTGTGCGGCAGCTATGTCAGGCTCGAATCGAAGCGGTTGGTGTAACAATGATTTTGATTCAAATGTAAAAAAAGCGTTAGCGATAACGGATCATGAATCTCGACGTGCTTTCTACAGTAATGCCGAAAGTATTATCAGCCAGGAAGTCCCTTTGGTTCCTATTGCACATGCTTCAAGGCACAAGGTACATCATAATTTTATTTCTAATGTAAACATTAACCCTTATGGCGGCATCGACTTTTCCGCGACAACTAAGGGGAAACGATAATGTTAAATTACATTATTCGAAAAATGTATCTGCTAATATTTGTTACTTTTGGTGTAACAATATTTGCTTTTTCATTGCACTTTTTGTTTCCAGGTGACTCATTGGTAAATATGTCTGGGGTGCAAAATATATCACCACAGGTAGAAGAAGAATTAAGCGCAGCCTATCGTTTAGACAGTAATATGGTTATTCAATATTTCACCTACATTCAGCGCTTATTAACTGGCGATTGGGGCGTTTCTTTTATTACCGGCACCAGTATTTTTGACCAAGTTTTTAACGTTCTACCGGCAACCATCGAATTAGCCATGTATGCTCTATTTTATAGTTTTGTGGTTGCAATTCCTCTTGGGATTTTAGCATCTGATCCGGCCAAACCTTGGTTAGACAAGCCTATTTTAGCGTTATCATTAATTGGTTTTTCGATGCCAATTTTCTGGTTTGCGTTAATCATGATCATGGTTTTTTCCATTAATCTTGGTTGGTTTCCAATTTCAGGTCGTTTAAGTCTTATATACGACGTTCCTGTGCAAACTGGCTTTTTATTAATTGATATCTGGTTATCAGACTTAACTTATAAACACGAAGCCTTTGTTGATGCACTTGAACATTTAATCATGCCAACATTGGTTCTTGCTGCTTATCCAACAACAGTGTTAATAAGAACCACTCGTCAATCGATGCACAGTGTTTTAGAAACTAGTTATGTAAAAGCGGCAAAAGCAAAGGGATTAAGTAATTTTCAAGTATTAACGCGCCACACTCTGAGAAATGGGCTTTTGCCAGTAATTCAGATGTTGGGCATTCACTTTGGAACATTGATTACTTTAGCAATGGTCACTGAAGTTATTTTCTCGTGGCCAGGCATTGGATTGTGGTTAGTTGACGCCATTCATCAACGAGACTATCCCGCAATACAAGGCGGTCTAATGGTTCTGTCTGGCATGGTGTTTATAGCAACGATACTTTTTGATGTGCTGTATATGGTATTTGATCCATTAGCAAGGAGACGTGGTTATGGCAAAATTTAGATTTTTTTCATCACCAAGTAACTATTCTCCATTACGACAGCTTTGGCGTTTGTTTGAACGTAACCATTTTGCGTTAGTGGCTAGTTGGATATTTTTGCTCTTTTTAATCATTGCCATATTTTCGCCCATACTCGCGCCCTATTCGCCGTTTGAACAACACAATGATGCCTTATTAACACCTCCCGCTTGGGATAAAGACGGACAGTTGAGCTACATATTCGGCACCGATGGATTAGGCCGTGATATTTTATCTCGTGTTCTATTAGGCATTAGTTATTCATTTGGATTAGCGATTGTTGCCGTTGTGATGGCACTTAGCATAGGTTTGTTAATTGGTACGGTTGCAGGTTTTAGTAAAGGCATACGTTCAAGCATCTTAAACCATGTGCTCGATATCGCATTGATCATGCCTTCGCTTTTAATCGCAATTGTTATTGTTGCTGTACTTGGCCCTGGTATCGATAATACTTTTTGGGCTGTTGTATTGGCCATGTTACCGCAGTTTATTCACCATGTTCGTACAGAAGTTGGTGAGTTATTAAATAAAGACTTTGTTATCGCCTACCGTTTAGATGGTGCTAACAACTGGCAACTGTTTAAATATGCATTAATGCCAAACCTTGTTGAAGGGATTGTAATTTTTTCTGCGATGGCGATCTCCTCCGCTATTTTAGATATTGTTGTACTTGGTTTTATCGGTATTGGAGCGCAATCTCCAGAGCCAGAGTTAGGTACTATGATCGCAGACAGTTTAGATGTGTTTTATCTGAGTCCATGGACCGTGATGTTGCCTGGGCTATTATTATTCGTCTGTATTTTATCCGTTAACGTTGTTGGGGATGGACTGCGTCGAGCGCTCAAAGAACGACGACTACAGTAGGTTAAAATGCGTTTATTAGATATACGAAACTTAAATATTGAATTAAAAACGAATGATGAACTTATTCGTGCAGTTGAGTCCGCCAACTTTTCAATGAAAATGGGTGAAGTAAGTGCCTTAATTGGTGAATCAGGCTCAGGTAAAAGTTTGATTGCTAAAGCGTTAGTCGGCGTTTTGAATAATCGTTGGAACGTATCGGCTGACCGTTTACACTTTTTAGGCGAAGACTTAAATAAGATGTCCGAGGCTAATCGTAGAAAAATCATTAGTTCAAATGTCTCTATGATTTACCAAGAGCCAAGACGTTGTTTAGATCCAACGGCTGACATATTTTCTCAATTAGAAGAGTCTCTTCCAGAAGCAGACTATTCAGGTTGGTTTGGCGCTAAAAAAGAACAACGTGTTAAAAAGTGCAGTAACCTTCTGCATAAAGTTGGCATTAAAGATCATGTTCGAATATTTAATAGCTACCCTCATATGCTGTCGGAAGGCGTTTGCCAAAAGATCATGATTGCAATGGCGATTGCCAAAGAGCCTAAACTGCTCATTGCCGACGAGCCAACAACGGCGCTTGAAAGCACGACTTCTTTGCAAGTGATTAAATTACTTAAAAGCCTAAACCAATTAAAAGACATGGCTGTTATTTTTATAACGCATAATCTCAATACGATAACGAGTTGGGCAGATACCATTAATGTAATGTACTGTGGCCAATTAATTGAAAGTGGCCCGACAAAACAACTGTTAGAAGCCCCTAAACATCCTTATACGAAAGCTTTGTTTGATAGCGAACCAGACTTCAGTAAAGTTGATATGCACAGCAAACAACGTTTATATACGTTAAAAGGCACAATTCCAACATTACAACATTTACCAACAGGTTGCCGATTAGGGCCACGTTGTCCAAATGCTCAAAAGGCTTGTGTCATAATGCCTGAACAACAAAAAATTAAACGTCAGCATTTCCGTTGTCATTATCCTCTTGCGGAGCCTGCGAAGTGACAGAGTCCATAGCGCTATTTTCAATTAAGGGTATTAAAAAAACCTACAAAGATAAATCTAATTGGTTTAAGAAAGGCCGAGATATTGTTATTGGCCCTATCTCTTTTGAATTGCATCGTGGTGAAACACTAGCAATAGTTGGAGAGGCAGGATCTGGGAAAAGTACCATCGCTCGATTATTAGCTGGCGCTGAATTGCCAGATGCGGGCGAATTGTACTTAGGAGATGATGTTGTTTCGTGGAGTGACTCTAAGTTCTTCTGTCAGAACATACGAATGATATTCCAAGACGCGCAAAAGTCATTAAACCCAACGGTACGTATTGGCGATCAATTAGAGCAGCCGCTTTTATTTAATACCAGTTTAAACAGACAACAACGAGAAGAGCGAATAAACAATGCGCTTCGTAAAGTCGGACTGTTGCCTGAACACGCTAATTACTATCCGCATATGTTTTCTGGTGGTCAAGCGCAACGTATCGGCATTGCAAGAGCTTTAATCTTAGACCCTCAAGTTGTTATCATTGATGAGGCTTTAGCGCCCTTAGACCCGTCCCTGAGAGCTCAAGTAATTAATCTTTTACTAGAACTACAAGAAACTTTGCAATTAACCTATTTACTTATTTCTCATCAGATTTCGTTAGTTCGTTATTTAAGCGACAGAATCATCATTATGGAACAAGGCCAAATTATTGAAACCGGTACTATAGATGATGTTTTTGATAACCCGCAACATCCTAAAACGCAAAAATTATTAAAATCTCTGGATATGTAATAGAAGAATATCTTTAGGGTGCTTCTCACATTTGAAATTTCTGAAGGCCAATTCTCAGACAATAAAAAAGGACTCATATGAGTCCTTTTTGTTTGATATGGCACGTCCTAAATAACGTTTACACTTTTATTTTTGGCTTTTTATTTTTGGCTTTTTATTTACCAATATCCGCATTTGCTTTACTTGCTTCAATCAATGCTTTAGTTGCCTGCTGTGCTACTACTGAAAGTAATTGATTGTTTATAGGCGCTTCAACCGCTGCGTCTTTAGTCGCTACCGATCTAAGTACAATTATTGCAGAATCACCGTTATTAAGTGAAACCGTTTCAACTTGAACATTGCCAGCAACAGGTTTGGCAATATCAAAAGCCGCATCTCTTACCGTTGCATTTACTTTAGAATCAAAACGGCTAACATCTTTAAATACTTCTGCTTTAACAAATGCAGATTTGATTAGAGTTTCTATTCCTGTGCCTGCTTTAATTTGTTCAGCAATCTCATCGGATTTTTCTACCGCTAACTGAGATACTTTTTCTTGTAACACTGCGGCTTCAACTGATGCTTTTACTTCTTCAAGTTTTTGAAGACGAGAAGGCTCGTTATTAACTACGCGTAAAACAATTGAGTTAGTATCATCAATATCAATTAGGTCGCTGTTTAAGCCTTCATTAATAAAGGTTTCGTCAAAAGCTTTTGCAACTGCAGTTTGGCTGTTTAAAACACGTTGTAGTTCATTTGCCGTTAACATTGCTGTTTTCTTAAGCTCTAAACCAGTAACTTCCGCAGCGTCTTCAAGAGTATCTGGAATTTCAAAGGCAATTTGAGCAATCTTAGTTTGAGCATCAATGTACAGCTCATCTATTTTCGATTGTTTAAACTGTTTTGCAATAGCGTCTTTTACGTCTTCAAACTTGCTAACTTTGGCCGCTACAAATTCAGTCATTTTAGCAATATGAAAACCAGCTTCAGATTCAAATACTTCTGAGATTTCACCTTGAGATTCGAGTGACAGAATAGCATCGTCAAATGCATCACCAAAAATGCCCGCTTCGAACCATTCTAAATCACCGCCATTTTCGGCACTGAACGTATCTTCAGAGAAAGCTTTTGCAACTGATTCAAAAGATTCGCCTGCATCAAGCTTGGCTTTAATATCCGCAATTTTAGTTTCAGCATCGTCAGCAGCTTCTACTAAAATATGTGCAATTCGACGTTGTTCTGGTGTAGAAAACTCAGCAATGTTCAATTCATAATATTCTAAAAGCGCTTCGTCGGTAACAACAACGTTTTCTGCCATTGAGTCAGCGTTAATTAAAATATATTCAACAGATACTTTGTCTTGAGTTTTGTAAGAAAACTTATTGTTTTCAAAATACGTTTGTACGTCTTCGTCCGTTAATGTGATTTGGCTCTTAAGTTGATTTGCCAAAACAGTTACTTGGTCAAAAGTACGAGTTTGATTGTTTAGCGCTGCGTATTGTTTTTTCTCATATGGCAATACAAATTCAGAGCTCATGATAGCCGTTGAATATTGTGAACGAGTCATTTGTGAACGTAAGTAGTCACGGAACTGGCTAGGTTGGAAACCTGCTTGACGTAATAATGCTAAATAAACTTCATTATCGAATTTACCGTCACGTTGAAATTCAGGCATTTCAAGAATCGTTTTCTTAATTTGCTCATCACCAACACGAATTCCTAAATCTTTTGCTTGTTGACGTTGTAGTTCTTCAACAATTAAACGATCTAAGATACCTTTCTTAAAATTAGCAACGTAACTTTCATCAGCCATAAGCTGTTCAACTACATCACCAAATTGTGATTTCATACGATTACGTTCGTTTTGGAACGCATCTTCTACTGCAGACTGTGTAATTTCAACACCATTGACTGATGTCACCGCTGTGTCTGCTTTACTGTTGATATAGCTACCGATCCCACTAATCGCGAACGTTAGTATGACCAATCCAAGAATAACTTTAGCCGTTATACCTTGTGAACCTTCTCTAATTCTATCTAGCATAGTTACTTCTCTTTGCTGAGTTTGAAATTGTATTGTAAAAAAAAACGCATCTTAACAGATGCGCTTTAATGCTTGAACTCTTTTATTGGCGGAACGGACGAGACTCGAACTCGCGACCCCCGGCGTGACAGGCCGGTATTCTAACCAACTGAACTACCGCTCCACAATTAAAAAGTTATATTAGTTACAAGCGTCTTTAAGCGCTTTACCCGCTTTAAATGCTGGAACTTTTGCAGCTGCAATTTCAATAGTCGCGCCAGTTTGTGGATTACGACCTGTGCGAGCAGCACGCTCACGAACAGAGAAAGTACCAAAACCAACTAGTGCTACAGAGTCACCAGATTTTAATGTACCAGTCACAGACTCGATAAATGAGTCTAGTGCACGGCCTGCAGAAGCTTTTGAAATGTCAGCGCCTTCAGCGATCTTTTCGATTAATTGAGACTTGTTCACAATGTCATCCCCTATATTGTTTTTATATGTTCGTAGAGCCGTTATTATTTTTTTTGGCTCTCTTCATTCCGTTTTAGAAAACGTCAGAAATTAATTAAATAGTGAAGGTAGGCTCGCCAACCCTCCTAGCCCCAATAAACTAGCACAGTCGGCGTTTTTGAAAAGCCTTTTTTTTAAAAAAATTAAAAAAAATGTGTGTTATGGCTGATTTTCCGTCGAAACTCGCGAAATTGGCTGACTTAAGGCAACATCTAAGACTTCATCAATCCATTTTACCGGCAATATAGTTAGGTCTTTTTTCACGTTT
>CAWUUQ010000063.1:0-10991 GCA_963925625.1 uncultured Psychrosphaera sp.
CAAGCTTTCCACTTTGAGCAGTTGCGTCTAATACACAGCCAGAAACAGTGAGCATATTTGCATTTCCTAATAGCTGTAAACACGTCTGTTTGGCATTTTCTACTTGCCCTTTTACGAGGTAGATATTTGCTTTGAGTAGCAGCGAATTAATGTCTAATGGATTACTTTGTAATGATTTGTTTAATACGGTTAATGCTTGATCAAACTCATGTTGATATTGAAGAACTCTGGCATAAAGATACAACATTTGGTCATTATTAGGCTCTGCCTTTAATTTAGTTTCTAACCAAACTTTAGCGCGCCCATAACGGTAGTCGGCTTGACCTGGATACTGCCCTTGGTCGATAAATTCAGCAACACTCAATAAGGAGTCAATATTATTGTTGCCGTTGCTATTATTATTGGTATTTAAAACAGCCCACCTAGCTACTACTTCAGAATTTGATTTAGGTGTTGTTGGTTCAGCGATTCCGCTAATACTAATTATAGTAAAAAAAATACTCGTTAAATATTTAAGTGAACAAACCGTCCTCTGAGTCATTATCTTCTCCTAAAAAAGCCATCCGTGGCCTTTTATATCTTTGCTTCAAATAAATATTTTTATTGAGCTAATAAATCATCATAGAAGGTATCAGTAGTCACATCGTCTTCTATTACACGACCATTAATACTAAGTGGAGTTGCATTTGACTCTTGTGTAAAAGCATTTCTGCTTATACTAGAGAACATAACTTCAAGTGCATTAATTTTCACAGTAATGACCTGTTCAACAGGATCATTAGTGCCGTCATCTACAGAGACAATAAAGCTATCTTCGCCCGTTTGTTCAAAAGGTGGCGTATAAACAAATGCTCCTTTTGTTGTAACAGTAACCATACCAATCATAGGTTCAGAAACTAATTTGAATGTTAATGGGTCATTATTCTCATCCGTTACAGCAAATTGACTGTCAATGGGCGTGTCGGTTGAAGTAGAAAGCTCACTACCCAAAAACTGTGGCGCTGTATTGACTTCTGGTTCTTTATCATTATGTTTACAACCCGCTAAAACAGAGATGCTTAAGAAACAAAATAATATTGGTTTTATAATATTGGTTTTCATAACGCCTCCTATTTAGAGCCAGATAATGGCGTAGCTAAATACGGGAAGGTATTCATCATCATCATTGCATTTACTGGAGCACCATCGGTAAATGGCACGTTACCTGTGTTAGCATCTTCAGTTGTACATAGACCAAGGTCTGTTTCAACGCCATTTACAGGAATTGGGTAACATAAACGCCCCATAACAACGCGAAGCGCAATATCCACTACATCATCACCAGGACGACGACCATTCGGGAAGCCAGCTAAGTCATCACCAGCAACACCAAACGCTGATTGCATTGCTTGTGGTTTTGCTGCAATTGCAGTATTTAAACGCAACATTTCTGACGCTGTCACCGTAGCCTGCTGATTAACACCTGGAAAACCAGTTAAAAACGCTGTAACTAAATCAACCCGTGGGAAATTAGTCGGAGCGATGGTTTCCATGTTCGTATTTAATGTAGTATTAACGGCGTCTTTGAATAGAATATTTAACAACTCAGGTAAACTCGGGTGGGTTACATAATCAGCAAACTGCCCGTCACTCATTGGATGGCTCGTTGAAAAAGAGTCTTTGTCTTTAAGACCAATAACTAATTCATTTACCAACGGGTTGCCAAGACGTGAAACTTGGGTTAATGCGCCGCCATTTACTTCAGTTTTATCAAACGTCGCGTTTGGATTAAGTATTCTAGCTTGCGGTAAGCTTGCTGTTGTCCAAGTGCCAATTGTGCCATTGCCTTCACCAGTTACACATGTTTTAGGCACTTCTACAGAAAGGGCCGTTACATTTTTGTGCATTAGATCATCATTGTCATCAGACTGAGTGATACCGCCTGGGAAACCGTTGCCATCACCCGCGCCAGGTGAACTATCACCTTCTACTGGCACATAATTCACTAAATCAAAAGTCTTACCTAAGTTAACAACAAACGGGTCTTTACGTTGACCAACAAATACTTTACCAGGCATTTCACAACCTGAAATTGTAAATTCGTAAACATGTTTGTTGGCATAACTTTCATACGCTGCACTTTCACCAAAAGACTTATTACCAATATAATCAAGAGGTTTATTAAACTTCATGCCCATGCCAGACGAGTTATTTGCTAACATTTCCGCTTGACCTGTTTTTTGAGGGCCAGTAACAAGTGTTAGGCTATATGACTCGCTAAAGTTGGCATTACCTTGATCCATCGCTGATATGCCACCAACATTTTTAAGCGGAACGGCAATGGATTTTTTAGCGCCATCAGCACCAACCTCTAACGAAATGCCTTCGTTGTTATTCGCTATTTCATTGTTGAATCTAAATTGAAACGTAAGATCTTCCACAGCATCACCATCATTATCGATGTGAATACTATAAACTGCCGCTTCATCTAATGTGTAATAATTTGGACCGCCATAGGCATCTTGTAGTGGAATATAATTTGCGATCATTGTGACATAATCGCCACGGCCTTCTTCATAACTATTGAATGTATAAAAATCCGTAGAGTCTAGGGTTGGAAAACGGGTAATATTGGGTGCTTCACGGTGACTTGATGCCATCGCGTTATTTGAATTAAATGCTGTGCCGATAATCGTGCTACAAACGAATGTCGCCACTAATGATTTAGTTAAACCTTTCATAAATATTTCCTTCATTATTTTTTAGTTTTTGTTTTGCTGTCTAGTTACTAACGAAGGAGAACCGTAATTGGATGCAATAAAGTTGAAACTATATTTTTTTATTTTAACTAACATCCTAGTAATACATCTTAGGTCTATATTCTATATACAAAAAAAGAGGTCATCCGACCTCTTTTTTAATTTTCAATATAAAACAACAATTTAACTTAATACGCGTTGTAGCGTGTTAAATGAAAATACGATCAGCCTCAAAGAATTGCTAATTCTGTTGTAAATAACACTTCCGTTGGCGACCCATTCGGTGAACCATTTAATGGTTCGAGGCTTACAGCCAACAACTGAATATCCAATCCATCAAATTGAGATATTTTATCGAGCGATAACTCACCTGTTTTTGGTAAAATGCCAAGAGAAATTGGTTTTGATTCTCCCTTTGCAACAACCCATAATTCATAGTCCTTGTTGGGTATTGGTTGTAACTTTTTCGTCGCTTTTATTTCAAGTGTTTTTGCAGTTATTTCAACAATCCAAAGAGGAGCCTTTTCCGCATTTTGTACGACCGCTATTTGAACCGGTTTATTACTGACATCTAAAGTTGAATTATTTGTCATGTTAAAACTTAATAAAAATAGAACAACGGCTAAAGTCGCGCCTATAGGTAACGACAAAGATGGTTTTAACCAGTTACTAATACCCTCTTTTAGCAACTCCCAAAGTCCACTACTTTTCTGAACCGTTTGGAATCCTAATCTACGTTCAATGTTTACCCAATTTTCCTTCGCTGGTGAAACGGGTTTAATGTTATTCGCTAAACCACTCAAGTGCTGTTCCCATAACCATGTCGTTTCTCTTAATGATGGATTTTGCATCATTAGCTTTTGAAAACGAACTCGCGCCTGACCTCGTAAGGTCCCTAGTACATATTCTGCAGCCAAGGCGTCTTGTAACTCTTGATTTAAATAGTTCATATTGACAAACACCTCTGTAATTGTTGTAGGCCACGTCTAATCCAGCTTTTAATTGTCCCTAACGGTAATGACAAATGACGCACTACTTCATGGTGTGACAACCCTCTAACATAGGCCAGATGTATTGCTTGTTTTTGGTCCGAACCCAATTGGTCGATGCAATAATTTAGTTTATCCGTGGGAAGGTCGTAGTGAGAAGAAATCGATTGTGTAGAAGTAGATTTGTCTTCTTCATAAATTAGATCTGTGTGCTCATCTAATAATGACTCTTCTTTACGGATTTTATGGTGGCGAATAAGGTCTAATGCTCGGTAACGAACAATGCTGGTCATCCAAGTTAATACTTTCCCTTTGCCATATTGGTATTCTGCTGCATTATGCCAAATCTTAACAAACGCATCTTGAAGCGCTTCTTCTGCTAGGTCCTTACGACCTAGTAGTTTTAAGCTTACACCGTAAAGTTGGCTGCTAGTTGACTGATATAACTGAGAAAATGCATTTTTATTACCGAGTGCTGTCGCGCTCAACAATGCAAAAAGAGTTTCTTGATCCATATTTTAAACCTTCCAAATAAAAAGACGCATAAGTAGCAATATTACTTATACGCCTGAACGAGCCATTTGGATGCAAATTAACGATAATTATTATTAATTAATTAATTTGGCTTTATTTACTTACTTTTCTAAAACATAAATGTCGCCGTCAAAACTACCTTGTATTAATACCTGTTGGCTTGTTAAGGCCTTTAGATATTCAATATGTTCTTTACCAATTAACTGACCAGGCACGAGTAATGGTATCCCTGGAGGATAAGGCGTTACAAGTCCCGCACATATACGGCCTTTACTTTCAGACCAGTGAATAGATTCTCGTTGCCCAAAAAAAGCTTCATTTGGCAAACAAGCCATTTTGATTGGCGGTAAACTTTCTGGCATCTTTGCCACTCGTGTTGCTTTTGATAGCTTCACTTTACCAGAATCCAACTTTTTCAACGCATTATACAAACGAACAATCTTAGAACGAGTGCCACCAAAGGTTAATAAAACTAAAATTGTTGAATGCGTGTGTTTTTCAATCTCAAGTCCTATTTCGTCCAACAGATATTTGTGTACATCTTTAAATGCATAGTTGAGCTGTGAAATATCTATTAGGATCTTTAATGGATCATGACCCATGTTGTCTGTTTCAAAATGTGGAAACATTTCTTTAAATTCTTCAGGGCCCAAAATACGTATTTTTGATAAAGACTTCATTTGTTGCTTAAAGTCTTCTACTTGATTCAAAAGCGTATTTAATATTTTATACCCTTCCATTTCCAACTGTTTATGACATACATCTAATGACGCAATTAATTGATACTTAGGCGACGTGCTGGCATGAATGTTATAAATTTCTCGGAAAAAATCTTTGTCAAAGTCAGGGTCATTGATGTGAATATAAGAAGATTGAGAAAAGGCCGATACTACCTTATGCGCTGAATGGGTAACATAATCAGCACCCGCATTTATTGCTGAGTAATAACGGAATTTAGGGTGAAATAATGAATAAGCAAACCATGCTTCGTCGATAAATACTTTGATGTTTTTTTCGTGTGCAGCAGCAACGATCTGACGCAAGTCACTTAATAAACCGTCGTAGGTACAGCCCGTTAATACTAATAATTTAGCGTCTGGATTTTCATCAATTGTCGTTTTAATTTCATCTAATGACGGCGGCGCAAAAATGCCATAACTAGGGTTTAATACACTTAAAAGATATATTGGCGCGCTAGCTGATTGTAAGATTCCATAATGAACAGACTTGTGGCAGTTCCTATCCACAATAACTTTGTCGCCCTTGCGCAAAATAGTTTGTAGTACTATTTTATTGGACGTAGACGAACCATTTGTTACAAAGTAAGTATGTTTTGACTCAAATGTCGTTGCGGCAAACTCTTGTGCTTTACCTATGCTATTTGAACTGTCTGATAATGAACCTAATGAATCGACCGAAACCGATAAGTCACCAAGGAACACATTTCTACCATAAAATTGATAAAAGTCGTTTATATATGGAGAGTTTCTAAAACTAGTTCCACCGCTATGACCTGGCGTATGCCAAGAGTCATTAGACTCTGCAACGTACTGTTTGTAAGCTGACCAGAAAGGCGTTGCGGTTCTATCGTCAGAATCATTAACGATATAGCCTAAAATAGATTCTGGATCTGCGACGGCTTCCTCACGAAAGAAAAATGATTCGATATCGCTGGATTCATTAATAATATCTAAACCTTTGTCATCATCGCCAATAACATAAACAGGCAACTCTAAACGAATATCTTTAATATCTTCAATAGATTGTGCTTTAGTTTTACCTGGCTTTTCATCATCCATGTGCCAATTTAAGATCACGGCTTGAATGTCACCATCGTCAGTAATTTGTGATAGAGCATTAGTGATACCAAGACTTTCTACAACGTCGATTTCAATGTCTTGACGACCAAAACGTTCACTTGCAATAAGCAAGTTATCGCAAAATTCAGAAAGTAATTCTTGGTCACTTTCTACAACTAATATTTTTAACAATGGTTTCATTAAAGGTTCCTAAATTTTTTTGGAATATACGCTGTCGACATTTTTAAATCTACAAATATTGTTGACCAACGAATTAAACATTGCATTTACCGAGTTAAAAGCTGAACAATTTGTCATCTTAGCGAAAGTTATGTTACTAATCTTACATAAAATATTTACTAGGATTTAACATGAAGTTTAAATTGGCATTATTAACCGGTGGGATTTTATCCTGTGGAATCTCCTTAAGTTCTTTTGATTTATATGCAGAAAGTCTACCACCTGAAAAAAACGCAAGTCTACATGAGATCGCCGGTGCAATATCAGCAGACCGAATTGGTCATGATATTCAAACTTTGGTTAACTTTGGCACTCGACATACACTATCCGAAACAAAATCAGACACTAGAGGCATTGGCGCAGCTAGACGTTGGATAAAAGCAGAGTTTGATAAAATATCCAGAGACTGTGGTAATTGTTTAGAAGTTTTTTATCAGTCTAAGGTCATCAAAGGCGAAAAACGTATTCCTAATGCTACTGAGGTGGTGAGTGTTATAGCAATTCAACGCGGTAGTACCGACCCTAATCGTTTTGTCATGATGTCTGGAGATATCGACTCTAGAGTATCCGATGTTATGGACTTTACTTCTGATTCACCTGGTGCAAACGACAATGCGTCGGGTTTAGCGGGCACTTTGGAAGCAGCACGAGTTTTATCTAAATATAAGTTTAACGGAAGTATTGTTTACGCGGCTCTAGCGGGTGAAGAACAAGGCTTGTTTGGTGGTCGTATTTTAGCTGAACATGCTAAAGAAAATAATTGGCGTTTAAAAGCCGTATTAAACAACGACATGATTGGTAACATCGAAGGTGTTAACGGTGTTATCAATAATACAACCGCTCGTATTTTTGCAGAAGGTACGAGAATGAATGAGTCAGAAAAAGATATTACATTAAGACGCTTTACGGGTGGTGAAGTTGATTCTCCAAGTCGTAACCTTGCTCGGTATATCGATAAAATGGCCGATGACTATATCCCTAACTTAGATACTATGGTTATTTATCGATTAGATAGATTTCGTCGCGGCGGACATCATAGACCCTTTAATGACTTAGGTTTCCCGGGTATTCGCATTATGGAAACTAATGAAAACTATAATCGTCAGCACCAAGATTTGCGCACTGAAAATGGCATTAAGTTTGGCGATACCATTGACGGTGTGAACTTTGAATATGCGGCAAAGCTCACGTCTTTAAATGCCGTTTCGCTTGCTGGCATGGCTTGGGCACCAACACCTCCTGCTAATGTTTCTATAAAAGGCGCTGTGTCACCTAATACAACGTTGAGTTGGACAAAAGCAATCGCAGAACAAAATCCACAACTGGCTGGATATAAAGTCTACTGGCGACTTACGGATGCTCCACAATGGCAAAGTAGTCGTTTTGTAGGTAATAAAGAGACGTATACATTAGAAAACGTAGTCATCGATAATTATTTTTTTGGTGTAGCAAGTGTGAGCATTGACGGCACTGAAAGCCCAATTGTATTCCCTGGCTCTGCGGGGTCTTTTGGAGACTAACCTTTACAATTCATTTGAGTTAGGTTGACTAATAAAAACATAAAAACCGCAAGTGTTAAGCACTAGCGGTTTTTTTATCTACTTACTAGTTCTAAAATTCAGAATAATATCTTACGCCAAATTCACTAGCGTCATTACTTTTAATAATTAACAAATAATCGCCAGTGTTTAAACGTGCATCATCATAACGTTCGTCAGTTACGTTTCTACCATATACAGATACTGTCCAATCTGCATTTACAGGTGAATAAGAAACGTCAAAGTTGATTAGAGAACGATCTGGAACTAACGTCATGCGACCAACATCAGAGCTAGGTTCGCCATACATTTCGTCTCTGTATGAATAATCTAAACGAGCTTTAATCGAAGAACCATCCGTTAATTCAAACTCATAAGCTGGACTAATAGAAGCGGTAAGTTTAGGCGTTAATGGAGCAACCGGTTTTACACCGTCTTGTTCATCAACGTCTACTTCGATATAACCTAAGCTAGTATGGATAGAAAAGTTATCAGTTAAATACGCTGTACTTTCCCATTCAATACCTTGTGAATTTTGTGTTACTACTAAGTTGCGAGTATCAAAACCTGCTTCCGACGTTGTATTTACTTGGTATGGTAAGTCTTCATAGTCAGTATTAAATATGGCAATGCTCATATTAAAGTCACTCGTAACTTGACCTTTCATGCCGATTTCGTAGTTAACAGCTGTTATGTTGTCAGATGCAACAAAACACTCAGGGTTACCAAATAAACAATATGGACGAGCTGGGAATTGACCACCTTGATAACCACTTTGAATACTTGCATAAACGTTTAGGTCATTTTCAAGTGTGTAGTTAGCTGATACGTCATAACTAACTTGACTCCACTCGTCTTGAGCAAAAAAGTCGCCGATACCTACATTTGCCACTGCTTCTTTTTCATCTTGTGTATAGCGTAAACCACCTGATACACGTAATGAGTCTGTTGCATCAACGCCAACGTTAACAAATACAGCTTGGCTCGTGGTTTTTTGGTCAAGTTGAAGTAAGTTACCACCACCATTAAAGCTTGAGTCTTCGCCTTGTCGGTTTTTACCTGTTTCTTCAAACCAATAAAGGCCCGAAACAAAATCAAACGCGCCTAAATAACCATTTAACTGTAACTCTACAGACGTTTGATCTGCTTCGCCACGCTCTGGATAATGATCTAAGTCGTAAACAGTACTGTCATCGTCAAGACCAGCTTTGTAGTCTGAAGAACGGTTACTAATTATGAATTTTGTGCCAAGGTCATTTGAAATGTCATAATCTACTGTAAATGACACGCCGCTCGCACTATTTAATACTTCTGTTACCGCTAACGTTCCCGTTGCATTATCATACGGGTCACTGGCGACATCAGTATTACGCAAAGGTCCAGTTGGTGTAGGAGAACCAAAGCGCTCGCCTGTGTAATAAGCACCTGTAGGTACTTCATCAATTTTGGTTGTATATGGACGTAAACCGCCTTCACCGTCATTGGCATCGGCAGTGAATACCACTCTTAGTTTTTCATTTACATTATATTTTAATGAGAATCGGCCGTGAATGTCGCGGCTTTCACCAACATCATATTTAGCTTCAGGCAAATTGATGAACTCACCTAAACCGTTACGACGGTTGTAACCTGCATTAAAGTTAAATGCTAAATCTTCAGTAAGTGCCCTGTTTACAAACACATCACCTTTCAGACGACCACGAGTACCTACTTCACCTGAGATTTTTGTAACAGCCTTTTCGTTCGGTTGTTTTGTGATGATGTTAATAGCACCACCAATAGAGTTACGGCCGTAAAGAGTGCCCTGTGGACCACGAAGTACTTCGATGCGGTCGATATTGTTTAGGTTCCAGTTTTGGCCAACTTGGCGACCAAGATAAACACCGTCTACGTATACGCTAACACCAGGATCCGTTGTGATAAGGTGATCTTGGAGACCAATACCACGAATAAATGGGTTTGCGGAAGAAGTATGTCCAGCAGAAAATCCAGTGATATTAAGGTTTGGAACAAATTTACCTACATCGGTAATTGATGTGATACCTTGCTCTGATAAATCAGCGCCGCTAAAAGCACTGATTGCAATTGGAACTTCATATATAACTTGCGAACGTTTTGTCGCCGTTACTGTAATCGCTTCCATTTTTGATTTTTTAGCTTTTTCTTCAGTCTGTTCTTCAGCAATTGCACTTGTTGCAATAAAACCAGGAGAAAGTAGCGCCAACGCCAACGCCGCATTAAGTTTATTAAATGTATTCATGTAGGTTCCCCATAGAGAATTTGAATGTGAAGAAATATCTAACAAGCAGTAACTGACTAATTATTAATCTAATAAACACGTTTTGCGCGCGTAAAAAAGCACGTCTCTTCCAATAGGAGAGTCGTATAGCTTTAATGCAGTTTTAAATTGTGTTTAATACAGACTAGCAGAAATTGAAAATTACTGCTGCTTGGTTGGGAGGGCATTCTAACACCACTTTTTCATTCCGCAAAGTGAAAAATGTAAAAACAGCGTCTTTATGTCGTTATTAAGACAAACGCCCTATAAATGCATATAAGGCGTTATTAAGATATACCTAGCTAACGAATTGTTATTTATTAATTAACTTTTCTAATGCAGCTGCAATATTTAGGGCTTTATCATCTTGACCAAAGTTAGTCATTACTGAAATGCCAATTGGTAAGCCATGCAACTTTGCCATTGGTAGTGTAACGTGCGGATAACCCGAAACTGCGGCAAATGTAGACACTCCACCATTGCTATGATCACCATTTACTAAATCAATTTTCCAAGCAGGTCCGCGTGTTATAGCAATCAGTCCATCTAAGTTATTAGCCTCTATTAACTTAGAAATGCCCTCTTTACCCGTTACTCGTTGAAGTTTTTTCTTAAGATTTCTGAATTTTTGAGTATTCATGCCTTCGGTTTCTTGAGACTTAATAAATATCTCTTGTTGGAAAAATGCCATTTCTTTATCAGCATTATTATTATTAAATTCAATCAAGTCTTTTAGCGTCATACTATTAAGATCGTTTGGTATTTCCACAGGTAAACTAGCAAAATACTCATTTAATGAGGACTTAAACTCTCTTAACAACTGCGTATAGCCGTCTTGCCAAAAACCATCATAGGTTTCAAACTTCAAATCAGGT
>CAWUUQ010000064.1:0-15820 GCA_963925625.1 uncultured Psychrosphaera sp.
GCAACATTTAGTAGTGAAGTAATCGTAGTTGCCAATGTTAGCAAAGAAAATATGGAGCTAACTCGCCAAGAAGTCAAAAACCTCTTTATGGGAGGAGCAATGACTAATGACTTAAAGGCGATTGCATTACCACCTAATCACCCTGCCCGGGTCATTTTTAATACTAAAGTTTTAGGCTTAACAGAATCTAGAATTCAATCATATTGGGCACAAATGAAATTTACTGGTCGGAAAAAGCCGCCGGCACAAATAAATTCTGAAAATGACCTAATAGAATACTTAACGTCAACGCCAAATGCTGTAGGATACTTTCCAATAGGCGCCAAAATTCCTGAAGAATTGACTATCGTTTATCAATCTTCTAAGGGCAATTAAAAACGTTGTTATCTAACTCGTGGTTTTAAGAATGAGTTCAATAGGCATTGGTTTAGCAAATAAATAACCTTGTAGTTGATGGCAATTATTATTGAATAAAAAGATCTTTTGTTCTTGGGTTTCAACACCCTCTGCGCATATTTTTAGATTAAGGTGTTTAGCCATTTCAATAATCGTCATTGTTATTAAAGTGCTTCTGTTAGAAATTTCTAATTCATCAACAAACTGCTTGTCTATTTTTAAGGTATCAATTGGTATTTTTGTTAAATAACCAAGTGAAGAGTAACCCGTACCAAAATCGTCGAGTGCAATAGTACAACCTATATCATTTATTTTATTCAGAAAAAGATTTGCTTCGTCAAAGTTTTCTAAGTAGGCCGACTCTGTAACTTCAAACTCAATGTTTTTGGGGTTAACTTTATATTTCTTGAACAAGCCTTCAATCTTATCTATCAAGCTCATCTTTTTAATATCATGCGCTGATAAATTTATGGATAAAACTAATTCATCATTGTGATGTTCGATTAACCTATTTACATCACGAATAGATGTTTCTATCACCCATTCCGTTAAACTATTAATTTTACCTGAATTTTCCGCTATCGGTATAAACTCGGCTGGTGAAACAAAACCAAGTTCTTCACTAACCCACCTTATTAGAGCCTCATAACCAACAATTTCTTCGTTTTTATCAACCTTGCCCTGATAGTGAATAGTAAACTCATTAGCTGCAATTGCTGGCAATAATGCATTTGCAATTTGTAGTTTTCTTTTGTTGTCTTCCATCATTTCCGGCAAAAATGAAGTAAATGTGCCTTTGCCTAAGGTTTTAGATCGGTACATTGCAATATCTGCATTTGCGACTAAGTCTGAAAGGTTAAAATTAGAATCGTTGGCCTTTGCAATTCCAACACTCACACTAATATTGACTTCCCATCCTTTAATATTTATTGGCTGATTTAGGCCATCGACAATTCGTTTAGCAATATCATTTAATACATATTGATTAGGGTCGTTATACAAGAGTATTAAAAATTCATCACCGCCAAGCCTCGATAAAACATCACCGTCTCTCGTAAACCCCTTAAGTTTTTCAGTGACTAAAACCAAAAGACTATCACCTACTTCATGACCATAATTGTCATTTATGTCTTTAAAGCCATCTAGGTCTAGGTACATCAAAGCAACATTGTGTTTTTCGCGCTCTGCTCTAGCCAGACTTAACCTTAACGTTTGCATAAAAAATTGACGATTAGGCAAGCCTGTTAAAGAATCAAAATTTGCCAGTCGCTCCATTTCTTTTTGTTGATCTTTTAACCGGATCGTTTGTTCATTATTTTTATTGGTTTCTTGCTCAATAGTTTCCATCATCCTGTTAAAGTCATTGCTGAGTCGGCTGACTTCTAGCTTCCCTCCTGTTTCAAATCGAACACTGTAGTCTTTTGTGTCCTTAACAAATTTTGCAATGTCTGCTAATTGGTTTAATGGGATCAACAACTCTCCTTGCAATCTTATCAAGGCATAAAGAACGATCGTAAGAATGACAACAACAAAAGGTAATAAGTTAAGAAACAGTGAGGAAGTACTATTGTCCAACGCACTTTGAGCATCTTTTATGATTAATAAGTAGCCCAATGGAAAACTTACGTCTCCAATCCGCTTTATACTAATTAATGTGCCACCGATGTCGTGCACACCATTTGATAGGTTTTTAATGTCTTTTGGAATTTGAGACATTGGGTTTTCTAAATTAAATGAATCAGACTTGCCCATATACAGTTGCTGAATTTTCCAGTCTTGGTCATAAACACTGGCCAACACAATATTTTCGTAAGCATCTAACCGTAATAGCATTGTTGTTAATGCAATTTCATCTGTAGAAGTTGCAAGAACCCCTACCAAGTCATTAGACATGTTCTCTGACAGTGAATCTAGGTCGTCCATTACCGAGCTCCTATAAAGGTCCTCGTGCTCTGATACGGAAATCATTAATATAGCGGCAGACATTAAAAAAAAGCTAACGACGGTTAACGTAGTTAACGTACCTTTAATGCTTCGTAATAAAACCATGTAAAGTTGATTCTTTATAAAATTAAACGAATTAAAAGCTTAGTTCAAAAAAGCTAAAACTCATGTTGTTTATAAATTTTTCTGCGGTTTTGTATTTCACCATAAGCCCACGTTTACCTTAAAATCGCTAAAAATAGTGTAAAAAAGGCCCGCTAAAAAGCAGGCCTTGTTTTATATAAAACGCAGAGTATTGTCTAGAATAAGTTTATATTTCGTTCTACTGTGGCAGTGATGGGTATTCAATGCCTGCCATTTCTTGCATAACACGAACAACCTGGCAGCTATAACCAAACTCGTTGTCATACCATACATATAAAACAACACGATTGTCTTCAACGATTGTAGCTTGAGAATCTACAACACCCGCGTAACGGCTACCAACTAAGTCGGTAGAAACAATCTCCGTAGAGCTTGTGTAATCAACTTGATCTTTAAGATCTGAATACAAAGAAACATCCAATAAATATTTGTTCATTTCTTCGCGAGACGTGCTCTTGTCTAAGTTCAAGTTCATGATTGCCATTGAAACATTTGGCGTTGGTACTCGAATAGCGTTACCCGTAAGCTTACCGTGTAATTCTGGTAATGCTTTAGAAACGGCCTTTGCAGCACCTGTCGACGTTAATACCATGTTTAATGCTGCTGAACGTCCGCGACGCTCCGCTTTATGGAAGTTGTCAATTAGGTTTTGATCATTCGTATATGAATGAACTGTTTCTACGTGACCATTAGCAATACCAAACTTGTCGTTGATTGCTTTTAATACTGGTGTGATGGCGTTGGTAGTACAACTTGCCGCACAGACAATTGAATCTTCAGGTTTAATGTCTTTTTCATTAACACCGTAAACGATGTTTTTGATTTGACCGCCCGCAGGTGCAGTAAGTAAAACTTTTGATGTACCTTTAGATTTAAGGTGTAAACCTAAGCCATCTTCGTCTTTCCAAATACCGGTATTGTCAACGATTAAAGCGTTGTTAATGCCATATTTTGTATAATCAATGCTGTCTGGAGAGTCGGCATAAATTACTTGAATGTAAGTACCGTTTGCTTTGATAACATTATGTTCGTTATCAACCGTAATGCTGCCATTAAATGGACCATGAACTGAGTCACGACGTAAAAGACTGGCACGTTTTTCTAAATCGCCACCTTTACCACCACGAACAACAATTGCACGTAAACGCAAGTTCGCATTTGGACCATTTCGTTCAATTAACAAACGAGCTAAAAGACGACCAATACGACCAAAGCCATAAAGTACAACGTCTTGAGGTTCATTGCCTTGACCACCAATGACGCTTGCTAATTGTTCGTTTAGGTACTGTTCTTTAGAAAGACCTTTACCAGCCTCTTTATATAAATTGGCAAAAGCTAACTTACCGATATCAATTTTAGCAGGCTTAAGATCCATTTTTGCAATGATTTCTAAAAACTCAAAACTTTCACGAAGACGTAACTTCTGGCCTTCATATTTAGTCACTGTTTTGTGCGCTTTAATAATATCAATTGCTGAAGCTGACACTAATGGGCGACCATAAATGCAAATTTCGATACCACGATTGCGGTATAAACTACCGATGATAGGCTGCATACGATCTGCATAATCTTGTCTTTCTAACCAACTTTTTTGATATAGCTGTTCTGGAGTTAGTGTCATTGCCTCTACCCTTTACTTAATAGAATTAAAACGCGATTGAAGTCCATCAATCAAAACTGGCGGCATTGTAAATTAAAGTTATGAAAGTTTAAATGTAATATTACAAAAAGACTTTCAAAAATTATTTTTGGTGCGTAAACATTAAGTTGCAGGTTTAAAGTTTAACGACAATGAATTTACACAAAAGCGTTGTCCTGTCGCCGTTGGACCATCATTAAAAATATGCCCTAAATGTCCATCGCACTTAGCACATTGTATTTCAACGCGGCTCATTCCGTGGGTTTCATCCTTTATATAGTTAATCGCATCGTCAGAACAGGTATCAAAAGAAGGCCATCCACAATGAGACTCAAACTTTTGTTCTGAATAAAAGAGCGCCGCATCACAACAGATACAATGATAAATACCGGGTTCACTCGTCTCTAAGTATTCACCGGTAAATGGACGTTCCGTTCCGTGTTGCCGCGTCACATAATATTGTTCCGGTGTGAGTTGCGCTTGCCATTCTTGATCCGATTTTTCTATTTTTTCTAAGTTTGTTGACCTATTTTTTGTATTCATTTTTTGCTCCAAATGTTTTTCTGCCGTTTTTAAAGCCATACATATTTTCAAAGCCAGGGATGTTTGCTTCCCACACTGGCAAATCGATGCCAATTAAATTTTGAATGGTTTCAATAAACAACCGTGTTTTTTTAGGGGCTTCACGATGTGGATAAACGGCATATAAGGCGCCATAATCAACAAGTTGAATATCTGTCAAAATAGGCTTAAGTTTGCCATCCTTCACTTCACCGTGGATCATTTGTGCAGCAACGACTGCAAACATATTTCCAGACTCTGCGGCGCGGACTAACATTTCAACGTCATTTACTTTATAAGCGGCATTTAATGGCATCGTTTTTAACTGATTATTGTTATTCACAAACGTTAATTGATCGCCAACAAGACCTGTAGAAGCATAGATTGCACAAGGCAAGTGTCTTATATCGTCTAGTGTATTGGGTAAACCATGGCGTTCAATAAATTCATCTGACGCAACAATAGCTAATCGGTTTCGACCTAACTTCTTAGCAACTAAACTAGAATCCTTTGGTTCTCCAAATCGAAAACCAATGTCATAACCCTCACCCACCATATCGACTAACCTATCTTCTAGCCGTAACTCTATTTCAACTTCCGGAAAGCAGCGTTGAAACTCTATAATTGCCCGCTGAACATACTGACGACCAAAGTGAGAAGAACTGGTTATTTTTAAGCGCCCTTTGGGTTCAGAGTGATAGTTTTGCGCCAAATGTTTTGTTTCATTGATCAGCTGCCGTAATTGAATGGCTTGTTGAATCATTTCATTGCCCGCTGCAGTTAATGACAGCGAACGTGTAGTTCGGTTTAAGACTCGAACGCCCAGCTCATGCTCTAACTTATTAATTTGCTTAGAAATAACTGAACGATCTACGTTTCGGTGATCGGCGACTTTGGCAAACGTTCCTAACTCATTAACTTCTAAAAGTAGTAATAATCGACTGGTTAAATCCATGATCTTCCATATATAAAAAGGTGAGTATTTAAGCTCAACAGCATTGGTGCTAATTAAGCATTAATAATGTGCTAATTCGAGCACTTTTATTATCAAAATACAACTCTATAATTCGCCTCAAATTAGGAGAATTGTATGTTCAGAGTAGTAAAAATAGGTATTGTGAGTGTAGCACTTGCAGGTATTTTAGGTTGTACAGAAAATGACGTTACATCAATAGCAGTTGCTAGTTCAGCACCACCGCCCGTTAGTATCGATGTCGCGCAAGTTAAATCTATGGAAGTGACTGATTGGAATACATATACGTCTCGGTTAAATGCGCCAGAGCATGTTTCCCTTCATTCAAGAGTAACGGGCATCATTGATCAAATATTATTTGAGGAAGGTTCCGTAGTAAAAAAAGGCGATATTTTATTTAAGCTAGACGATCGAACCTTTAAAGCTGAAGTAGATAGCCTACAAGCACAGTTAGCTCGAGCTGAAGCTGGACTTCGTCAAGCGGCAAGTGAATATAAAAGAGCACAGTCTTTAAGTGCATCTCGTTCAATATCGGCTGAAGAAACAGAAGCACGACGTGCCATGTATGATCAACGAGAGGCCGAGGTAACTTCAATAAAAGCATCGCTTAATATTGCATTACTTAACCTTGAGTTCTCAACAATTCGCTCACCGATCAACGGAAAAGTGTCTTTTGCAGAATTAACCGTTGGGAACACCGTTCGTGCCAATGACACGATACTCACTTCTATCGTTGCGAGCAAAACCGTTGAAGCCTATTTTGAAATTGACGAGCGCACTTGGAATGCAAAATTTGTTGGCCAACAAGATGTGCTTGGCTTACCGGTACAACTAAGCCTAAATGGCTCAGAAAGCGCGCAAGGCATATATGGCAAAGTCGACTTTGTTGATAACCACATAAACCCGAACACAGGGACGATAAAAGTACGTGCCGTTTTTGATAATGCTAACCAAACGTTGATCCCAGGTTCTTTTGCTCGTATCAGTATTGCGGCTCGAAGCGTAAGTGAACATATCATTGTTCCTGATCGTGCTATAGGCACTGATCTAAAAAACCGTTTTGTTTTAGTCGTTGATAAAGACAACAAACTTACCTACCGCCCTGTTTCTATTGGTAAACGTTTAGGTGAATTTCGAATTATAAATTCAGGTTTATCAAACCAAGATAAAATAGCAACAAATGGTCCGGCTAAAGTTGGACCAGGTATGTCGATTACACCAAGAATGGTGGAATTGGAATTACCTAAAAAGTTATTAGTGTCTGAGTTTGTTAAACAGATCAAAAACAATCAAGCCATTACTGTTCCGAATGCTGATAGCAATTTGATGGGTGCAAAATAGCATGAAATTTTCACACTTTTTTATAAATAGACCTATTTTTGCGATCATGCTGTCGCTTGTCATTTTTATTGCTGGTGCCATTTCATTAGCACAGTTACCCTTTAGCGAGTATCCAGAAGTTGTGCCACCAACCGTCGTTGTTAACGCCGTTTATCCTGGTGCGAACCCGAAGGTTATTGCAGAAACCGTTGCTACTCCTCTGGAACAAGAAATTAATGGTGTCGAAAACATGTTGTATATGTTTTCACAAGCAACAGGCGATGGTCGTTTAACATTAACGATAACATTTGCACTTGGCACTGATTTAGACCGAGCTCAACAACAGGTCCAAAACCGTGTTAATAGCGCGGTGCCTCGTTTGCCACAAGAAGTTCAACGTTTAGGGGTTGTTGCTGAAAAGTCATCGCCTGATTTAGCAATGGTTGTACATTTGTTCTCACCGGACAAGACTCATGATATTAGCTACTTATCAAACTATGCTGATATTTATGTCAAGGATCAATTAGCACGCCTTAGCTCAGTGGGAGATGTCCGAGTTTTTGGTGGCGGTAAATATGCCCTTCGAATTTGGCTAAACCCAGAGCAATTAGCAGCTAGGAACCTAACTGCCACCGATGTAGTGAATGCGGTTCGTGCACAGAATCGACAAATTGCTGCGGGATCGCTAGGTGCGCAGCCTAATACAGGTGAAAGCCAGTTCCAAATTTTGCTGAACGTACAAGGTCGAATGACTGACGTAGAAGAGTTTAACGATATAATAATCAATGTTGGTGAAAACGGCGCAGTAACAAGGTTGAATGACATTGGTCGTATCGAGTTGGGACAAGATAGTTATACCTTAAGAGCCATGTTAGACAGTCAGCCTGCCGTTGCGATGCCTATATTTCAGCGTCCTGGTTCAAATGCTATTGACTTGTCAGACAGTGTTAGAGACGTTATGGCTAATTTGTCGGACCGTTTCCCTGAAGGAGTTAAATACGATATTGTTTATGACCCGACAATATTTGTTAGAGGTTCAATTGACGCTGTTATAAAAACCCTCTTTGAAGCAATATTACTCGTCGTTATTGTTGTGATTTTGTTCCTTCAAACATGGCGTGCTTCTATTATTCCACTAATTGCCGTTCCTATTTCGTTGGTTGGTACCTTTGCAGCCATGCAGTGGTTAGGTGTTTCTATCAATACATTGTCATTGTTTGGCCTTGTATTAGCCATTGGTATTGTTGTCGACGATGCGATTGTTGTTGTTGAAAACGTGGAACGTAATATTGGTGATGGCCTTACGCCTTATGAGGCGACTAAAAAAGCCATGAGTGAAGTTACAGGCCCAATTATAGCCATTGCGCTTGTACTTTGTGCTGTGTTTATTCCTACCGCATTTATCACTGGGTTAACGGGTCAATTTTATAAACAGTTTGCGTTAACTATTACCATTTCAACATTAATATCTGCGGTCAACTCTTTAACTTTGTCGCCTGCTTTAGCAGCTATCTTGTTAAAACCTCACGATGCAAAACCAGATATGTTAACGCGCGGCTTAAACCGCTTATTTGACAAGTGGTTATTTGCCCCGTTTAACCGTTTATTTGAAAAAGCATCAACCAGTTATGTGAATCTAGTGAAACGATTAATTCGCTTTGCTGGAATCGTCTTTGTTTTGTATTTAGGCTTGCTATTGTTAACAACTCAGGTTTTTAACTCAATTCCGGGCGGGTTTATTCCACAACAAGATAAACAATACCTCGTCGCTATTGCACAACTGCCAGACGCATCAAGCTTGGACAGAACAGAAGCCGTAGTGAAAGAAATGGAAGCAATCGCATTGGCAACACCTGGTGTAAAACATACGGTTTCGTTTCCTGGTTTATCTGTTAATGGTTTCGCAAATAGTGCTAATAGCGGCATCGTGTTTGTAACGTTAGATGACTTTGAAAATCGTACGACGCCAGAGCTTTCTGCATTGTCGGTTGCTGGTCGATTAAATGGTGCTTTTTATGGAATCGATGAAGCGTTTGTTGCCGTATTTCCACCTCCCCCAATTATTGGTTTAGGTACAACAGGTGGTTTTAAGTTACAAATCGAAGATCGAGCAAACCTTGGTTTTGAAGCTCTATTTAATAACCTACAGGCTGTTATTGGCGCTGCGTATCAATCACCTGAACTGATGGGAATTTATTCCAGTTTCAGAATTCAAGTTCCACAAATGGATATAGAAGTTGACCGCGAACAAGCCTTGATACAAGGCATTCCATTAAATGAAGTGTTTGATGCATTACAAATTTATCTTGGATCAGTTTATGTTAACGACTTCAATTTATTTGGTCGTACGTATCAAGTAAATGCACAGGCCGATGCGGAATATCGCTTAGACCCTGAGCAAATTTTACAATACAAAGTGCGAAATGCGCGTGGCAACATGGTGCCGTTAGGCAGTATTCTAACTGTCACGCCAACAACAGGACCAGATACCGTTATGCATTACAATGGATATCCATCTGCCGAGTTAAATGGCTCACCGGCGCCTGGTTATTCTTCAATGCAAGCCCAACAAGCCATTGAGAAGATTTTACATGCAACGCTAAACGAAGGCATGGAGTTTGAGTGGACTGAAGTGACTTATCAACAAAACTTGGCGGGCGATACCATGGTTTATGTTTTCCCTCTAGTTGTGCTGTTGGTTTTTATGGTGTTGGCATCTCAGTACGAGAGCTTACGTTTACCGCTTGCCATTATTCTAATCGTGCCAATGACCATATTATCAGCGTTAGTGGGTGTTTGGTTTACCGGCGGAGATAATAATATCTTTACCCAAATTGCGTTAATCGTTTTGGTCGCCCTTGCCTGTAAAAATGCTATTTTAATGGTCGAGTTTGCCAAAGAAAAAACCGATTCAGGTCATTCAACCTTTGATGCTATTGTTGAGGCTTGTCGTTTAAGATTGCGTCCAATTTTGATGACATCCATCGCCTTCACGGCAGGCGTGATACCACTCGTACTGGCGTCTGGCGCCGGTGCAGAAATGCGTGAAACAATGGGTATTGCGGTATTTTCAGGAATGGTTGGTGTTACTATATTCGGTCTATTATTTACACCTGTCTTTTATATGCTGGTGAGTAAAAAAGCTAAAAACGAGTCGTAGTAAGGAAGCTGGAAACGGAAAGCTAGAACTGAAATACTATGGCAGAAGGAATAAGGAATAAGGTTAATGTAAAAAATTAGCCGTAAACAAAAGGCCGCTACTCGCGGCCTTTTTTATGCAATTTCCCAAACAACGAATCGTTATTTCATGTTAACGATTGGTCTTCCTGGCTTGCTCCACTCAACGTGATACATTTTACCCTGAGGTTTATCAACTCTCGCAAAGGTATGCGCACCAAAATAGTCTCGTTGACCTTGCAGTAAGTTAGCCGGTAATGTTTCACTACGATAGGAATCGTAATAAGCTAACGCCGATGAAAATGCACCTATTGGAATGCCCATCAATGATGAATTTGCCACAGTTCTGCGCCAATTGTTTTGGAATTTAGCAATTTGATCGACAAAAAATGGATCGATCAATAGGTTCGCTAAATATTCATCCCTTTCATAGGCATCTGCGATTGATTGTAAAAATACCGCACGAATAATACATCCTGCGCGCCAGATCTTGGCTATGCCGGCAAAATCGAGATTCCAACCATGCTCCTTGGCTGCCATACTCATTAGCTGGAAACCTTGAGCATAAGCACAAATTTTTGAGCAATACAGTGCGTCATGTAACTGGGCAATAACTTCTACTTTGGAAAGACCTAAGTCTGCAATATCAGGGCCTTTTAAAACTTTAGAAGCAACAACACGTTCTTCTTTTAACGTTGACAATGCGCGCGCATAAACCGCAGAAGTAATGGTTGGTGACGGCGCTCCAATTTGCAAACTGCTCACTGCTGTCCACAATCCTGTGCCCTTTTGGCCTGCTTTATCTAAAATAATATCAACTAAGGGCTGCTCTGTTTCTTGATCAATTTGCTCCAGAACTTCTGCACTAATTTCAATCAAGTAACTATTAAGTTCACCTTTATTCCACTCTTTAAACACTTCAGCAATTTCTTTAGGCGACATGCCCAAACCTGAACGCATAATATTATAAGCTTCACAAATTAATTGCATATCGGCATATTCAATACCGTTATGAACCATTTTCACATAATGGCCAGAACCCGTTTCACCAATATAGGTGGCACAAGGCTCTCCTTCCGTAACAGGATAGCCTGGAATATGCCTTTCTATTGGTTTGCCCGTTGCAGGGTCTACTTTTGCAGCGATGGCTTTAAACATCGGTTCTATACGAGTCCACGCGTATTTGTCACCACTTGGCATTAAGGATGCACCAAAACGAGCCCCAACTTCTCCACCAGAAACCGCCGTAGTAAAGAATAAAAACTTACCTGTATAGCGCTTTTCACGCTCTACGGTATCGGTCCACAAACTATTGCCCGTATCAACAATAATATCGTCGGCGTCGATACCAGCATCAATTAGTTTTTGACAGACATCATCAACAGGTCCACCAGCGGGAACTGAAAGAATAATTAAATGAGGAGAAGTGAGTTTTGACAGAAGTTCAGTATAAGAAGTACAAGGGAATATGCGTTGGTCGGCGTCTTTTCGTTCCGACTCGTCTTGTTTTATTGCTGCGGAGACTTTTTCGGTATCGAGGTCAAAGGCGGCAATTTTATAACCATTGTCAGCTAAGTTAAGGGCTAAGTTTTTACCCATCACACCTAAACCAATAAACCCAATATCACACAACGACGTTTTATCTGTCATATAAAATTTTCTCTTTTGTGAGCGTGTTATTTTATGAAGTGCCATGAATTATAACGGCTTGAGCAAAAACTTAATACCAAAGTTATTAATAATTTGACACTTTATGCTTTATTTAAATTTTGTTGCTGTTTTGTTCAGTCTTAAGCACCCTCATGATCGTAAACGCCAGAGGCTCATACTTTGTGGCGCTTGAGTATAATATTCAGCGTTGTTAGTTTCTTTATCAATACTGTTAATTTCATAAAGATTAGTATCAAGCAGTAAACTTCGTTCTATCGCAGATGGCAAAGTATACTTTTGTGGATCACCAGAAGCATTTAACAAAAGTAACATATGCTGGTTTTTATCGTCATCGGCAATCACTAAGCCTAAACACTGGTTTTCTTGATTTTGCCAATCATCAACTTGTTTTGGTTCTCCATCTTGTCGAATCCAATTAACGTGATGATGGTACTCACTGTGCTCATAGTCGTCGTCGGCCAAAAAGCACTTTTGTAACACTGGATATTGTTTACGAAGAGAAATAAGTTGTTGCACAAACTCTAAAAAAGATTGAGCACTTGAATCAAGCTGCCAGTCTAACCAACTTAACTCATTGTCTTGGCAGTAGGCATTATTATTACCATTTTGACTACGTCCTATTTCATCGCCGGCTAACAAGTGCGGAATGCCTTGAGAAAATAATAACGTGGCCAACATATTTCGTTTTTGACGCTGACGTAATTCAATAATGGCGCGGTCAGTTGTAGGCCCTTCAACGCCATAATTAGAAGAAAAATTGCTGCCATGGCCATCACGATTGTCTTCTAAATTAGCTAAATTATGGCGTTGTTCGTAACTCACTAAATCGTCAAGTGTAAAGCCATCATGATAAGTAATATAGTTCACCGACGAGACTTGACTGCGACGGCCCTTTTTGAATATATCTCGAGAACCTAAAATACGACTTGCTACTTCTGGGACTAAACCTTTATCGCCTCGCCAAAACTTTCTTATACTGTCTCTGTATTTATCGTTGCATTCAACCCACGTTGGCGGGAAGTTTCCTAACTGATAGCCTTCTGGGCCAATATCCCAAGGTTCTGCAATTAACTTAGCGTTACTAATAATTGGATCTTGATTAATCGCACGAAACAACGCTGAATGTCTATTAAAACGTGCACCATTTCGCCCTAAACTTGCAGCGAGATCAAAACGAAAGCCGTCAACCTGCATTTCCGTTAGCCAATAGCGTAAGGCATCCATGATCATCTGCAACGCATAGTCACTATCGGCATTAACAGTATTACCACACCCCGTGTAGTTGGCATAAGAATTCGTAAATGAATGGCCACTGCCCGTGTCAAAACCATCAGAGTCGGCTAAATAAAACTCCGCTTCTGCAAAACCTTTAAAACTAAAAGTTGGGCCAGATTTATCGCCTTCCGCCGTATGGTTAAAAACCACATCTAATATGACTTCAATGTTATTTCGATGTAGCTCTCGAATCGCTGTCTTTAGTTCATTTACTGCGTCATTGTGACCATACCTAGGATCGGGCGAAAACCAGTTAATTGGGTTATACCCCCAATAGTTACTTAATCCTAGTTCTTGTAATCTAGGCTCAGACATAAAGCTAAAAACAGGCATTAACTGCACAGATGTTACGCCAAGCGATTTAATATGATGAATCACATGTTCGTTCGCCAAGCCTAAATACTTACCACGCTCTTGGGCTGTCAAATTTGGAAACTGTTGCGTAAACCCTTTTACGTGCATTTCATACAAAATAGTCTGTGCTAGTGAAATGTTTGGTTTTGGTAAGTCCTGCCAATCGAACTTCGCAATGCTAACCGCAGCTTTAGGAATAAATGATGGGTTTTGTTCATTGTATAAAGATGCTTGCCACACAAGTTCTCTGTTTAAAGACTTTGCGTACGGGTCTATTAATAAATTCTTATCAATGTCATGGCCTTTACGTGGATCATTTTGAATTCCCTGTATGGCATAAAACCATTGACTTGAAACCGCAGACAACTTCCCATGAAAAACTTTACCTGTTCGATTGACTAATTCAACTTTGGCAACGAGTTCCTCGGTGTCCGGCAAAAAAAAGTGAATAAACACCTGTTTGCAGTCTGGAGCATAAATAGCGACATTTTTGTTTTGTGTCGTGTTTTGTTTAGAACACTTGTTTGCGCTATTAACATCGGTTACATGATTAACATCAGTCACACCAAAAGGATAAGGATTACCTGGCCCTACAACTTCACAGGCTTTTATAGTCATAACGAGTCTACGATTTTTATATATAACGCACTTAACGGAGGTAAGTTAACCATAAGGCTATTTGTTTCGTTTTGCCATGCCACAGGGGAAGATTTTAGTGATAATCCCGTATTGTAATTACTACCAGCGTAATATTCGCTGTCGGTATTTATAATAATTTCATAGTTGCCTGCTGTTGAAACCCCTACACGGTAGTCGTTTCTAGGTACTGGCGTAAAGTTGCAAATAACAATAACCTCTTCATTTGTAGCGGACATACGTTTAAAGGCTAATATGCTTTGTTCTGCATCTGTATGATCTAACCACTCAAATCCGCGTTGATCGTGATCAAGTTGATGTAAAGCTGGCAACAATTTGTATTGTTTATTTAAGTCTTTGATTAACGACTGCATGCCTTTGTTATTAACGTTTTTAAGCGCTGACCACGACAATTCTTTATCATGGTTCCACTCTTCAAATTGTGAGAATTCACTGCCCATAAAGTTTAGTTTTTTACCTGGGTGCGCATACATGTAAGCAGCAAATAATTTGTGGTTAGCTGCCTTTTGCCATTCATCACCTGGCATTTTTCTGATCATTGAACCTTTACCATGCACAACTTCATCATGTGAAATTGGCAGTACAAAGTGTTCGTCATAGTGATAAACCATGGAAAACGTTAAATCATTATGGTGGTGGCTTCTATGTAATGGGTCTTTACTGATATACATCAGGCTGTCATGCATCCATCCCATATTCCACTTATAATCAAACCCTAAACCGCCGTCATCTAAAGGTTTGGAAACGCCAGCAAATGACGTTGATTCTTCAGCAATAGTCATTACATTTGGAAAGTGATGATGAATTTCTTGGTTTAGCCACTTTAATAGACTAATGGCTTCATAATTATGATTTCCACCGTCTACATTGGGTATCCATTCACCTTCATTCCGCGAATAATCCAAATATAACATTGACGCAACCGCATCCACGCGAATGCCATCAATGTGAAATTTGTCACACCAGTACATTGCACTTGCCACTAAAAATTGGCGAACGGTGTTTTTGCCATAGTCGTAAATATAAGACTGCCAATCGGGATGCCAACCTTTTTTAGGATCGTCGTATTCATAAACAGACGTGCCATCAAATTTAGCTAAGCCATGTGGGTCTGAAGGGAAATGAGCCGGTACCCAATCCACTATAACGGCAATACCCGCTTGGTGGCATTTATCAACAAAGGCTTTAAATTGATCAGGGTCGCCAAATCGTGATGTGGGCGCAAATAAACCCGTTGGTTGATAACCCCATGAACCTGTAAAGGGATGTTCAGAAACCGGCAAAACTTCTATATGCGTATATCCCATCTCTACAACATAAGGGATAAGTTGTTCGGCCAGCTCTTCGTAATTTAATGGGCAATTGGATTCTTGTTTAAATCGCCATGATCCGAGGTGCACTTCGTATATCGACATGGGTTTAGAATAGGTATTCTTATTCGCACTTTGTTCTAATATAAACTGCTGGTCTTGCCATTCGTATTGGTCATGATCATAAACCACGCTCGCAAAAGATGGATACTGCTCTTGATAAAATCCAACTGGGTCAGACTTGTGAGGTAAGCTGTGACCAGCAGCGTTTTTTAACTCAAACTTATAAGTGTCACCAACTGCAATGTCAGGAACAACTAATACAAAGTGCCCACAGTCGGTTTTTTCCATTGGTAAACAACGGCCATCCCAATTGTTGTTATTGGTTATGACGCTACA